>NZ_JBEXDB010000092.1:0-1022 GCF_040605575.1 Streptomyces sp. NPDC005566 | reverse complement strand
GGCCGGAGTCGGCAGATGACCGATAGGCACCACATGGCGCGCCATTTCGACGAACGGCTCCGCCGGAATCGTGGCATCCGAGAGTCCGAGCGACTTCACGCCGCTGAGGTTCGTGATCATTCCCCCCGGAGCAACGGCGTTGACGCGGACGAACGGCGCCAATTCGAAAGCGAGTTGCGTAACGATGCCGCGAATTGCGTGCTTGCTGGCCGTGTAGAGGACGCCGCCACCGTCCGACTGAAACGACGCGTTCGATGCCGTAAAGATCAGACTCCCGCGACTTTCGGCCAGCGCTTTCAAAGCGGCCTTGGCGAGCAGAAGATAGCCCTTCACGTTCACGGCGAACAATTCGTCGAACGCCGAAGAGAGTTTGTCTTCCGAGAGGTCGACCAGTGCGGTCTTGAAATCCCAGATCCCGGCGTTCCCGATCGCGCAATCCAGGCGGCCGAACTGAGCGACCAATCCATTCACTGCGCGAAGGTTGTCCTCATACGACGTAACATCGCCCTGGAAGCCCATCACAGCATTACCGAGTGCATCGCGGATTTCGGCAATCCGATCAGCCGAGCGGTCAAGCACGCCTACCCGCGCGCCCTCCGAAACGAACCGCTCGACGATGGCGCGGCCCAGGCCAGATGCGCCGCCTGTCACCAGCACGACCTGGTTTTCCAGTTTTTTCATTTAGTTCACCTTGTAGCTAAGCAAGCTGCGAAGCTCGGTAGAGGAATCGGCCAGCAGATTGGTCTGCACCGCGATTCGCGACTCGACGAGCCGTTTGGCCGTTGCGTATTCACGCGGGGCGTCGACTGTCGCAACGCCTGCCACCCGTCCGTTCGATACGCGGAATACGGAAAAGGACGCGCCTGACTCATCGCCCCGAATAACCATCTCTCCCGAGCCGGTGAGATCGCCTGCAAGTTGAATCTTTCGCCCGGCGCGACGAGCGTCCGGAAGAGGTCACCGACATGCAGCGGTCGGTGAAGGGCGAGGTCATCTCCTCGACCTTCGACCGTCCCGCCGAG
>NZ_JBEXDB010000091.1:0-1033 GCF_040605575.1 Streptomyces sp. NPDC005566 | reverse complement strand
GGCTGGCTGCCGGACCGGCTGATCCGGGCCGGCATGCGCTCGCTCATGCGGCAACGCCTGCGCGACGAACACGCGGATGACGGCGAACGGCGCGCGGCGGCCTACGACACGCTGGTGCGTGAACTGGGCGCGAGCCCGATCGCAATCGAGACGCTCGCGGCGAACACGCAGCATTACGAAGTGCCCGGCAGCTTCTTCGAGGCCCATCTCGGCCCGCGGCTCAAATATTCGTGCGGCTATTACCCGCGCGGCGACGAAACGCTGTCGCAGGCAGAAGAAGCCATGCTGGCGTTGTACGCGCAGCGCGCCAGGCTGGAGGACGGCCAGCGCATTCTCGACCTCGGTTGCGGCTGGGGTTCGCTGTCGCTCTGGCTCGCCGAACGGTATCCGGCCGCGCAGGTCGTCGGCCTGTCGAATTCGCACGGTCAACGCCACTTCATCGAGCGATGCGCGGCGCAGCGCGGGCTGACGAATCTGCGAATCGTCACCGGCAACGTGGTGGAGTTCGACTTCGATCCCGCGGATGCCGGTTTCGACCGCGTGCTCTCGATCGAGATGTTCGAGCACATGAAGAACTACGGGCAACTGCTCGCCAAAATCGCGCGCTGGATGCACGACGACGGCAAGCTCTTCGTGCACATCTTCGCGCACAAGCTGCTCGCCTATCACTTCGCGGTGCACGACGACACCGACTGGATGTCGCGCTATTTCTTCACGGGCGGGACGATGCCGTCGGCCGACCTGCTGCTGCGGTTCCAGGACGACGTGCGCATCGCCCGCCAATGGTGGCTCGACGGGACTCACTACGCCCGCACGGCCAATCAGTGGCTCGCGTCGCTCGATGCGGCGCGCCCCCGGGTCATGCCGATTTTCGAGACGGTCTACGGCGCCGACGCCCGCATCTGGTTCCAGCGCTGGCGGATGTTCTACATGGCGGTCGCCGAGCTGTTCGGCTATGCCGACGGGCAGGAATGGGGCGTCGCCCACTATCTGTTCGACAAGCGCCGGGTTCTCGCATGACGGCCGCGATCGC
>NZ_JBEXDB010000090.1:0-1043 GCF_040605575.1 Streptomyces sp. NPDC005566 | reverse complement strand
TCGGCGGGCGCGGTGGAGCTGCTGACGGAGGCGCGTTCCTGGCCGGAGGCAGGTCGTCCGCGCCGCGCGGGCGTCTCGTCCTTCGGGATCAGCGGTACCAACGCGCACGTGATTCTCGAGGCGCCGCCTCAGCCCGAACCGGCTGCGCTCGATGCGACGCCGAAGGCGCCGGATCTGGTGCCGTGGCCGGTGTCAGCGCAGTCCGAGCCAGCCCTGCGGGCACAGGCGGAACGGCTGCGGGAGTTCGTGGCGGAGCGTCCGGAGCTGGATCCGTTGGATGTGGGCTGGTCGCTGGCGACGACGCGTGCCGCGCTGGAACATCGCGTGGTGCTGGCCCCCGGCGGGGACGTGCTCGCCGCAGGTGCGAACGTAGATGGCAGGACCGCGTTCCTGTTCACCGGCCAGGGTTCGCAGCGTGCAGGTATGGGCCTGGGGCTGTATGAGGCGTTCCCGGTGTTCGCCGAGGCCTTCGACGCGGTGTGTGCCCGGCTGGACGTTCGGCTGGAGCGTCCGTTGCGTGAGGTCCTGGCCGACGGTGTCGACCTGGACCACACTGTGTGGGCGCAAGCGGGTCTGTTCGCCATCGAGGTCGCGCTGTTCCGGCTCGTCGAGTCGTGGGGTGTGACCCCGGACGCGCTGCTGGGTCACTCGCTGGGTGAGATCACTGCAGCGCACGTGGCTGGCATCCTCGACCTGGACGACGCGTGCGTCCTGGTAGCCGAACGTGGCCGACTCATGCAGGCACTGCCCGCCGGCGACGGCATGCTCGCCGTCCAGGCCACCGAAGCCGATGTCGCGGACTCCGGTCTGGACATCGCGGCAGTGAATGGCCCGAATTCCGTGGTCCTGTCCGGCACCTCCGACGCCATCGAGCGGTACGTGGCCGAGTGTGCCGCCCGTGGCCTGCGGTTCAACGTGCTGTCGGTGTCGCACGCGTTCCACTCCGCGCTGATGGAGCCGATGCTGGAGGAGTTCGGAGCCGTCCTGTCCGGTCTGACGTTCCACCCGGCGCGGATTCCGGTGGTGTCGAACGTGACCGGGGC
>NZ_JBEXDB010000089.1:0-1048 GCF_040605575.1 Streptomyces sp. NPDC005566 | reverse complement strand
GCGGCCTGTTTCGCCACGGGCTGCCGAACCGGATCGTCTACGACTACACCGAGGACGGCACGCTGCGCTCGATCGACGCGAGCCTCAGGCGGCTGCGCACCGACCGGCTCGACACCGTGTGGATTCACGACCCGGCCGTCGACTTTCACGGCGACGCGTGGCGCGACGTGTTCGACATCGCGATGTCGGGCGCGGCCAGGGCGCTCACGCGACTGCGCGACGAGAAGGTGATCCAGGGCTGGGGCCTCGGCGTGAACCGCGTCGAGCCGTGCGAACTCGCGCTCGAACGCGCGGACCCCGACGGCTTTCTGCTCGCCGGGCGCTATACGCTGCTCGACCATGCGGGCGCGCTCGAACGGCTGATGCCGGAAAGCGCCGCGCGCGGGCTCGGGATCATCGTCGGCGGCCCGTACAACTCGGGCGTGCTGGCGGGCGGCACCCACTACGAGTATCAGCCGGCCACGCAGGCCATGCTCGACCGCGTCGCGCGCATCCGCCGGATCTGCGAACGATTCGGCGTCGATGTCCGCGCGGTGGCACTGCAATTCTCGCTCGCGCACCCGGCCGTCGCGGCCGCGATCCCCGGCGCTAGCCGGCCCGATCGCATCGACGACAACCTGCGTCTCGCGGCGGCGTCGATCCCTGCCGAACTGTGGAATACGCTGAAGGCCGAACGCCTGATTGCCGAGCAGGCACCGACGCCGGTGGGCGCGGATCGAGGTTGAATCGGGCAGGCGCGGCCGCATCAACCAACGGCCGCGTATCCCGGGCCGCGCGTAAATGCCACGACTATCGCCACGATTGCCATTTGCGCATTGCAGCCGGTGCAATTGGCGTCTAGCGTTTACGGGTTCGTCGACGTATACCCGTCATCCCACCCGAAAGGATGCCTCGCCATGCGAAGCCGCTTCCCGAAACGCCCCCTGCTACCGGCCGCCGTGGCCTGCGTCGCATTCGCCTTCTGCGCGTCGTCCGCCCGCGCCGACGACTCCGCCGGCATCGCGCCGCCCCAGCCGGCCACGCCCGTGCTGTCGACGACTGCGGCCGG
>NZ_JBEXDB010000088.1:0-1064 GCF_040605575.1 Streptomyces sp. NPDC005566 | reverse complement strand
CCGCTGTCGCAGACGATCCTGATGCGCAGCTACCCGCCCGCGAAGCGCGGGCTCGCGCTCGGGCTATGGGCGATGACGGTGATCGTCGCGCCGATCTTCGGCCCGTTGCTGGGCGGCTGGATCAGCGACAACTACACGTGGCCGTGGATCTTCTACATCAACCTGCCGATCGGCATCTTCTCGGCGACCTGCGCGTACTTCCTGCTGCGCGGCCGCGAGACGAAGACGTCGAAGCAGCGGATCGACGCGATCGGCCTCGCGCTGCTCGTGATCGGCGTGTCATGCCTGCAGATGATGCTCGACCTCGGCAAGGACCGCGACTGGTTCAACTCGACGTTCATCGTCGCGCTCGCGCTGATCGCGGTCGTGTCGCTCGCGTTCATGCTCGTGTGGGAGGCGACCGAGAAGGAGCCGGTGGTCGACCTGTCGCTGTTCAAGGACCGCAACTTCGCGCTCGGCGCGATGATCATCTCGTTCGGCTTCATGGCGTTCTTCGGCTCGGTCGTGATCTTCCCGCTGTGGCTGCAGACGGTGATGGGCTACACGGCGGGCAAGGCCGGCCTCGCGACCGCGCCGGTCGGGCTGCTCGCGCTCGTGCTGTCGCCGCTGATCGGCCGCAACATGCACCGGCTCGACCTGCGGATGGTCGCGAGCTTCGCGTTCATCGTGTTTGCCGGCGTGTCGATCTGGAACTCGACGTTTACGCTCGACGTGCCGTTCAACCACGTGATCCTGCCGCGGCTCGTGCAGGGGATCGGCGTCGCATGCTTCTTCGTGCCGATGACGACGATCACGCTGTCGAGCATCTCCGACGACCGGCTTGCGAGCGCGTCGGGGCTGTCGAACTTCCTGCGCACGCTGTCCGGCGCGATCGGCACCGCGGCGAGCTCGACGTTCTGGGAGAACGACGCGATCTACCATCACGCGCGGCTCTCGGAATCGGTGAGCGTGTATGCGCAGAGCACGACCGACTACCAGGGCGCGCTGTCGCAGCTCGGGATCGTCGGCCAGACGGCCAATGCGCAGCTCAACCAGCTCGTCACGCAGCAGGGCTTCATGATGGC
>NZ_JBEXDB010000087.1:0-1075 GCF_040605575.1 Streptomyces sp. NPDC005566 | reverse complement strand
CGGTCGACGGTTCCAGCCGTCGACCGGTCGCCTTGAATTTCGGCAAGGCGCAAGACGCACTGGGGCACTTGCTTGCGCTGCAGCACGCGCACGTGCACGAAGGGTTGATGACCGGCATTCGCGGGCATCTGACCTGCGTGTCGGCGCGCCACAACCTGCCGCCGCGGCTGTTTCTCGGCGTCCCTGTCTCGATCCGGCTCGTCACCGATCGGGGGCAGTTGCACTTCGTCAACGCGATCATCCAGGACGTGCAGGTCGGCCAGAGCGACGGCGAGCTGTGCGTGTACCAACTGACCGTATGCGATGCCCTGTCGTTGATGGACAAGCGCACGAATTCCCGCGTATTCCGTCAGAGCAGCGTCGTCGACATCCTCTCGACACTGTTTACTGAATGGCGTCAGCGCAGCCCGGCGCTGGCGGCGGCCTTCGAGTTCGACCTGTCGGGCTTGAGTCGCGACCGATATCCGGCGCGCGAACTGACACGCCAGGTCAACGAATCGGATGCGAAGTTCGTGCGCCGCCTGTTGCGACGCGAGGGCATCACGGTGTTTGCCAAGGCCGGCGCGGGCAAGGGCAATAGCCACGATGACACGCCCGCGCATACGCTCGTGTGCTGTGACGATCCGATGTCGCTGCCCCAGGCGCCGGCCGGTACGGTGCGGCTGCATCCGCGCGACGCCGCGACCGAGGAGCGTGACACCGTCACGTTGTTCGCCCTGCATCAGCGTCTGACACCCGGTCAGGTCGGTCGCCCGTCGTGGGACTACAAGAAAGCGCGTATCGACGAGTCGATGGTCGCGGCGAGCCTCGACCAGGGCGAGGCCGGCAACGACCTGGCGCAATTGCTGACCGACGTCGCGATCGACATCCCGCATGCGGGCGACTCGTGGAGCGATCACGAGCGCCTCACGCGCGCCCGGATGCTCGCGCATCAGTTCGAAGCCGAGCGTTACGACGGCGTGAGCAGCGTACGCGACCTTGCCGTCGGCACATGGGTCACGCTGACCGGGGATCCCGAACGGGACATGCAGCCCACCGACCAGCGGCAGTTCGTGATCACGTCGATCGACCACGA
>NZ_JBEXDB010000086.1:0-1085 GCF_040605575.1 Streptomyces sp. NPDC005566 | reverse complement strand
GGGCTGATCCCGAACAGGGCGGCGTCGAACTCATCGGCGTCGTGGACGAACCCGCCCACCGCCGCGGTTACGTCGACCAGACCGGTGGGCCAGCCCCGGTCGTCCGGGAACGGAGTGATCCCGTCCGACCCGGCGGCAACCAACTCCCACAACTGCTCCGGCGACGTCACACCACCGGGATAACGGCAGGCCATACCCACAATTGCCACCGGTTCGTCGTTCCTGGTGACGAGCACGGGCAGGGACATGTCCGGCTGTGCCGTGGACCTGTCGAAGAACTGTGAGAGGAGGTGGTCGCTGAGGACGGTCGGGCTGGGATGGTCGAAGACCAGGGTCGCGGGGAGCGACAGTCCGGTGTCCGTGGTCAGCAGGTTGCGCAGCTCGACCGCCATCAACGAGTCGAAGCCCAGGTCCCGGAACGCCCTACCGGGCTCGACCGCTTCCGCACCCGTGTGTCCCAGTACCGTGGCGGCCCGCTCACGCACCAGGTCCAACAGGATCCGGGCCCGCTCCGTGGCGGGTGCGTCCACGAGGCGCTGCCGCAGACCCGGTCCGGCGTCATCACTCGGCGTGGTTTTGAGTGCGTCGGCCGCTTCGGGGAGTTCGGACAGCAGTGTGCTCGGGCGGGAGGAGGTGAAGGCCGGGGTGAACACCGACCAGTCCATGTCGGCGACGGTCACGCAGGATTCCCTGCCGTCCACCGCCGCTGCCAGGGCCCGGACCGCCATGGCCGGATCCATCGGCAGCAAGCCGCGCCGCCGCAGAGCCTGTTCAGCCTCGCCCTGGACCGCCATCCCGGCTCCTGCCCACGGGCCCCAGGCCACCGAGGTTCCCGCAAGCCCACGGTCGCGGCGGTGCTGTGTCCAGGCGTCGAGGAAGGCGTTGCCTGCCGCGTAGGCACTCTGGCCGCCGCTGCCCCACGTCGCGGCGATCGAGGAGAACACCACGAACAGGTCCAGCGGCAGATCCGCGGTCAGTTCGTCCAGGTGTTTGGTTCCGTCGACCTTGGCCCGCAGCACCGAGGCGAAAGCCTCGGGGGTGGCTTCCTCGAGCCGCTGCGGGAGGTCGAGACCGGCCGCGTGCAC
>NZ_JBEXDB010000085.1:0-1099 GCF_040605575.1 Streptomyces sp. NPDC005566 | reverse complement strand
GTCGTACGTCACCGCGGCGATCGACTTGCCGTCCTCGCCGATCAGGCCCGATGACTTCAGTTGCGACACGTTCACCGCGTCCAGATCCGCCGTACCGGCCTTCACGTTCGACAACGTCGTGCCCGTCTTGCCCGCCAGCGTTACCTTGTCCTTCGACGTGCTGTCGTACACCACCGCCAGCGATTCGCCGGTCGTCTTGTCGAGGACACCGCCATCCGTCAGCGCGTCCTTCATGTTGCCCAGGTTCTCGTTCGTCGCGAACAGTTGCGAGCCGTTCACCGCGTCCGTGCTCTTCGCCGACAGTTCGGCCGCCTTCACGTTCGTCAGCTTCGTGCCGCCTTCACCGGCCAGCGTTGCCGACTTGTAGTTCGGCGTGCCGTCCGCGTTCTTGTCGTACGTAATTGCTGCGACCGACTTGCCATCCTCGCCAATCAGGCCCGACGACTTCAGTTGCGACACGTTCACCGCGTCCATATCGGCCTTGCCCGCCGCCACGTTCGACAGCTTCGTACCGCCTTCACCGGCGAGCGTCGCCGACTTGTAGTTCGGCGTGCCGTCCGCGTTCTTGTCGTACGTGATCGCTGCAAGCGACTTGCCGTCCTCGCCGACGAGACCCGACGACTTCAGTTGCGACACGTTCACCGCATCCATGTCGGCCTTGCCGGCTGCGACGTTCGACAGCGTCGTGCCCGTCTTGCCACCGGCCAGCGTCACCTTGTCCTTCGTCACGCTGTCGTAAGACACGGCCAACGGGTTCATGCCGCCTTCGACCTCGCTGATCGCCTTCGTCAGTTGCTCGACGTTCACCGCGTCCGTGTTGGCCTTACCCTGTGCGACGTTCGACAGCGTCACCGGACCCGTCGACTTCCCGCCACCCAGCGTCACCGAGTTGTAGTTCGGCGTGCCGTCGGCCTTCTTGTCGTACGTCACCGCAGCAATCGACTTGCCGTCTTCGCCGATCAGGCCCGACGACTTCAGTTGCGACACGTTCACCGCATCCAGGTCGGCCTTGCCCGCCGCCACGTTCGACAGCGTCGTGCCCGTCTTGCCCGCCAGCGTCACCTTGTCCTTCGACGTGCTGTCGTACACCACCGCCAGC
>NZ_JBEXDB010000084.1:0-1113 GCF_040605575.1 Streptomyces sp. NPDC005566 | reverse complement strand
GTCACGCATGTGAGTTCGTCCGCGACCACACCGCCACGGGCAGGCAGACCGGCCGAAGCCGACCCCGCCACCAGCACCACACCACACACATCCCCGACCTCAGCAAGCCGCCCGGCCACAGCCGCACGGTCCGACAGCGCGTCCACCGGCAGACCCACCACGCCGGCACCCGCACCGCTCAAGGCCCCGGCCACATCGTTGCCTCCTGGCCCCACCACCAGCCAGGTGCCCGACAGCGTGGCGGCTGGCGTGGCCTCCAAGGGCTTCCACGTCACCTGGTAGCGCCAGGTGTCGATGACGGAGCGCTGCAGTCGCTCCCGGCGCCACGACGCCAGCGCCGGAACCACCGACCCCAGCAGTTGCGGGGCCTCCGACAACTGCAGCGTGCCCGCGAGTTCGTCGAGATCACCACGCTCCACGGCATCCCAGAACCGGGACTCGATCGGATCCACCCCACCAGCAGCACCCGCCACCGGCAACGACGGCGCATCCAGCCAATACCGCTCATGCTGGAACGCATACGACGGCAAGGACACGTGGCGGCCGGTGAGTACGGCAGCCCAGTTCACGTCGACGCCTGCCGCCCATGCCTCACCGAGGGAAGCCAGGACGCGGCGCATCCCGCCCTCACCGCGCCGCAGCGTGCCCAGCACCACGGCCTCGACACCAGCCGCGTCGACCGTCTCCTCGACACCCACCGTCAACACCGGATGGGCGCTGACCTCGATGAACGTGCGCATGCCCTGCCCCAGCAGGGACCGGACCGCGGTCTCGAACTCCACCGTCGAACACAGGTTGTCGAACCAGTAAGCGGCGTCAAGATCACTGTTGACGGGGCCACCGATCAGCGTGGAGATCATCGGAATCGTGCCGGTAGCAGGGGTCAGGCCGGCCAGATCCGCAAGGATCCGCTCCCGCAGTTCCTTCATCCGCGGTGAATGAGACGCGTAGTCCACCGGGATGCGGCGCGCGCGGATGTCCCGTCGTTCGCACGCGGCGAGGAGCGCGTCGAGGGCTCCGGCGTCGCCGGAGACCACGGTGGAGGAGGGTCCGTTCACCGCGGCCACCGACAGCCGGCCCGCCCATTCCGACACCAGGTCCTCGACGGTGTCC
>NZ_JBEXDB010000083.1:0-1116 GCF_040605575.1 Streptomyces sp. NPDC005566 | reverse complement strand
TGTACTGCCCAGCCAGGTTGGTCGAGTTTGTGTGACGACACGATCTGAATCTGCGAGATGACGAAGGCCTCCGGTTGTGGAGTGGAGCTGTCTAGGAACCGCTCCGCCAACCAGGAGGCCTTCGTGTCTCACGCTAACGCTGCTCTGACGCCCCGTGCACGTCTTCGCCTGGCGCGTCTGATAGTTGATGAGGGATGGCCGGTGGCCCGTGCGGCCGAGCGCTACGACGTGTCCTGGCCGACCGCCAGGCGGTGGGCCGACCGTTATGCCGAGTCCGGTCCGGCCGCGATGGCCGACCGGTCCTCACGGCCGCATCGCAGCCCGGCCCGGACCACTCAGCCGCAGGTCCGCAAGATCGTGCACCTGCGCTGGAAGCAGCGTCTTGGGCCGGTCCAGATCGCCGGACGGCTGGGCATGCCCGCCTCGACCGTCCACGTGGTGCTGACCCGGTGCCGGATCAACCGGCTCTCCCACCTCGACCGCGCCACCGGCGAGCCCGTCCGCCGCTACGAACACGATCACCCCGGCGCCATGCTCCACATCGACGTCAAGAAGCTCGGGAACGTGCCCGATGGTGGCGGCTGGCGCTACGTCGGACGCGTCCAGGGCCGCAAGAACCGGGCAGCAACGCCCGACAAGCCCCGCAACAGGTACCGCGGCCCGCTGCTGGGCACGGCGTTCGTCCACACGGTCGTCGACGACCATTCCCGAGTCGCCTATGCCGAGATCTGCGACGACGAGAAAGCCGCCACGGCAGTCGGTGTCCTTGGCCGCGCGGTCGGCTGGTTCGCCGCCCGTGGAGTGACCGTCGAGCGGGTCCTGACCGACAACGGCTCGGCCTACCGCTCCCGGCACTGGACACAGGCCTGCGCCGAACTCGCGATCACACCGAAGAAAACCCGGCCCTACCGGCCGCAGACGAACGGCAAGGTCGAACGCTTCCACCGCACCCTCGCCGACGGCTGGGCCCTGGGCCGCTTCTACTCCAGCGAATCAGCCCGCCGCAAAGCCCTGCCGGCCTGGCTCCATCACTACAATCACCACCGCCCCCACACCGCAACCGGCGGCAAACCGCCCATCACCAGATTGACCAACGTCCCTGGGCAGTACACCTAG
>NZ_JBEXDB010000082.1:0-1148 GCF_040605575.1 Streptomyces sp. NPDC005566 | reverse complement strand
ACTGAGCGGTGCGTTGTACGCGATCGGCGAAGCCGGCGGGCCGCCCGTCGTCCCGGTGAACTTCCTGGCCGAGCCGGGATACGATCTTGGCCGACCCGCGTGGCAGATGCGCTGCGCCGACGCCCGAAGATCTGCTCGGCAGTCAGCGCGTATTCGGCCACACGCGCGCGAACCTCCGCGAGAACAATGTCAAGCTCAGCCAGGCGGGCCTGTTCCGCTTGTTGTCTGAGCTGTTCAGCTTGCGCCTTCAATTCGAGATACGTTGGCATCGAATCGACTCCTATCGGATGAGCTCGCGTCGAAATTCGGAAAGATCGGCTCGTATGACCAATCAAACCAGCTCGCGAAAGCGAGGGTGCGTGCGTTCGAATGGATTGTCGCGGAAAACTTGAGGCTTCTGACCTCCATAGTCTCCTAGTTGACGACGCGTCGTTCTGCAATAAACACTGCATTGGCGGCCGGCCAACGACATGCGACGACGTCACACATCGAGTGCGTAGTGATTCAGCTGGTTTTTTGCGCGTGGTGTTGGCGCTTTTGAATAGGTTGATCCCGTTGTGGCTCTGTGCCGAGGTGATCATGGTCGTGAAGAGGTGGACGCATGGAACGCCCCGAGAAGGCTGACTACACGAACGAGCGGTGTTCGCCACCGCTCGACGAACACTCGTCGCTGCAAGCGCGGGTGCGGCGAGTAGAACAGGAAGTCGGTCGATTGCACAATCGCCTCGAACTGAAAACCCAGGAACTCGCCAAACTGACCCGTGCAATTGTCAATTCTTCGATCAGCCATTGCGACGTCGAGATGCGCTTGCAACGCGAGCTTCACGCGATGTATATGGGCATGGGCGACACCGCAATGCCAATGACCGATTTGCCCATGCGAGCTGACTCAACCGGCAAGCTTGTCACGGTCGAATTGCCTTATACGACCACGATCTTGGGCGTGCTGTTCGAGAGCATGTTCACGTTTTGGGCTGGTTGTGATCCTCGACGCCTGCCCAAATCGTCGACCGTGGCGCGCGCCATCGACGAGCGCCTTGGGTTTTCTGCTCAGCCCAATGGCGAAGCGTCACGCAGTGCTCAGGCATACGCATCTGCGATTCGGCCGGACTGGGTGAAAGATGCGGATCGCCGACATCATCGCTCGG
>NZ_JBEXDB010000081.1:0-1308 GCF_040605575.1 Streptomyces sp. NPDC005566 | reverse complement strand
CGGCACAGGCGCACTGGGTGCGGAAGTGGCCCGCTGGCTGGCCGGACGGGGCGTGCCGCACCTGGTGCTGACCAGCCGCGGCGGCGTCGCCCCGGACGGTCTG
The DNA here is from genome assembly GCF_040605575.1 of Streptomyces sp. NPDC005566. Classification (NCBI taxonomy): domain Bacteria; kingdom Bacillati; phylum Actinomycetota; class Actinomycetes; order Kitasatosporales; family Streptomycetaceae; genus Streptomyces; species Streptomyces sp. NPDC005566. Next base: position 1,205 of record NZ_JBEXDB010000081.1, on the reverse strand, counting down.
GTCGAGGAACTGGCCGAGCTGGGCGTACGGGTCACGGTCGCCGCCTGCGACGTGGCCGACCGCGATGCCCTGGCCGAGGTGATCGCCGGTGTTCCCGTCGGCCTGCCGCTGACCGGCATCGTCCACGCGGCCGGACTCGACATCCCGCAATGGTTGGAGGCAGCCACCCCGGAAGCGTTCGCGTCGGTGCTGCGGGCCAAGGTCGACGGAACCAAGCACCTGGACGAACTGACCGCGGACCTGTCGTTGGACCTGTTCGTGGTGTTCTCCTCGATCGCCGCGACGTGGGGCAGCGGTGGCCAGAGTGCGTACGCGGCAGGCAACGCCTTCCTCGACGCCTGGGTGCAGCACCGTCACGACCGCGGGCTGCCGGGAACCTCGGTGGCCTGGGGCCCCTGGGCCGGAGCCGGGATGGCCACCGACCCGGAAGCGGCCCAGAACCTGCGCCGGCGCGGGCTGATAGCGATGGATCCGGCCCTGGCAGTGCAGGCACTGGCAGAGACGATCGAGCAGAACGCAAGCAATGTGACGGTCGCCGACGTGGACTGGTCGGTGTTCGTCCCGGCTTTCGCCTCGTCCCGTGCCAGCGGGCTGTTGTCCGACCTTCCCGAAGCGGCCGACGCACTCAAAACCACGCCGAGTGATGACGCCGGACCGGGTCTGCGGCAGCGGCTGGTGGACGCCCCTCTCGCGGAGCGGGCCCGGATCGTGTTGGACCTGGTGCGTGAGCGGGCCGCCACGGTACTGGGACACACGGGTGCGGAAGCGGTCGAGCCCGGTAGGGCGTTCCGGGACCTGGGCTTCGACTCGCTGATGGCGGTCGAGCTGCGCAATCTGCTGACCACGGACACCGGACTGTCACTCCCCGCGACCCTGGTCTTCGACCATCCCAGCCCGACCGCCCTTTGCGACCATCTGCTGTCGGAACTGGTGGGGGACGCGCAGGAGGGCGCTGCTCCGGGGGCGCGCGTCGCGGGCGCGGCGCAGGACGAGCCGGTGGCGATCGTGGGTATGGCCTGCCGTTATCCCGGCAGTGTGACGTCGCCGGAGCAGTTGTGGGAGTTGGTTGCCGCCGGGTCGGACGGGATCACTCCGTTCCCGGACGACCGCGGCTGGCCCACCGGTCTGGTCGACGTAACCGCGGCGGTGGGCGGGTTCGTCCACGACGCCGATGAGTTCGACGCCGCCCTGTTCGGGATCAGCCC
>NZ_JBEXDB010000080.1:0-1347 GCF_040605575.1 Streptomyces sp. NPDC005566 | reverse complement strand
GGGACCTCCCCCTGAGTCGTGGACACGCTGATACTGGATCTGCTTGATCCGGAGGAAGCGAGAAGACCGTCGATGGCGATGAAGGACTATTCGGACGAGTTCAAGGCCGATGCCGTGGCCCTGTACGAGTCCACACCCGGGGCGATCTACAAGAGCATCGCTGCTGACCTGGGCGTCAACCGGGCGACCCTGCGTGCGTGGGTGCTGCGGGACCGCGAACGCCGTGGCATCACCGCCGCGGACGCGAAGCCGGGCGCCCAGCGTCGGGAGGCGGTGCCGTCCGCTGATCCGGACGAGCGGGTCCGGCAGTTGGAGGCCCGGGTGGCAGAACTCGAGGCAAGTGAGCGCAAGCTCGCCACCGAGCGGGACATCCTCCGCAAGGCGGCCAAGTATTTCGCCGGAGAGACGAACTGGTGAGGAGCCGCTTCCAGTTCGTTGACGACCACCGGGACACCTACGAGGTGAAGCGGCTCTGCCAGGTCCTGGACGTGAACCGGTCCAGCTACTACAAGTGGCTCGCCGGCGCCGAGGCCCGGGCCGCCCGGCAGCACCAGGACCGGATCCTGGCCGGGGAGATCCGTGAGGTCCACGGCGAGTCCGGCGGCGCCTACGGTTCCCCGCGAGTGACCGCCGAGCTCCGTGAGAAAGGGTGGCGGGTCAACGAGAAGCGGGTTGCCCGGATCATGCGGTCGTTCTCCATCACCGGCATCCGCTTGCGCAGACGAGTGCGCACGACCGTCCCGGACCCGGCCACCTCACCGGTCCCGGACCTGTTCCAGCGGAACTTCAACGCCACCGAGCCGGGGCGCAAGTACATGGGCGACATCACGTATCTCCCGCTCGCAGGCGGCCAGTTCCTCTATCTCGCGACCGTGCTGGACTGCTTCAGCCGCAAGGTCGTCGGCTGGTCCATCGCCGACCACATGCGCACCAGTCTGGTCGCCGACGCACTGCGGATGGCAGCCTCGACCCGCGGCGGCCTGGACGGCGCCGTGTTCCACTCCGACCACGGTGCCCAGTACGGCTCCAGGGTCTTCGCCGGCCTCTGCGACCAGCTCGGGGTGACCCGGTCGATGGGCGCGGTCGGCACCAGCGCCGACAACGCGGCCTGCGAAAGCTTCCACGCCTCCCTGAAACGCGAGACCCTCCAGGGCGCCCACGACTACGGCGACACAGACGCCTGCCGCAGGACCGTCTTTGCCTGGCTGACCCGTTACAACACCCGCCGCCGGCACTCCGCCAACGGCCACCTCAGCCCCAACGAATATGAACACCGACACCACACCGCTAAACTCACGCTCGCTGCGTGATCAATAACCGCGTGCCCACCTTCACGGGGGAAGGCCC
>NZ_JBEXDB010000079.1:0-1350 GCF_040605575.1 Streptomyces sp. NPDC005566 | reverse complement strand
CAAGTGACCCGCATGCATCGACAAGGTCGACAAACTCCTCTGCCTCATCAGGCATCGGCGCCCGCCCAAGCTGTAGCAGCTTAGCCCATAAGCGATCAAATTCGCTCTGGTTCGCGCTGTAGAGCGCGACCGACGCCTGAATACGACGCCGGGGAGCAGGCGGATGCATCCGACGGGTTTGCGCGACTCGAAGATAGACCCGCGACGAGCGCTGACGATCCAAGCGAAACCGCTCTTCAAGTTGATCGCTGGCAAACACGAAAGCTATTCCGGGCGCCACCAGCAATGCAGGGCGTTGGAGCACGGATTCGATATACGACTTTAATTCAGCCTGCGAGAAGTATTTCTGAAAGGTTCGGCGTGAAGTGAGATAGCCGTCTCGATACGGTTGCCCTCGATTGCTTGATCCGCTTTCTGTCATCACTGCTACAGACAACGCAACACGAGCGAGTCCATATGCACGACTTAGTGTTCGATCGCGCTCCTCGCGATCTTCGATGACGTTCAGAACAAATCCCAGGCTGACTAGATCGCACCCGACTATGGGAGCCGCTGCAGCAAAATGGGGATCCCATCCGCTTGCGCTGTACCCTTCATTGTTTAGCCCGTCGATGTCGTCGCCCTTCCCACATCCATAGTCGAACAGCGACTTATCTTTTGTTAGCAATCCGAATCTAATTAGCGCCTGTATCGGTGCTGACAACCCTGAACGAGTCAGCGCTGTTCTATATCTCTCAACGGTAGCCGGCCGCGGCCCGACTACGGATTCTGCAAAGTCTTCGCCGACAAAGTTGCCTGAAGGTACGAACACCCCTCCGATCAGCTCATATCCTGCTGCGGCTATTCGCTGAAGCCAATCGTTGCGAAATCCGATCCTAAAATTCTCGTCAAAAAGACCGATTGCCTCTGCATCCGCGGTGATGCGACTCCAGTGGCTACGGCGCGCGTCATCCAGATGGAGAAGAAGTTCCTTCCGGTGCAGAATCGGCGGATTGAGGGAGGAACGAAAATCACGGATGCTGAACTGAGGTTCCGGGTCTAGTTTCACGAGGCAGCTCGACGCTAGACACGGAAACGGCTCGATTTCGAACAAGGGATAGTCTAGGAAGGCAACTTCCCGATCCACAAGAGATAACCTGACCACATTCCATTGCGGCTCGGCTTGAGCGATAACTGCGAGGGCCTCACGGAGGAGCTCGATCGACGGTGAGTCGATGTCTAGCGCGGCATCGCGATGGACGTACAGACTCGAGCCCACTCGCTTGCCTGCAGTGTTGGCACGCCGATTCATCAAACCTCTCCTCAATACAGACTGCAAAGCTGTACGCGGGACCTTCACGGTCACCGGTC
>NZ_JBEXDB010000078.1:0-1436 GCF_040605575.1 Streptomyces sp. NPDC005566 | reverse complement strand
TCGTCCCCTCCGGGCGGCGGGTCGGTCGGCTCCGTGAGGTCGAATGCCCAGGAGCGGGCGAGGTTGAGGTCGACGGGAGAGACCCCGCCCGCGGATCCGACGGAGGTGTACTGGTGGGCGGCCCAGTCGGGGTACCGGCCGCCGAGGTCGGGCGCGCCGGGATAGGTACCGTTGTTGGGCCCCCAGGAGGCCGCCCACAGGTGGGCGCCGGCGGCGACGGTGCGGCTCCAGGTACCGGCCCGCAGCGCACCGGCGCTGATGTAGAACCAGGGCACATAGGCGCCGACCCGTTCCCGTACGCGGTTGAACCAGGCAGACACATCCGTGTCGCTCCACAGCCGGGTGGAGTCGTCGAGCACCTCGACGTCCAGTGCGAGCACGTCACCGACGCGGTAGTCGTGGAGGTGGTCCACGAAGTAGTCGGCGGCTGCGGTGGGGGTGAGGAAGTCTCCTGACAGCCAGTAGTGGCCCACGCGCAGACCTGCTGCGCGGGAACCGTCCACATGGCCCGCGTAGGAGGAGGTGACGTAGGGGCCCTCGGCAAGCTGGCACCCTCCCGCCTTGGCGATGAGGAAACTCCGGCCTTCCCCGGCGGCGCGGGCGTAGTCGATGCCGAGCTGGTAGTTCGAGACGTCCACCCCCTGTACGTCGGCAGCGGGAGCCGGGCCGGTGGCGGCCGTGGCACGGGCGGCCGTGACGATGCCGGCCGGGGCCAGGGCCGTCGCGACGGCGCCGCGGATCACAGTTCTCCTGCGCATGCTTCCTCCGGTGAAGACGGGGCCCACAGCAGCAATCATGTCATGTTCTTATCAACATCTATGCGCGTAGGCTACCGTGGCATCGCGTTCCTCCGCCAGCTCAAGTCACCTGATTAACAAGGGAGTTGCCGTGTGTGAGAACCACCGGTCCGACGACGGCCGACAGGACCGGCCACGACTCGAGATGAGCCGCCGCACCCTGCTGCGCGGCTCGGTCACCACGCTCGGCCTGGCTGCCGGCGGCGTGCTGTTCTCGGGAACCGCCGCCCACGCTCTGGACATCTACAACCCGTTCAGCGGCTACCAGATGACAGGCACCTGGCAGGATCACCTCAACAGCGGCTCGCTGGGCGGTCTCGACTTCGGGATGGGTGTCGGTACCGCGCTGCCGGCCGCCGGTGCCGGTGTCGTCACCAACATTCCCGACAACGGTACGGGTGGGCACACGGTGACCATCACCCACAGCGACGGGTACCGGACGCAGTACATGCACCTGTCCCAGTTCCTGCTGGCCAACGGCACCTCGGTCGGCAAGGGCGCCATCGTCGGACGGTCCGGGGGCGCCGTCGGCGCCCCCGGCTCCGGAAGCTCCACCGGGCCCCACGTCCACTGGCACCTGATCACGCCCGGCGGCACCCGGGTCAACCCGCTCAACTACCTGGGCGGGGGCGGCGGTGG
>NZ_JBEXDB010000077.1:0-1467 GCF_040605575.1 Streptomyces sp. NPDC005566 | reverse complement strand
GGGCGTCATGCCCGGAAGGCTGGGCTCCCAGAGCACGCGGCCTTCCACATAGCTCATGACATAAAACTCGGTGCCGATTACCGATACGTCGTCGCAATAGCAGTGCGCATGCGCGACCGGCACCGCGGATCCGTTCAACGCGCGTATCAGGCGATATTCTCGATCGATCGCGTGAGCGGACGGCAGTAGCTTGCCCGACGGCTTGCGGCGCAGGACATAGCGGGCGGATGGCGTCGTCAGCAAATAGGTTGGATTCGACTGGCCTCCCGAAAATTGCGATACGTCGAGTGGCCCGCTAAAACCACGCAAATTTCCGCCTAGCCACGATTCCAATCGCCGCACGTCGAAATCAGGGGATCGCCGTATGGCGGCCTCATGCGATCGAGTATCAGTGTTGCTTTTATCCATCACGTTATTGAAGCTTCGAGAAATCGGGACGACGCTTTTCCTTGAACGCGGCCAAGGCTTCGCTGCACTCGTTCCCTGCCAATTGCTTGTCGATCGCATCGAATTCCGCGTTCATTTGATAGATGACTCTCCTGCGCTCACTCATCAACCGTTTCGTCGCTCTGACCGCGCCCGGCGCCTTCGCAGCGATAACCGCCGCGATCGCCTTCGCTTCGGCTCGAAGCTGGTCAGCCGGCACCGATCGATTAGCGATTCCCCATTCCACGGCGGTCCGCGCATCGACAGAGCGGCCGAGCGCGATCATCTCGAACGCACGAATGCTTCCGATCCGCAACGGAAGCAGGTAGCCCGACGCCGCTTCAGGAACGAGCGCCAGGTCGACAAACGGCGCGCTGAGTTGCGCGTCGTTCGCAACGATGACGTAGTCGCAATGCAACAGCATGGTGGCGCCGACACCAATGGCTTTCCCCTGTACGGCGGCCACGACGGGAATCTCCATCGTCGCCAGATATCGGAGAAACCGCGCACCGCGGCTCTTGCCGATGCCGTCACGAATTGCTTCAGCGGAGAATTCGCTCAGGTCGCTTCCGGCCGAGAACGTGTCACCATCAGATTGGATGAGGACGGCGTTCACGCGCTCGTGCGCAGTTGATTCAAGCGCATCCGCAAGCGCGCCGTACATCGCACCGGTCAACGCATTCTTCTTTTCTGGCCTCGATATCGTGACGATCATCACCCGCCCGTCAACTTGGACTTTTATGTCGTCCACGGTGAAATCTCCTGTTTCGCTATACCCATTCAGACTCGATCCGCCGCTCAAAATCGATAGGAAACCCCAACGAATCCGATGATTGGATTGGCCGTGATTCGCGCCGTGTTGCTCAAAACGGTCGTTCCGTTGGCGCTGACTGCATCGAATTTTCCGGTCGTCTTTAGCGGGATGTAGGTAATCGATCCCAGCACGGACCATCTACCGTTGAGGCGATATGTCACGCCGGCCGTGAAGGCTGGGTTCCACGACGAGCTGGCCGATGCATCAACCCTTCCACCCGGTCCGGC
>NZ_JBEXDB010000076.1:0-1468 GCF_040605575.1 Streptomyces sp. NPDC005566 | reverse complement strand
GTATCCGTCGGCCGGCCTGGAGAAAAATGCGCCCGCGCTGGACCAGGTGTCGGTGGAGATTCGGCCCGGCGAGCGTGTCGCGATACTCGGCCGGGTCGGCAGCGGGAAATCGACGCTGCTGCGTTTGATCGCGCGGCTGTATCAGCCGACGGAGGGCAAGTTGCTCGCCGACGGGCTCGACGCCGCACAGATCGCGTCGGCGGACTGGCGTCGCACCTTCGGCTATGTCGGCCAGGACAGCCGGCTGTTTTACGGTTCGCTGCGCGAGAACGTGACGATCGGCCGTCCCGACGTGCCGGCCATGGAGCTGCTGCGTGTGCTCGAACTGACGGGGCTCGATGCGCTGGTCGCCCGGCATCCGCTCGGCGTGAATCTTCAGGTTGGCGAAAACGGCCGCGATCTGTCGGGCGGGCAGCGCCAGCTTGTCGCACTGGCCCGCAGCCTGATCGCGCGTCCGCGCACGTTGCTGCTCGACGAACCGACGAGCGCGATGGACTCGCAGACGGAGTCGCAGTTCATCGAGCATTTGAAGCAGGCGAGCGCCGGACAGACGCTGGTCGTGGTCACGCATCGTACGTCGCTGCTGGCGCTGGTCGACCGGATCGTGATCGTCGATCAGGGCAAGATCGTGATGGACGGCGAAAAGGCGCGCGTGCTGGCGGCCCTGTCGGGGCAGCACGAGACGGGCGAGCCTCATGCGCCGCCCGAGCCGCAGCGAAACCGTGAACCGAAAATCCGCGTGGTCCAGCGTGGCGCGCCAGCAGGCGCGTCGCCCGCGGAACCGGCAGCGGCCGCGACATCGTTGGCTGCGGAGGCGTCATGATGCGGCGCATTCGATCGATTCTCGGCCGCAAGCCGGCGCCGCGGCTGCGCGCGGGTGATACCGCCTATATGAGCGACATTCGCGAGGCGTTGCTCGTCCGCTCGTCCGCGGGCGCACAGCTGGTTCTCTATCTGGTTGCCGTGGTGCTCTGCGCCGGACTGGTATGGGCGCACTTCGCACGCGTCGAGGAGGTCACGCGCAGCGATGCGACGGTCGTATCGCCGAGCCGCGAACAATGGATCCAGAGCCTCGAGGGCGGCATCGTCCAGAGCGTGGCGGTGCGCGAGGGCGACGTGGTCGAAAAGGGGCAGCTGCTCGCGAAGCTCGATCCGGCGCGCGCGCAATCGAGCTATCGCGAAGCGTTGACCAAGGCGCTGGAGCTGAAGGCGAGCGTGGCGCGCGCGCGGGCCGAAGCCTATGGCGCGCCGCTGGACTTCCCGGCAGACGTGAAGCGAGAAGCCGGCCTCGTCGCGCAGGCCACCGCAACCTACCGCGCCCGCCGCCGTGCGCTGGACGACCAGATCGCCGCGTTGGAGAAGAGTCAGGCGCTGGTCCGGCGCGAGATCGCGATGTCGGAGCCGCTCGCGGCGAAGGGCCCACCCGCTCCCACACGGGCGCGGCGCAGGGCGGCATGGCCGCCGCGCT
>NZ_JBEXDB010000075.1:0-1496 GCF_040605575.1 Streptomyces sp. NPDC005566 | reverse complement strand
CTTCCATGACACTGTGGAAGGAGCACTCGGACAGTTGATCCATGGCAAGGCGGGGGTACATCCCACACTGAAGCTCGAAGCGTGGACCAACAAGAAATATTCGACTATTGAACATATCGCACCTCGCTCAAGGGCAAATGGATGGGCAAGCGACTTGTATGGAGATGACCAGTACGAACGTTTAGGCAATCTGACGCTTGTCCCGCTGAACGCCAATGGATCTCTGAGCGATCGCCCATGGAAGCAGAAGCGCGCATTGTATGGCGCGCTCGCGGCGCACAGCCAACAGGAAGCAGAAAAAGTCATCACACAGCTCAAACACGACGGCATTGATCTGTCCGAGACGGCTGGTCCGATATATTGGGGTGAGTATCTTCCTCACGTAAGGACTTTAAGTACGGTGCCGGACGAATGGAACCTGGCAGCGGTGGACAAACGAGGTCGCGAGCTCGCCGCACTTGCATGGGATCGATTGGCACCTTGGCTCGGACTTGGCGGATCTTCCTGATTCGCGGAACCCGTCGAATCTTGCATGCCTGTGTCAACGAATCTGGTTGTCTCGGAGGAGGCAGCACGTCTAACATCTGGTCATTGAAATTGGTTATTAGAAGCCTCGACGAATAGTCCGTCATTTGCAGCTGGCTTCGTTGGGTTCTTCGTTGCGCCATCGCACCGCTCCCGAGCAGGGACGTCTCGTGGTGGATTTTTTGTTGGCTAGCCGTATCGTACCGAGTTTGCAACCTATACTCTGAGCACGAATACGGCTATTTTTTTGTTCTTTTGGGAGTAGGAATGGCGCAGCGGTTTCGTATCGCAGCTCGGGCACTGCGTCAACTCGGAGCAGAGTTGATCACTTCGGATGATGTCGCTTTAAACGAGTTGATAAAGAACGCGTTTGATGCGGGATCTCCCCGGGTGAGCGTAAAAATTCATGCTCCTGCTGACATTTCCGCGTTGCAGCTTCTTGAAGAGCAAATTCGCGCAGGATCCGTCTTGCAAAAGAAAGATGCTCTCGACAGAGTGGACAAAGCCATATCACCTGATTTACCCCTTTCCATAAGGGCGGCACTGAACGATCGCGCTCGCGATCATATTGATAACAAGACAAAATTCGCCGAATTTCTCCAAAATCTTCGGGCGGAGCAGTATATAGAAATCAGCGATACGGGAAAAGGAATGAGCAAAGATGATTTGCTCAATCGCTTTCTCGTGATCGGCACACCTGGCAAGTTGTTCGAAAAGCAAAATTCAGGATCGTCCCAGTCGGTCGTACTCGGAGAAAAAGGTATCGGACGATTGTCCATGATGCGATTGGGGAGCACCGCTACCATCGAGTCAACGACGTCCGAGTCCTCCACTCAGTATGGAATACGATTTGAATGGAATAAATTCGACGACCCTAATTTATACCTAGATGACGTAGAAGTAACGGTCGAACCGATGGGAGATGTCGATGAATCCAGTCACGGCACTACAGTAAGAATTCAGAATCTTAG
>NZ_JBEXDB010000074.1:0-1576 GCF_040605575.1 Streptomyces sp. NPDC005566 | reverse complement strand
CGCCGCATCGTCACGATGCGGGACAGGTCATAGCGATATTCCGGCGTCGAGTAGTCCGCATTCGCGCGCACGCGCGCCACCCATCGACCGCCACGCGGACACGCCGCGCCGGGCAAGCTGAACTGCTCCGTGCCTTCGACGTAGGCGGACGAGAATGGCTTCGTGGGGATCGGGGCGCTACCTTCCCATACCCATTGCACCGGCCCATCGAGATGGACGCCGTCTCCGGACTCCATCGGCATCTTCACGCTGTCGGTCGTAGCGATGTCGCCGGCCTTGAATGGCATCACCTGCAAGCTGCGGTAGCTGCCGCCGGCATTCAGACGCACTGCTCGATACAGGCCGTCCTCGGCGAACGTCTCACCGGGGTTGATCGGAAAATGTGACAGGCGAGTCCGCTGGTACGCTTCCCACTGCTCGCGCTCCTGCGGCGTCGAGGGATAATCGCGGTCAAAGGTAACGCGGGTCGGATTCTTGTGGTCCGAATGGAAATCGACCCGCACCAGACTGGACTGGATTCCCGGAACCTCGATGTTCATAAACACGCCAACATTGAGATCGTAGCTACCCGCGACGAACTTACTGACGGATGTTGTTTTTATCTTGAAAGTTACCGAACTGTGTGGCGCAAGACTGACCTCGCCATCGGGAAATTCGCCCGAATTTTCAAGCGACTTACCCGCCAATCCGAGTCCAAATTTAGAATCATGTGATCCAATTCGGTAGCCGTTTACGCCCAAGATATCCATATTCCTGCCAATTCCGGCATCCCATTTATCAGGCGTCTTGAACTTGATAGGATAATCGCCAGTGTTGTCGAATCTGACAGAAACCAGGAATCCGGCCTTGGCACGGTCAATCGACACAAGCAAAGCATCGAATTTCACAGCTTTCCGTCCATCATGAATCCCTGCATTTCTGAGCGAATTCACCAGATCGGCAACTTTGATTGCAACAGGTCGACTAAATTCTCTGACCGGACCACCTCTCATTCCGTCGCTGCACTTCGCATTGTAAAGATCGGAGATTGGCACATCGCTTTTCGGATCTTTCGGGGAGCACAGCAACGCGGCAAGCTTTCTGGCGGATTCCAGATTTTCGCCCTGCAACTTCAGTTTGTATGCCCCGATTCCGTGAACATTCTTATTTCCGGCCGAATCACCAATTTGAACAGACAGCACATCTCCAGAGACTGAAACCTCGTTGTTTCCATATGAATTGACACTCCCATCTGCACCACCATTCGTCGTGTAGCTAAATTGCATTGCTTGACCCTTCAAATTCATAGCCTCGCCGTTTGCACACTCCATCAGAACAACCGGAGAGATTGCAAGGATTCCCAATGCAATGCGCCATAAATTACTAATCATAGTCAACCCCACACTGCCTATTTATTGAGACAGGTGAGCTCGCGTATCTCAGCCCCCCACCCATTCCCATTCAGCGCCGGCGTCGTTCGAAATCGACGACATCGGCTGGCCGCGCCGCATCGTCACGATGCGGGACAAGTCATAGCGATATTCCGGCGTCGAGTAGTCCGCATTCGCGCGCACGCGCGCCACCCATCGGCCGCCAC
>NZ_JBEXDB010000073.1:0-1626 GCF_040605575.1 Streptomyces sp. NPDC005566 | reverse complement strand
GTGAGGTGCTTGCGGTCGGAGTCGACGGTGCGGGCGACGAAGGACGCCTCGGCGCCCAGGGCGAGGGAGACGGGGTTGAAGGGGGCGTCGAGGGATCCCATCGGCGTCGACTTGGTGATCTTGCCGACTTCGGAGGTGGGGCTGTACTGGCCCTTGGTCAGCCCGTAGATCCTGTTGTTGAACAGGAGGATCTTGAGGTTGACGTTGCGGCGCAGGGCGTGGATGAGGTGGTTCCCGCCGATGGACAGGGCGTCTCCGTCGCCGGTGACGACCCAGACCGACAGGTCCCGGCGTGAGGTCGCCAGCCCGGTCGCGATGGACGGGGCGCGGCCGTGGATGGAGTGCATCCCGTAGGTGTTCATGTAGTACGGGAAGCGGGAGGAGCAGCCGATGCCGGAGACGAAGGTGATGTTCTCCTTCGCCAGCCCGAGTTCGGGCATGAACCCCTGCACCGCCGCGAGCACCGCGTAGTCACCGCAGCCCGGGCACCAGCGCACCTCCTGGTCGGACTTGAAGTCCTTCATGGACTGCTTGCCCTCGGCCTTGGGGACCAGGTGGAGGAGTTCGTTGGTGTCAGGCATCGATGGCCTCCTTGAGGGCTGTGGCGAGCTGCTCGGCCTTGAAGGGCATTCCGTTGACCTGGGTGTAACTGCGGGCGTCGATCAGGTACTTGGCCCGGATGAGGGTGGCGAGCTGGCCGAGGTTCATCTCCGGGATGACGACCTTGTCGTAGCCCTTCAGTACCTCGCCGAGGTTCTTCGGGAACGGGTTGAGGTGGCGCAGGTGGGCCTGCGCGATCGATTCGCCGGCCGCGCGCAGCCGGCGGACCGCCGCGGTGATCGGCCCGTACGTCGAACCCCACCCCAGAACGAGGGTGCCGGCGCCGGCCGGATCATCCACGTCCAGGTCGGGGACGGTGATGCCGTCGATCTTGGCCTGGCGGGTACGGACCATGAACTCGTGGTTGGCCGGGTCGTAGGAGATGTTCCCGGTGCCGTCCTGCTTCTCGATCCCGCCGATCCGGTGTTCCAGCCCCGGCGTCCCGGGAACCGCCCACGGACGGGCCAGCGTCTGCGGATCCCGCTTGTAGGGCCAGAACACCTCCGTACCATCGGCGAGTTCATGGTTGGGGCCGGTCGCGAACTGGGTCCGCAGGTCCGGGAGGCTGTCGGTCTCCGGGATCCGCCACGGCTCCGAACCGTTCGCCAGATACCCGTCCGACAGCAGGAACACCGGCGTCCGGTACGTCAGCGCGATCCGCACCGCGTCCAACGTCGCGTCGAAACAGTCCGCGGGAGTCCTCGGAGCCACGATCGGGACCGGGGCCTCACCGTTGCGCCCGTACATCGCCTGCAGCAGATCCGCCTGCTCCGTCTTCGTCGGCAGCCCCGTCGACGGACCGCCCCGCTGGATGTCGATGATCAGAAGCGGCAGCTCCAGGGAGACCGCCAGACCGATCGTCTCCGACTTCAGCGCCACACCCGGCCCCGACGTCGTCGTCACCCCCAGCGAACCGCCGAACGCCGCACCCAGCGCCGCCCCGATCCCCGCGATCTCGTCCTCCGCCTGGAACGTGCGCACACCGAAGTTCTTGTGACGCGACAGCTCATGCAGGATGTCCGACGC
>NZ_JBEXDB010000072.1:0-1665 GCF_040605575.1 Streptomyces sp. NPDC005566 | reverse complement strand
GTGGAACTCGGCCCGGACGGCATCCTGTCGGCCATGGCCCAGGACACCGCCACCGAAGCCGACTTCATCCCCCTCCTGCGCAAGGACCACGACGAGACCGGCACCGCGCTCACCGCGGTCAGCCGTCTGTGGGCCTCCGGCACCGACATCGACTGGACGGCGGTGTTCGCCGGCTGGGGCGGGCGGGTGGTCGATCTGCCGACGTATGCGTTCCAGCGTGAGCGGTACTGGCCGCAGCCGGGCGGGTTCGGCGGGGATGCGGGTGCGCTCGGCATCGAGGACGCCGGGCATGCGCTGCTGGGTTCTGTGGTGACCCTGGCCGACGGCGACGGCGTGCTCCTCACCGGCCGCCTGTCGGTGGACGCCCAGCCGTGGCTGGCCGACCACATCGTGCTGGACCGCATCGTGGTCCCCGGCACCGCACTGGTGGAAATGGCACTGCGCGCCGGCCAGGAAGTGCATTGCGGTCTCGTCCGCGAACTGGTGCTTCGTGCGCCCCTGGTACTGCCGGAGAACGGTGGCGTCCAGGTCCAGATACGGATCGATGATGCCGACCCCTCGGGCGACCGACCGGTCCACATCCACGCCCGAGCCGAGGGCACGGACGAGTGGACGCTGCATGCGTCGGGCCTCCTCGCCGTGTCGGACACCGGAGTGCCCGGGTTCGATCTGGAGCTGTGGCCGCCGCAGGATGCCACGCCGGTCGAGCTGGCCGGTTTCTATGACGTCCTGGCAGGGGCGGGCTTGGAGTACGGCCCGGCGTTCCAGGGCGTGCAGGCGGCCTGGCGCGACGCATCCGGTGTGTACGCCGAGGTGGCGGTCGCGGAGGCGGCGGACGGGTTCGGTATCCATCCTGCTCTGTTCGACGCGGCGTTGCACCCATCGGGGCTGCTGACCGGCGACGGCGAAGGTTCCGGGGCGCGGTTGCCGTTCGCGTGGTCGGGTGTGGAGCTGTTCGCGGTCGGGGCGACCACGCTGCGGGTGGCGATCCGCCCTGAGGGCGAGGGCATCACCGTCCAAGCCGCCGACGGTTCCGGTGCGCCGGTCGCGATTGTCCGTTCCCTGATGTCGCGTGGGGTGTCGGCGGAGCAGTTGTCGTCGGTCGGGAATGCCGGTGACGCGTTGTTCGCGGTGGAGTGGGTGCCGGTCCCGGCATCGCCTGGGGCCACCGCTGCCGCCACGGTGGACGCGGAGGGTGTTTCGGCGTGGACGGTGTTGCCGGCTGGTGACGGCCCGGTGGAGCAGGTGCTGGGTGAGGTCCTGCAGGGTGTGCAGGAGTGGCTGAGCGACGAGGGCACGTTCGGTTCACGCCTGGCGGTGGTGACTCGGGGCGCCGTGCCCGCAGGTCGTGACGACATGGTCGATGTCGTGGGTGCGGCGGTATGGGGTCTGGTGCGTTCGGCGCAGTCGGAGCACCCGGACCGGATCGTGCTGGTCGACGTCGACCCGGCCACCGACGAAGAGGGTGTGGATCTGGCGCTGTTGGCCGGCGTCGACGAGCCGCAGGTCGCCGTCCGTGACGGTGCGCTGCTGGTGCCCCGCCTGGCCCGTGCCGTGGGCGGCGAGCAGTCCGTGCCGCTGGACGGTGACGGCACCGTACTGATCACCGGCGGCACCGGCACCCTCGGCGGACTCCTCGCCCGCCACCTCGCCACCCACCACGGC
>NZ_JBEXDB010000071.1:0-1808 GCF_040605575.1 Streptomyces sp. NPDC005566 | reverse complement strand
GTGGTCTCGGAGGACCAGCGGCTCATCGCCTATGTCGTGGGCAGCATCGATGGCCTGGCTGAGCAGCTCGGGGCTTCGCTGCCGGAGTACATGGTTCCGTCCGTCTTCATCGGGCTCGACGCCCTTCCGCTGACCGCGAACGGCAAGATCGACCGACGCGCCCTCCCCGACCCCGAGGGATCGGCGGAGGACACCTATGTGGCCCCCCGCACCCCCACCGAGGAACGCATCGCCGCAGTGTGGAGCGGTGTGCTGGGGCTGGAGAGGGTCGGGGTCGAGGACAACTTCTTCGATCTGGGCGGTCACTCGATCAAGGCCATCGCCCTGGTCGGTGCCCTGCGCGCCGAGGGCTTCGAAGCCGGGGTACGGGACGTCTTCCAGCACCGCACGGTCGCCGGACTCGCCACCGCGCTCACGGGAACGGAACCTGTCACCGAGTCCGCCGTCGTCGCACCGTTCGCGCTGATCGGGGACGAGGACAGGGCGAAGCTGCCCGCGGGCCTCGTGGACGCCTTCCCGCTGGCGCAGGTGCAGCTCGGCATGCTGGTCGAGATGCTCGCCGACGAAGGGCTGAACAAGTACCACAACACGACCGCGTTCCGAATCAAGGACGGCCGCCCGTTCGACGTCGACGCCCTGCGCCGCTCCGGGCAGGCCGTGGTGGAACGCCACGAGATGCTCCGCGCATCCTTCGACCTCGAAGGCTTCGCGGTGCCGCTCCAGCTCATCCACGCGAGCACCGTCATCCCGGTGACCGTGCAGGATCTGCGAGGACTCGACGCCGAACAGCAGGCGGCAGCGCGCCGGGCGCACATCACCGCCGAGCGGGCCGAGACGTTCGACCTGTCCCGCGCCCCGCTGCTCCGCATCTCCGCACTCGTCGAGTCCGACGAGGCCTGGTGGCTGTCGGTCAGTGTCTGCCACCCGATCACGGAGGGCTGGAGCCACCGCACCCTGCTCAGCGACATCGTCGAGGGCTACCTGCGGGTGCGCGGCGGCGAGGCCCTGCCCGAGGTGGCGGTCCCCGCCGTGCGGTACGCGGACTTCGTGGCCGCCGAGCTGGCGTCGCTGGACTCCGACGAGGACAGGAGCTACTGGCGGGACGTACTCGGCTCGCACGCCAAGTTCGAGCTGCCCTCCGGATGGGGCGACCACGAGCCGGGACATCGTGCGAACACCGTGCACGTGCCGCTCGGCGACCTCACCCCGGCGCTCCGAGCTGCCGCGAGCGGCACCGGAACGTCACTCAAGGCTGTGCTGCACGCGGCGCACCTGAAGGTGATGAGCCAGCTGACCGCCGAGGACTCCTTCTGTACCGGCCTGGTCTCCAGCGGGCGGCCCGAGGTCGTGGGCGCCGAACGGGTCTACGGCATGTACCTCAACACCGTGCCGTTCGCCTACGAGCGCGGCGCACGGACCTGGCGGGAGCTGATCCGCCAGGTCTTCGACCAGGAAGGCACGCTCTGGCCGCACCGGCGCTTCCCGATGCCGGTGATGCAGCGCGAACTGAGTGACGGCACGCGACTCCTCGACGTGCGCTTCAGCTATCTCGACCTGGCCGACGCCCAGGCGGAGACGGACGTCGTCGACACCGACTCCGGGGATGGCGAGGGTGCCACGGAGTTCGGTCTCGCCGTCGCCGCCCGAGGCAGCGGCCTGCTCCTCACGGTCAACCCCCACGTGCTCGGCACCGCCGGCGCACAGCGGATCGCGGCGATGTACCGGTCGGTGCTGGAGTCGATGGCCGCGGATGTGGAGGGTGACGCGCGTCAGGTGTTCCTGCCCGGTGGTGAGCGTGAGCAGGTGCT
>NZ_JBEXDB010000070.1:0-1841 GCF_040605575.1 Streptomyces sp. NPDC005566 | reverse complement strand
GAGGAGCAGGCTGTGTCGACGGTGACGGCGGGGCCTTCGAGGCCGAAGGCGTAGGAGACCCTGCCTGACATGACGCTGGTTGCGTTGCCGGTCAGCAGGTGCCCCTCCGCTCCCTGCGGTATCTGTGTCCCGGTGCCGTACCCGGATGCGGTGCCGCCCACGAACACGCCGGTCGAGGATCCGCGCAGTCTGGCGGGGTCGAGGGCCGCTGACTCGAATGCTTCCCATGCTGTTTCGAGGAGGAGGCGTTGTTGGGGGTCCATGGCGAGTGCTTCGCGGGGGCTGATCCCGAACAGGTCGGCGTCGAACTCGCCGGCATCTTCGAGGAAGGCGCCCCATCCGGCGATCGAGACGGGCCAGCCGCGGTCGGTGGGGAAGGGCCCGACCGCATCGCCCGCGCTTTCCACCAGGTCCCACAGGGACTGGGCGGAGGTGACGCCGCCGGGGAAGCGGCAGGCCATCCCCACGATCGCGACCGGCTCATCCACAGCCACGGCCACGGGCGTGGCAACTGCCTGTCCCGTCACCCCCATTTCCCCGTCCGTGAGTTCGGCCAGGAGGAACTCTGCCAGTACGAGTGGGGTGGGGTAGTCGAAGACCAGCGTGGTGGGAAGCCTCAGACCTGTGACGGACTGCAGGCGGTTACGGACCTCGACGGCCATCAGGGAGTCGAAGCCCAGGTCTCGGAACGCTCGGGATGCCTCCACCGATTCTGCGCTCGCATGTCCGAGTACGGCTGCCGCGTGGGTGCGCACCACGTCGAGGACCAGTTGGCGGCGCTGTCCGGCGGGTATCCCGTCGAGCTGGCGTCGCAAACCGGCTGCCGACCCGTCGTTCTCATCAGGCGAGACCGGCGCGCTGACTGCTTCGGGCAGTTCGGCGAGGAGTCGGCTCGGGCGGATCGCGGTGAACGACGCGGCGAACGCTGCCCAGTCGATGTCGGCGACGGTAAGTCCCGACTCGTCGGCGTCGAGAGCCGCCGCGAGTGTGCGCACGGCGAGTTCAGGGTTCATCGGTGACATGCCGCGTCGGCGCAGGAGCTGCTGGGTGTCGCCCTGGACGGCCATTCCCGCGCCGGCCCAGGGCCCCCACGCCACCGACGTCGCGGGCAGGCCGCGCCCGCGGCGGTGTTGTGCCCAGGCGTCGAGGAACGCGTTCGCTGCCGCATAGGCGCCCTGGCCCGCACCACCCCAAATGGCAGCGCCGGAGGAGAACACCAGGAACAGGTCCAGGGGCAGGCCGGAGGTCAGCTCGTCCAGGTGCACGACGCCGTCGATCTTCGCACCGATGATCACGGCCGTCGTGTCCCGGTCGGCTGCTTCCAGCAGTTGTGCGTCCCCGACACCAGCCGCATGCACGACACCCGTCAACGGCATATCCGCGGGAACAGCAGCGATCACTCCGGCCAGGGCGTCCCGGTCGGCGACATCGCACGCGACGACGGTGACGCGAGTGCCGAGCGCGGCCAGCTCGTCCACCAGGCCTTCCGGCGCCACCCCTCGGCGGCTGGTGAGGACCAGGTGAGGCACGCCCCGGTCGGCCAGCCAGCGGGCCACCTCTACACCCAGCGCACCCGTGCCACCTGTGACCAGTACCGTCCCCGAGGGCTGCCATCCCTCGCCCGCGACAGCGGGCGGCACCGCACGTGCCAGCCTGCGCCCATACACCCCGGGACCGCGGACAGCGACCTGGTCCTCGCCACTGTCGGCAGCGTCGGCCAGAACCGCGGCAAGTCGGCCGGATGCGCGGGCGTCGAGGGTCTCGGGCAGGTCGATCATGCCGCCCCAGCGCTGCGGGAACTCCAGGGCCGCGACCCGGCCCAGACCCCACACCGCAGCCTG
>NZ_JBEXDB010000069.1:0-1910 GCF_040605575.1 Streptomyces sp. NPDC005566 | reverse complement strand
TCGCCGGTGCGCAGGGCCTGTGCGGCCAGGTGCAGGGCGACGAGGGAGGAGGAGCAGGCTGTGTCGACGGTGACGGCGGGGCCTTCGAGGCCGAACGCGTAGGAGACCCTGCCCGACATGACGCTGGTCGCTGTACCGGTCAGCAGGTGACCCTCCGCTCCCTGCGGTATCTGTGTCCCGGTGCCGTATCCGGATGCGGTGCCGCCCACGAACACGCCGGTCGAGGAACCACGCAGCACCTGCGGGTCGAGAGCCGCCGACTCGAACGCCTCCCATGCTGTTTCGAGGAGGAGGCGTTGTTGGGGGTCCATGGCGAGTGCTTCGCGGGGGCTGATGCCGAACAGGTCGGCGTCGAATTGGTCCGCGTCATCGAGGAAGGCGCCCCATCCGGCGATCGAGGCGGGCCAGCCGCGGTCGGTGGGGAAGGGCCCGACCGCATCGCCCGCGCTTTCCACCAGGTCCCACAGGGACTGGGCGGAGGTGACGCCGCCGGGGAAGCGGCAGGCCATCCCCACGATCGCGACCGGCTCATCGGAGCCGATCGCCGTTGCCACCGGCCGTGTCGGCGACGATGCGCCGGGTTCGGTCCCCGAGAGTTCGGCCAGGAGGAACTCTGCCAGTACGAGTGGGTTGGGGTGGTCGAAGACCAGCGTGGTGGGAAGCCTCAAGCCGGTGACGGACTGAAGGCGGTTACGGACCTCGACGGCCGTCAGGGAGTCGAAGCCGAGGTCTCGAAACGCCCGGCCGGCGTCCACCGATTCTGCGCTCGTATGCCCGAGGACCGCCGCCGCGTGGGTGCGAACCACGTTGAGGACCAGTTGGCGGCGCTGTCCGGCGGGTATCCCGTCGAGCTGGCGTCGCAGAACGGCCGACGCGGCGTCCTCGTCCGGCGACACCGGTGTGTCCGGAGTGGAGGTGGCTTCCGGGAGTTCGGCGAGGAGTCGGCTCGGGCGGATCGCGGTGAACGAGGCGGCGAACGCTGTCCAGTCGATGTCGGCGACGGTGAGTCCCGACTCGTCGGCGTCGATGGCCGAGGCGAGTGTGCGTACGGCGAGTTCGGGGTTCATCGGTGACATGCCGCGTCGGCGCAGGAGCTGCTGGGTGTCGCTCTGGACGGCCATTCCCGCGCCGTCCCAGGGCCCCCACGCCACAGAGGTGGCGGGCAGGCCTCGCTCGCGGCGGTGTTGTGCCCAGGCGTCGAGGAACGCGTTCGCTGCCGCGTAGGCGCCCTGGCCCGCACCACCCCAAATGGCAGCGCCGGAGGAGAAGGCGATGAACAGGTCCAGGGGCAGGCCGGCCGTCAGTTCGTCCAGGTGTACGACGCCGTCGATCTTCGCACCGATCACCGCAGCCGTCGTGTCCCGGTCAGCTGCTTCCAGCAGTTGTGCGTCCCCGACACCTGCGGCGTGCACGACACCGGTGAGCGGCCACTGCTCGGGAACATCAGCGATCACTCCGGCCAGAGCATCCCGGTCCGCGACATCGCACGCGACGACGGTGACGCGAGTGCCGAGCGCGGCCAGCTCGTCCACCAGGCCTTCCGGCGCCACACCACCACGGCTGGTCAGTATCAGGTGCGGCACGCCCCGGCCGGCCAGCCAGCGCGCCACTTCCGCGCCCAGCGCACCGGTACCGCCCGTGACCAGTACCGTCCCCGAAGGACCCCAGACCGTTTCCGGCACATCGGCCGCCACCGCCCGCACCAGCCTGCGCCCGTACACCCCGGACCCACGCACGGCGACCTGGTCCTCACCACCGTCGGCAGCGTCGGCCAGAACCGCGGCAAGTCGGCCGGATGCGCGGGCGTCGAGGGTCTCGGGCAGGTCGATCATGCCGCCCCAGCGCTGGGGGAACTCCAGGGCCGCGACCCGGCCCAGACCCCACACCGCAGCCTGCACCGGATCGACCAC
>NZ_JBEXDB010000068.1:0-1938 GCF_040605575.1 Streptomyces sp. NPDC005566 | reverse complement strand
CTAAACCAGCTTCTCCTGGATGGAGAACCGGCCGATCTACTGGTGGCGCTGCGCCAGATGGCTCAAGCGCGCGGTGGCGTGCGCGCTATCGCCAAAGAAACCGAGCTGAATGCCAACCAGCTCTACCGCACGCTGTCGCCCCAGGGCAACCCGGAGCTGCGCAGCCTGTCTGCCGTGCTCAAGGCGCTGGGCCTGCGCTTGGCGGTGCAGCCAGTCGGCCAGCACCATGCCACGGCATGAATCGGAACGCACAAAAGAAAATGCCCGGCGAGCAGGCCGGGCACTTCAAAGACCATCATCAACCCCTAACGGATCAACCCGCTTGGCAGCAAGAGACACATAAGGAGCAATGAATGTCCCATCATAACACAGACAGCGAAAGCGCAACACTTTTTCCACTTGGGCGAGGCGATGAGCCGGCAAGTGGGAACATCCTGGCCAGCGCCGTGCAACCTGACCTGTTTGTGGTGCTTGAGGCGATCCATGATTGGCCCGTTAAAGATGATGTGTCCTCAATGGAGTACCCCATCTTCTCCCTGTCAAAGAACCGCGACACGCGCATCCGCGTCTATTCGCGTGCAGGCCGGAGCATTCGCATCATCCCGTCCGCTGTGGGCGCGGCTACAGTCTTCGACAAAGACATCCTGATCTACTGCATCAGCCAGATCGTGCGAGGGCACGATGCTGGCATCAAGGTTTCGCGCCGTGTCCGCGTGGACGTGTACCCGTTTCTGCTGGGAACGCGCCGCAGCACCGGAGGCGCGGCCTACGAGCGCGTGGTGGACATGTGCCGGCGCTTGAAGGGCACCACCATTGAAACGAACGTCAAGACGAACGAGAAGGAACAGCTCGAAGGCTTCGGCTTGATCGAAGACTACCGCGTGACGACCTGGACGAAGAACGGCAAGGGCGCGCTGGAGTTGGAACTGACAATTTCTGAATGGCTCTACCGGGCCGCAATGGACTTCGACATCCTCACGCTACACCCCGACTACTTCAGCCTTGGCCAAGCCCTGGAACGCCGCTTGTACGAGCTGGCCCGCAAGCACTGCGGCGATAAGGCATGGTGGGAAATCAGCTTGCCGTTGCTGCTGGAGAAAACGGGCAGCTCGCAGACCTTGCGCCGCTTCAAGCAGGAGATCAAGGAAATCGTGGAGCGCGACCCATTGCCCGACTACCGGATGTTCCTCGACGAGTCCGTGAAGCCCAACAAGCTGGTCATCATGACCCGCGATAACGCCAAACTGGTATGCGAGGCCAACAAGGCCGGCAAGCTGTCCTGGGTGTCCTACTTCTTGCAAAAAAAGCTGGCCTGACGCCCATGCAGAGGCTCGCCGCACTGCCCCAGCTTGACCACCGGCAGAGCCTCAACCGCCCATCGTGGCCCCCTGGCCAGCGCCGGCCCGGACTCGTCTATCGGCGTACATTTCGCCTTCTTGCCAAACTGCGCGAATTCGTCTATCGCGGTACGGTTTACTCGTCTATCACCGCACACCCCTGTGCGACAAAACTACCGAAAAACCCGCGTCAGCATTGGATTTTTAGCCCGGAAGCATCCGAAAACGCCTTTTTTGCTGCCACGCTGAAAGCATCCGATACTGCCAAAAACACTCGTCTATCGGCGTACATTTGGCTACTTATCCACAGAAAAACCGGCCGTTTCGTCTATCGACGTACAAACACTCGTCTATCGCGGTACGTTTTTCTCGTCTATCGGCGTACAGCTTTCTCGTCTATCGGCGTACATGCCACTTGGAAAAAGTCTTACGCGACAAGGACTTACGACAGCTTATCCACAGCGTAACACGCGCGCGCGTTTTAACGCCTTCTTATTTAACGTTTTAACGCCGCCGAAGGGGGCGGCACAGCTCTCCGAAGTGGCTGATGTGCCCAGAACGTTGGGCGCACTCGGGCTGCTCCTCGGCGATGTGGGCATCG
>NZ_JBEXDB010000067.1:0-2015 GCF_040605575.1 Streptomyces sp. NPDC005566 | reverse complement strand
CAGGGCTTCGTCGTAGTCGGCTGACATCCGTTTTGTGATCATGCGAGGCCGAGGATCGTGAGAGGGCGGCGGGCGTCGCGTGCGTTGTGGCGGAGGGCGGCGGCGATGTTCTTGACACCACCCAGCCAGAGGGCGCCTATGGCGAGGTTGCGCCAGGTCGCCATGGCCCGGGGAGCGTTCCCGGTCCGCAGCTGTGAGGCGTCCTCGGCGAAGGTGGTGTCGCGGACGTGGTGCAGGACCTCGATCTTCCAGTGGTCGCGGATCAGTGTCGCAACCTGGGGCGGGGCGGCCTGCTCGGCGGTCAGGCTGGTGACCGCATAGACGGTAGCGATGGTGGCCTTGCCGGACTTGCGGTCGGTACGGCGGCGCTTGATCTGGACCGCTTGACGGGCGCCGGGGAAGAGCAGGTGGCTGACGGTGGCGACCTTGATCCGGCGGATCTCGGAGCGGCCGTGGCCGCTGCCCCGGGTGCGGCCCTGGAGCGGAATTTCCTTCCAGGGCATGGACTTGAGCTGCTTGCGCAGCTTCTTCTGGTTGCCTTTGACGATCGCGATGTAGTGGGCCCGGCGGCCCAGGAGGTATCCGGCATGCTCGCGCTGGGTGTGGAGCGCGTCGCTGGTGACCACGGTTCCGGTCAGGTCGGCGACAGTGTCCAACAGCGGCTGGAAGCAGGTGGTCTCGCCGGTCTTCTCACCCACGTCGAGCTGGGCCAGGACCAAGCCGGACGTGTGCTCCAGGGCGGCGAGCAGGTGGACTTTGCGGCCGCGGGCCTTGGCCGCGCCGCGCAGGCTCTTCCCGTCCACTGACAGGCCGCGCAATCCGGAGCTCTCGGGGCGGCGGTCGGCGAGCCAGCCGCCCACGGCCCGGTCCAGCGCGTCGCCGTCGATGCGGGCCAGCAGCCGGCGGACCGTCGCCTCCGCCGGCACCAGCCGCCGCGGCAGTACCGGATCAGGCTGCACGCCGAGCTGTTCCAGCACCTGCGGTGGTGCGTCCGCGATCCACTCACCGACCGCCAGCAGTGAGGTTGCCCCGGCCAACACCGCACACGCGGCCAGCGCGAGCACGACGGCCAGGGCGTGTCGAACCCCGCGCGGATCGCGAGGATCTGGTACCTCGGCCAGCCGTTCCAGCAGACCTGGCACCTCCCCTGGCACAACCTGGAGCCGCTCGCGGAGCTGGTCAAGGGCAGGTGGGATCAGCAATGATGCGTCGGCAGGCACGGTCTTCCAGGCAGGGCACGGGACGTAGAGAACTCCATGATCTTGGAAGCCCGTGCCTGTCCTCTCGCCGAGCCGTCAACCCGGGAGAGCGAAGACCCTGGTCGACCGTCGGTTTCTGCAGAGGACAACTGAGATTCGCCGCGTGATGGCGCTCGCTACAGACCATGGCGCTGCGGCGATGTCCGTTCTACGGGCGACTCCACTCGGAGTTCACCAGTGGCGGACGGGGAGGGTTGCTGTGGTTGCGGTACTCCGCTGCTGTACGCCAACGTCGGTGCTGCTAGAACCGAGGCGCGATAGCTCACGAGTCGGGATGCTTAGATTGGAGAGCCCATGGATCTGCGAGAGTCCCTCGGCGAGGCCGTGGTCGCCCTAAAAACTCCGCTGGGAAGCGCTGATCGCGAGCAGGGTTGGACAGACGAGCTGCGTCGGGAGATCCAGGAAGAGATCTCGGTCAGCCGCTCAATGTTGAGGCGCCCCGGGCCGTGGGCGGTCAGATACCTCCATCCCCGCCTCGATGAGTGGATGGCACGCGAAGGCGTTCAGCCGGGACGCCTCCGTGATGTGGTCATGGAGGCGCAGACTCTCATCATTGGGGCGCGCGATGCGGGCCGCTCACAGTGACAATCTTGAAAACCGTCGTGGCAGCGATGTCACCGTGAGTTCGAATCCCACACCCACCGCCAGGTGAACGGCCCCCGACCAGTCGTTCCCGTGGGGCCAACAGACTCG
Source organism: Streptomyces sp. NPDC005566 (assembly GCF_040605575.1). Lineage (NCBI taxonomy): Bacteria > Bacillati > Actinomycetota > Actinomycetes > Kitasatosporales > Streptomycetaceae > Streptomyces > Streptomyces sp. NPDC005566. The sequence continues at coordinate 63 of NZ_JBEXDB010000067.1, read as the reverse complement.
CTCGAAGCCATGTGGCAAATCCGCGTGAACCGGACAGCACGCGACTACGCCGAAGCCTTGGGT
>NZ_JBEXDB010000066.1:0-2064 GCF_040605575.1 Streptomyces sp. NPDC005566 | reverse complement strand
CTGCAACGCACGCAGTGCGTCGCCGCATAGCCAGTCGGCGCCGCACCGGTCCGGTGCCCTCGATACGGACGGATCTGCCGGCGCCGCTGGTCGAGGCTTTGTCGGCGCGCGACGCAACGCTGCTTTACCGGATACTGGCTGCACCACCTCCGGTTCGCGGACGCGTACGCTCGCGCTATCGGACCGCCGAGGTGGTGTTGGCCGCAATGCCGGTACTGCATGCGCGTTCGCCCGGCGCATCGGTTGGGGCAGCGCGTCCGCACGGCTGGCCGCCGAAGCAGAAGGGGGTGCCAAAGCCGGTACTGAATCCAGAACCTGCGTTGGAGGCGGCACCGCCTCAGCGGCTGACGCAACGACCGACGCAGGCGCTCGTTTGCCCGTGGGCAAGCTGCCTCGGGTCGAATGGCTCTGCTCCTCGGCCCGCCCTGCCATCATCGCGCCGAACAGCGCCATCAATGCCGCCCCGAACACGGCGCCGCCAATCGCGGCCAACATGAGGCGAGCACGACCGCGCGGCGGCGGCTTGCGGCTCCATGCCAGATTGTCGTGCCCGAAATCGGCCGCGCACGTGTCCGAGGCGACAACCAAACGGCGATTCGGCAAGTAGACCGACTCCGGCGACGAATTCGTGAAGCGAGCGGTGACGCCGTGCCGGGCGCCATAGGGGGCGGGCAGGTAGGAAGCCGCCCTCGGCGGCGGCAATGCAAACCAGTTCTCGATCGATCCAGGACTCATGATTTCCCTCGTTGCGCGGCCGGGGCGCAACACCGCGCGATGCGTCAGCCCTCACGCAGCCATTGCACGAGCATGCCCGCCGATGCGTAGCCCCGCAGCGTCGCCGCATAGCCATCGAATCGGTACGCCACTTCGTTGACGCGATTGTTGTAGTCGTCGTTCTCGGCAATCAGCACGTCCAGCAAGGAGCGACGCCCGAGGTGGTACCACTGGTCGAAGAACGCGCTGCGCACGCGCGCCGACTCGACCGACAGATCGCGATACTGATCCGCCCGCTCGCCGAACGCGTATGCATCTTGCTCCGCGCTACGTACCTGATATTCGAGATCCAGGCGCATCTGTTCGACCTGCCGCCAACTCGCCGACGCGCGGAACGTCGCCGCATCGGTCGCCGCGGTCGCGGCGCCGCCGGTAAACGCGTTCCACGTCAGCGTGAGCATCGTCTGCCACGGCATGCGGCGCCCGACGGTATCGTGGCCGGTATTCGTGCTGACGACCCAGTTCAGTTGCGGCCTGGATGCCGCCCGCACCGCATCGCGGTTCAGTTCGGCCGCACCGGCCTCCGCGCGCGCCTGTCGGAGGCGCGGATTTTCATCGAGCGCGGACATCAACCGGTCGAGATTGCCGGGATGCAGCGGCCAGTGCGGATCCATCGGCATCGGCACCGGCCGCTCGCCTACCAGCTTGCGAAGATTCAGCTCGACCGTCCGGCATTTCGCCAGTGCCGCATCGCGACTCGCCTCGGCCTGGAGCAACCGGGCCTTTGCCTGGGTGAGCTCGCTGCCACGACCGCGATCGACCGCGACGATTTCATCGAGCATTCGCACGAGGCGCGTCATCCGGTCGACGAAGCGCTGGCTCAACTCGGCGATGTTGCGTTGTTTCGCGAGCTCGACGAGGGTGGCCGTGACCTGATAGGCGGAATCCTCCATCTGCGCGACGTAGCGCTCCTGCCCTGCACTCGCGAGCTCCCGCCGGCTGCCGATCGTTTTCTCGGTGCGCCCCCAGTCGAACAGCGTCGTCGTGAGGTTCACCCCCAGCGAGTTGCCCGGGTCGTATGCACTGCCGGCGTTCGAGCCGAACTGTGCGTTACGTGTCTGGCCGTTCAACTGCAATTGCGGCCAGCGTGCCCCCTTTGCCTGATCGACATCCGACTGCGCGGCCTGGTATTCCGCGTACAAGCGCCGCACCTGAGGACTGACGTCGACGGCCGCTTCCGCCGCGGCATACAGCATCCGCCGCAGTTCGCGCTCCGTCATGGTGGCCCCGCCGGGTCTCGGGCCCCGTGCTACTTGGGTGTCTCTTAAACGAGCCGTTGATGTTTCAGCT
>NZ_JBEXDB010000065.1:0-2286 GCF_040605575.1 Streptomyces sp. NPDC005566 | reverse complement strand
GTGGAACTCGGCCCGGACGGCATCCTGTCGGCCATGGCCCAGGACACCGCCACCGAAGCCGACTTCATCCCCCTCCTGCGCAAGGACCACGACGAAACCAACACCGCCCTCACCGCGATCAGCCGCCTCTGGACCTCCGGCACCGACGTCGACTGGACCGCCGTGTACGCCGACTGGGGCGGCCAGGCTACCGGCCTGCCGACGTATGCCTTCCAGCGCGAGCGGTACTGGCCACAGCCGGGCGTGACGGGTGGGGATGCGGGGGCACTCGGCATCGAGGACGCCCAGCATGCGCTGCTGGGTTCTGTGGTGGCGCTGGCCGAGGGAGACGGGGCGGTGCTGACCGGTCTGCTGTCGGTGGGTGCGCATCCGTGGCTGGCCGATCACGTGGTGTCGGGGCATGTGGTGGTGCCGGGAACCGCGCTGGTGGAAATGGTTCTGCGCGCCGGCCAAGAGGTGAGCTGCGGCCTTGTCCGGGAACTCGTTCTGCGGGCGCCGCTGGTGCTGCCGGAGTCCGGTGGCGTCCAGGTGCAGGTACGGGTCGACGACCCTGACCCGTCGGGCGACCGGCCGGTCCACATCCATGCCCGTGCCGAGGGCACGGACGAGTGGACACTGCACGCTGCGGGTTCACTGGCCGAACAGGCGGATTCACAAGCTGACTTTGACCTTAGTGCGTGGCCGCCGCAGGGCGCGGAAGCGGTGGATGTCGATGGCTTCTACGAGGCGTTGGCGAGCGCGGGGTTCGGCTATGGCCCGGTGTTCCAGGGTGTGCAGGCGGCCTGGCGCGACGCGTCCGGTGTGTACGCCGAGGTGACGATCGCTGAGTCGGCGGACGGGTTCGGTATCCATCCGGCACTCTTCGACGCCGCACTGCACCCCTCCGGTCTCATCCTCGGCAACGACACCGAGGCCTCCGGGCCGCGGTTGCCGTTCGCGTGGTCGGGTGTGGAGCTGTTCGCGGTCGGGGCGACCACGTTGCGCGTCGCGATCCGCCCTGAGGGCGAGGGCATCACCGTCCGGGCGGCCGACGGGACCGGTGCGCCGGTCGCGGTCGTGCGCTCGCTGGTCTCGCGTGCGGTGTCGGCGGAACAACTGTCTGCGGCCGAGCACGCGGATGACGCACTGTTCGCGGTGGAGTGGGTCGCGCTGCCGCCGGGCACTGGTGCCACCGGCGACACGGCGGATGCTCCGGCATGGACGGTGCTGCGCGCTGCTGACGGTTCGGTGGAGCGGGTCCTCGGTGAAGTTCTGCACGGTGTGCAGGAGTGGCTGGCGGATGAGAGCACGTTCGGCACGCGTCTGGCGGTGGTGACCCGCGGCGCGATGCCTGCCGTTTCCGCTGCGGTCGATGTGGTGGGTGCGGCGGCATGGGGCCTGGTGCGCTCGGCGCAGTCGGAGCACCCGGACCGAATCGTGCTGGTCGACGCGGACCCGGCCTCCGATGAAGAGGGCGTGGATCTGGCCCTGTTGGCCGGTGTCGACGAGCCGCAGGTCGCCATCCGCGACGGCGCGCTGCTGGTGCCCCGTCTGGCCCGTGCCGTGAGGAGCGGGCTGGTGCTGCCGGACCACCCCTGGCGCCTGCTGCCCGGGACGGACGGCACGCTGGAATCCCTCCACATCGAGGCCGCCGACACGCCGCCGCTGGAAACCGGCCAGGTACGGGTCGAGGTCCGCGCGGCAGGTGTCAACTTCCGCGACGTGCTCCTCGGGCTGGGCATGTACCCGGAACCGGGCACGATGGGTTCCGAAGCAGCCGGCGTCGTACTGGAAACCGGTCCCGGCGTCGACGACCTCGCAGTCGGGGACCGGGTGTTCGGCTTCTTCGACGGCGCGTTCGCCGCCCAGGCGGTGACCGGCCGGGAGCTGCTCGTGAAGGTTCCGGCGGGCTGGTCGTGGGCGCAGGCGGCAGCAATACCGCTGGTGTTCGCAACCGCCTGGTACGGGCTGCAGGACCTGGCCGAAGTCAGGCCCGGTGAGTCAGTACTGGTCCACGCCGCCGCCGGCGGCGTCGGCATGGCCGCGGTACAACTGGCCCAGCACTGGGGACTTGAGGTGTACGCCACCGCCAGCCCAAGCAAATGGCCCACCCTCATCGCCAACGGGATCGACCCCTCACGGATCGCTTCCTCCCGCGACCTCGACTTCGAGGAACGGATCCACACGGCGACCGACGGCCAGGGCATCGACGTCGTCCTCAACTCCCTCGCAGGCGAGTTCGTGGACGCCTCACTACGCCTGCTCACACCCGGCGGCCGGTTCGTCGAAATGGGCAAGGCCGACGTC
>NZ_JBEXDB010000064.1:0-2486 GCF_040605575.1 Streptomyces sp. NPDC005566 | reverse complement strand
GGATCGCGCCGGGGCAATTCTCGATCGTGTGGCCGTCGAGCCGGCAGTTGTCGCCGAAGCTGCGCGTGTTCGTCGATTTTCTGTGCGAGCGGTTGTTCAGGTAGCGCTCAGTCCGGCGCCAGGGAATCAGGAACGCCGATGCGACGTCATACCTCGTCGTTTCGGGCCGCGCGTATCTGCCGCTTCATCGCACGGTCATACGCGTCAAAACGCTGCCACGCATCCGCTGTGCGCACATGGGGCCGTTCCCGATGTGAACTGATCCACCACGGCTTGCCTCGATGCTCATACCAGCGCCACACCGCCGCCTGCGCAATCTCGTGTTCCCGGTCAGGACACACGCCGTCGACGACATCCTCAATATGAAGGATGCATGCGAGATGCCATCGCCATCGATCGCACAGTTCGTCTGCGATCAGCCCTACCGTGAAGCCCAGAAAGATCAACGCGTATTGCAAAGGGGTGGCCGTACCCAGTACTTCCGACGCATACCAGTAACTCACAGTCATCCAGACGGCGCACGCCAGCAGCGAGAGCCACCACAACGCCACGAACCGGGGAATGCTGAATTGCCGAAATGCCTTCATCACTGCTTACCCGTATTGGCGCCACACGTCGTCGGCATAGACCCGCTGTGCGAGGATGCGCCAGACACCGCACAAGATCACGACGACAACCATGACACTGGTGAACACCGTTTCGAACGTGCCCCACGCATTGTCGGGGGACAGCAGCATCCCGAATACCCACATCGCCACACACCCGACGAGTTCGACGGCTGGGAACAGGTTGTACTCGTAGTCTGTCTTCCACGGCGCGTCCACGCTCGGCAGTTCCTTGACGACTAGATTGAGCGCGACGCCCTCCTCGTGAGGCAGTGCGACAAGTTGCGCCCCCTGACCATATAACGCCATCTTGCCGGCCAGCGCCTGAAGGACCCAGCGCGCGACCGGCGCCTGCGGACCAATCGCCGGATCAAGCGCATGCGCTTCAATCTTCAGATCGGCATCCCTGACCGCGCTCAGCGTCGCATGTTGCGCGAGTCCCTTGAGCCGGCTATGCCAGAAGTGACGGATACGCTCGCGTGGCGCCTGCGCCGCGTTGAGCAGCAACGCCAGCGACCTGTCGACCTGGTCGGCTTCCCCGACGACCTGACGAAGTAGCCAAGCCTGCCGCTTTAGCTCAGGTTTTTCCTGTACGAGCGCGCGCGAACCGAGCAGAAGCGCAACCGCGGCTTCCGATGTCGCCGGCGCAATGCCCAGGGCGTCATCGTTCAAATGCCATGCGACAACGAGGCGATACTTCGGAGTTCCGTCCACTGCATAGTGGCTAGAGGCAAACGGCGAGTCGCTTTTGCCCGTGAACCAGTTCTCCGCAAAGTTCACGTTGCGGTGGTTGTCGATCCATCGAACACGGGGCCGCCCCGGCAACTTCAGGCGCTCCCATACAGCCTTGACGTCCGTCGACCATTCCTGCCGGTCGCACTGCATCACGATTTCGAATGAGTTGCTGCGCGACGCCTCAGCCAGCCGCGCCGCCAGTGGCGTCAGAAGGGTTTCCAGCAGGCTGCTGACGCGTGACGCGACGTGGGTTGCGTCGAGACCGCCGAGCAACATGACCTTCCCCGGATTCTCCGGTGGACTGCCTTCCAGTTTCAGCATGCGTTCCGCCAGGTCGGCTTCGGGCGTGAGAATGACACTGTCGAGCACGGCTATGCCTGCACGGCTGAGTCGCTGCCATCGGACCAGCAAATGCCAGCGCGCCGCATTCCTGACTGCTGCCTCAAACGCCAAGCCGTCGTAAAACGACGAATAAAGCGCGGCGCAGATCGTGAGCCAAAAAGTAAACGGGACCGCCAGCGCGGAGCGCGTGAATTCCGGCGAGCCAACCGGTTTGCCCGCCGGCCACGTCATCACCGTATAGGCCAGGCACACGCCCTCGATCACGAGGAACAAGACGAGGTAGACCCATAAAGGCGGCGGTTTGGGGTGCTGCCACTCGGGCGGCACGCGTTGATCCCAGCGAAATTTCATCGCGTCTCCGTGAATATCGCGTCACGCTTCGATCATCGAGTGGCGCTGCGATGCAATCAGCCGCGGCGATGGATGACACGCGCACCGGCAAAGGTCGTCTTCGAGCGCGGGCTGTTTGTCGCTCAGTTCATGGTCCGAGCGCTCACCGACCGGCTCGATCCGGCCAATGGTGTTGCACGCGGGACATTGGACCCGCGCGCCCACATGGCTCAACTTGCGATCGTCGAGTTCAACGTCGTCGAGGCCGTCAAGCACGACGCCGTTCGCCGTCGTCCGGTCATGCTGATAGATCAGCGCACGTTCTCGCATTTCAGACACCCACCCATTCCCATTCAGCGTTGCCGACATCGTTCGAAATCGACGGCATCGGCTGGCCACGCCGCATCGTCACGATGCGGGACAGGTCATAGCGATATTCCGGCGTCGAGTAGTTCGCATTCGCGCGCACGCGCG
>NZ_JBEXDB010000063.1:0-2592 GCF_040605575.1 Streptomyces sp. NPDC005566 | reverse complement strand
GGGCACAAGGTTCTTGCGGTGGTGCGTGGCAGTGCGGTGAACCAGGACGGTGCGTCGAACGGTCTGACGGCGCCGAACGGTCCCTCTCAACAGCGTGTCATCCGCCAGGCTCTCGCCAACGCCCGGCTGACTGGCGCGGATGTCGATGTGGTGGAGGCGCACGGCACAGGCACGCGCCTCGGCGATCCGATCGAGGCGCAGGCGTTGCTGGCGACCTACGGCCAGGACCGTGGTGAGAGCGGCGAGCCGTTGTGGCTCGGCTCCGTCAAGTCGAACATCGGTCACACCCAGGCTGCGGCGGGTGTTGCGGGCCTGATCAAGATGGTGATGGCGATGCGGCACGGTGTGCTGCCGGCGACGTTGCATGTGGATGAGCCGTCGCCGCAGGTGGACTGGTCGGCGGGCGCGGTGGAGCTGCTGACGGAGGCGCGTTCCTGGCCGGAGGCAGGTCGTCCGCGCCGCGCGGGCGTCTCGTCCTTCGGGATCAGCGGCACCAACGCGCATGTGATTCTGGAGCAGGCTCCGGGGTCCGTCGAGCGGGAGCCGGTGGCCGAGCCGTCGGTGACACGTCCCGGGCTGGTGCCCTGGGTGGTGTCGGCGAAGTCGGAGCCCGCGCTACGGGCACAGGTGGACCGGCTGCGCGCGTTTGTGGCGGAGCGTCCGGAGCTGGATCCGGTGGATGTGGGCTGGTCGCTGGCCACCACCCGGGCCGCGCTGGAGCATCGCGTGGTGCTGGCCCCCGGCGGGGACGTGCTCGCCGCGGGTGCGACGGCGGAGGGCCGGACCGCGTTCCTGTTCACCGGCCAGGGCTCGCAGCGTGCGGGGATGGGTCTGGGACTCTATGAGGCGTTCCCGGTGTTCGCGGAAGCCTTCGACGCGGTCTGCGCACGGCTCGACGTCCGGTTGGAAAGTCCGTTGCGTGACGTCCTGACCGATGGCGTCGATCTGAACCGGACGATGTGGGCGCAGGCGGGCCTGTTCGCTCTCGAAGTCGCCCTGTTCCGACTGGTGGAGTCGTGGGGTGTGACCCCGGACGTGCTGCTGGGTCACTCGCTGGGTGAGATCACCGCCGCGCACGTGTCAGGGATCCTCGATGTGGACGACGCCTGCGTTCTGGTCGCGGAGCGCGGCCGGCTGATGCAGGCGCTGCCGGCCGGTGGTGCCATGCTCGCAGTCGAGGCGACCGAAGCCGACGTCGCCGATTCCGGCCTGGACGTCGCGGCCGTAAACGGCCCGAACTCCGTGGTCCTGTCCGGTGCCACCGACGCCATCGAGCGGTACGTGGCCGAGTGTGCCGCCCGTGGCCTGCGGTTCAACGTGCTGTCGGTGTCGCACGCGTTCCACTCGGCCCTGATGGAGCCGATGCTGGAGGAGTTCGGAGCCGTCCTGTCCGGTCTGACGTTCCACCCGGCGCGGATTCCGGTGGTGTCGAACGTGACTGGTGCGGTCGCCGAGCCCGGTGTCATGCAGCGGCCGGAGTACTGGCTGAGCCAGGTGCGGCAGCCGGTGCGTTTCGCCGATGCCGTGGTGGCCCTCGAAGCGATGGGTGTGACGCGGTACGTGGAACTCGGCCCCGACGGCGTTCTGTCGGCCATGGCCCAGGACACCACCGCCGACGCCCAGTTCATCCCCGTCCTGCGCAAGGAACGCGATGAGACCGACACTGCGCTCACCGCGATCAGCCGTTTGTGGACGTCCGGAGTCGATGTCGACTGGACGGCGCTGTTCGCCGGTTGGGGCGGCAGGGTGGTCGATCTGCCGACCTACGCCTTCCAGCGTGAGCGGTTCTGGCCGGAGCTTTCGCTGACGGCTGCTGCGGGTGGTGGTGGTGGTGAGCTGGTGGATGCCGCGTTCTGGGATGCGGTGGAGCGGGAGGACTTGGAGGAACTCGCGGGCCTGGAGTCGGCGCTGCCGGCCTTGTCCGCGTGGCGCCGGCGCCATCAGGAACAGTCGACGCTCGACTCGTGGCGTTACCGGGTCACGTGGAAGCCGCTGGACGGCCTGCCGTCGTCGGCGGTCCTGACCGGGGTGTGGGCGGTCGTCGGCACTGAAGTCCCCGAAGTGTCGGCCGCGTTGAAGGCTGCGGGTGCGACCGTGGTCGGTCTTCCCGTCGAGGAAGTGTCGGAGCTGGCTGACCTGGCCGGTGTGATCGTGTCCGCGTCCGGGGTGGCGGAGACGCTCGCTGTGGCGCAGGCGTTGGGCGAGGTCACAGCGCCGCTGTGGGTGTTGACGCGGGGTGCGGTGTCGGTGGGTGGTTCGGATCGGCTCGGTGATCCGGGTCTGGCGGCGGTGTGGGGTCTGGGTCGGGTTGCGGCGTTGGAGTTCCCGGATCGTTGGGGTGGTCTGATCGACTTGCCGGCACAGGTGGATGTGCGGGCGGGTGCCCGGCTTGCCGGTGTTCTTGCTGGTGGTGGTGGTGAGGATCAGGTTGCGGTGCGTGGGTCGGGGGTGTTCGGTCGGCGCCTGGTTCGTGCGGTGCCGGTCGGGGCGGTTGAGTCGTCGTGGAATCCGTGTCCGTCGGGGACGGTGCTTGTCACGGGTGGTACGGGTGCGTTGGGTGTGGAGGTGGCGCGTTGGCTGGCGGGTCGGGGT
>NZ_JBEXDB010000062.1:0-2621 GCF_040605575.1 Streptomyces sp. NPDC005566 | reverse complement strand
TCCTCTTCCAACAGGACGTCACGCAGCGACCAGTCGACATATGGGGCCAGTGCCGTCTCGCACTCGGTCAACCGCTCACGGAACTCGGGCGAGGCGCCCCACAACTCCCGTGCCATGCCCACCCACTGCGAACCCTGACCCGGGAACACGAACACCACACCACCAGAACCGGCAGCGGTCGAAGTCACCGTTGACAAGGCGGTCAGCAGTTCGTCCCGGCTCTCGCCGACGATGACCGCGCGATGTTCCAGCGCCGCCCGCGTCGTAGCCAACGACCAGCCGACGTCCACCGGATCAAGCTCCGGACGCTCCGCCACGAAGGACCGCAACCGCTCCGCCTGCGCCCGCAACCCGGCCTCGGACTTCGCCGACACCACCCACGTGGACACACCCGGAGCAGGAGCTGCCGGTGCCGGAGCCTGGACCGGTTCCGACGACGGCGCCTGCTCCAGAATCACGTGCGCGTTCGTGCCACTGATCCCGAACGACGACACGCCCGCACGCCGCGGGCGGTCAACCTCAGGCCACGCCCGGGCCTCCGTAAGAAGCTCCACCGCGCCCGCCGACCAGTCCACTTGCGGCGACGGCTCATCCACATGCAACGTCGCCGGCAACACACCATGCCGCAACGCCATGACCATCTTGATCAGCCCGGCCACGCCCGCGGCGGCCTGGGCGTGGCCGATGTTCGACTTCACCGAACCCAGCCACAACGGACCGGTCTCGTCGCGGTCCTGGCCGTAGGTCGCCAACAGGGCCTGAGCCTCGATCGGGTCACCGAGACGGGTCCCGGTGCCATGTGCCTCGACGGCGTCGACGTCCGCGCCGGTCAGCCGAGCATTCGCCAGTGCCTGCCGGATCACCCGCTGCTGCGAGGGGCCGTTCGGTGCCGACAGGCCGTTGGACGCGCCGTCCTGGTTCACCGCGCTGCCCCGCACCACCGCAAGGACCTGATGCCCGTTGCGCCGGGCGTCGGAGAGCCGCTCCACGAGCAACAGGCCGACGCCTTCGGACCAGCCCGTTCCGTCGGCGGCTGCAGCGAACGCCTTGCAGCGGCCGTCCGACGCAAGGCCGTCCTGACGGTCGAACTCGGCGAACATTCCCGGGGAGGCCATCACGGTCACGCCACCGGCCAACGCCAGGCTGCACTCGCCGGCGCGCAGCGCCTGCGCCGCCCAGTGCAGCGCCACCAGCGACGAGGAACAGGCGGTGTCGACCGTGACCGCGGGCCCTTCAAGCCCGAAGGAGTAAGCGACGCGGCCGGAGATCACGCTCGGCGCGTTGCCGGTCAGCAGGTGGCCGTCGGCACCCTCCGGAAGACGCATGCCCACCCCGTAGGTGGAGGACGACGACCCTATGAAGACGCCGGTCGAAGTTCCCCGAACTCGCGCAGGCGTGATTCCAGCCGACTCGAGCGTCTCCCAGGCTGCTTCCAGCAGCAGCCGCTGCTGCGGGTCCATCGCGAGGGCTTCACGGGGACTGATCCCGAACAGGGCGGCGTCGAACTCGTCCGCGTCATGGACGAACCCGCCCACGCCACCGGCTGCCTCGGACGCGCTGAGCGGCCAGCCGCGGTTGGCCGGGAAGGGCGACATACCGTCGGTCGCGCCGGCCACCAGGTCCCACAGCTGTTCCGGCGAGGTCACACCGCCGGGATAGCGGCAGGCCATCCCCACAATCGCGATCGGCTCGTCGAACCCGGTGGTGAGTGCGGGCCGCGGTAGGTCCGGCTGACTCTCCAGTGCTCCGAAGAACTGCGACAGCAGATGTTCGCCGAGAGCAGCCGGGGTGGGGTAGTCGAACGCCAGCGTCGCGGGCAGCCGCAGACCGGTGGCCGCGGTCAACAGGTTGCGGAGCTCCACCGCGGTGAGTGAGTCGAAGCCCAAGTCCTTGAACGCCTGACGCTCACCGACCGCGTCGGCCGAACCGTGGCCGAGCACGGTCGCTGCGCTGCCGCGCACCACCTCCAGCAACATCTGCTGGCGCTGACCCTCGGGAACCGACCGCAGCCGTTGCGCCAAGGCCAGACCGGCGACCGACTCCTGCGCGACCGCACGCCGCACCCGGCCCGACACCAGACCACGCAGCAGCGCAGGAACCTCACCGGCCGCCCGTACCGCCGCCAGATCCAGACCGATCGGCACCAGGTGTGGGGTGGGGTGTGTCTGGGCTGTGTCGAAGAGGGCGAGGCCTTGGGCGGTGGTCAGGGTGGTGCCGGCGGTGGTGGCGCGGGCCCGGTCGGTGTCGGCGAGTCCGCCGGTCATGGTGCTGGCCTGCTCCCACATGCCCCAGGCGAGGGAGAGGCCGGGCAGGCCTTCTGTGCGGCGTCGGGTGGCGAGGGCGTCGAGGTAGGCGTTGGCGGCGGAGTAGTTGGCCTGGCCGGGAGTTCCGAACGTTGCCGAGGCGGAGGAGTAGAGGACGAACATGGTGAGGTCGGTGTCGCGGGTCAGTTCGTCGAGGTTCGCGGCGGCGGTGGTCTTCGCCTGCAGGACGGTTTCCAGGCGTTCCTGGGTGAGGGCGGTGAACACACCGTCGTCGAGGACACCTGCCGCGTGGACGACGCCGGTGAGCGGTGTGTCGGTGGGGATGTCCGCGAGGACGGCTGCGAGGGCGTCGCGGTC
>NZ_JBEXDB010000061.1:0-2667 GCF_040605575.1 Streptomyces sp. NPDC005566 | reverse complement strand
AACGTCAGACCGGACAGGACGGCTCCGAACTCCTCCAGCATCGGCTCCATCAGGGCCGAGTGGAACGCGTGCGACACCGACAGCACGTTGAACCGGCGGCCCTGCTCCGCGCATTGGGCGGTGAAGCGCTCTATGTCTTTGGTGGTGCCGGACAGGACCACGGAGTTCGGGCCGTTGACGGCGGCGATGTCCAGGCCGGAGTCCGCGACGTCGACTTCGGTGGCCTGCACGGCGAGCATGCCGCCACCGGCCGGCAGCGCCTGCATCAGCCGACCGCGCTCGGCGACCAGGACGCACGCGTCGTCCAGGCCGAGGATCCCGGCCACGTGCGCAGCGGTGATCTCGCCCAGGGAGTGACCCAGCAGTACGTCCGGGGTCGCGCCCCACGAATCGACGAGCCTGAACAGCGCAACCTCAAGCGCAAACAGGCCGGCCTGGGCCCACACGGTGTGGTCCAGGTCGACGCCGTCGGTCAGGACCTCACGCAGCGGACGCTCCAGCCGGACGTCGAGCCGTGCGCACACCGCGTCGAAGGCATCGGCGAACACCGGGAACGCCTCATACAGGCCCAGGCCCATGCCCGCACGCTGCGAGCCCTGGCCGGTGAACAGGAACGCGGTCCGGCCCTCCACGGTCGCACTGGCGGCGAGTACATCCCCACCCGAGGCCAGCACCACGCGATGCTCCAGCACCGCCCGCGTCGTCGACAGCGACCAGCCCACATCCACCGGATCCAGCTCCGGACGCTCCGCCACGAACTCCCGCAGCCGCTCCACCTGCGCCCGCAACGCGTCCGCCGACTTCGCCGCTACCGGCCACGGCACCGTGGCAGGGCGTCCGGCACGCGTCGGCACCGCCTCGACGGCCTGCGCTGCGGGAGGCTCCTCCAGAATGACGTGCGCGTTGGTGCCACTGATACCGAACGACGACACCGCAGCTCGGCGCGGCCGGCCCACCTCGGGCCACGGACGCGCCTCGGTGAGCAGTTCCACCGCGCCCGCCGACCAGTCCACCTGGGGGGAGGGGGCGTCGACGTGGAGCGTCGCCGGCATCAGGCCGTGTCGTAGGGCCATGACCATCTTGATCACGCCTGCCGCGCCGGCGGCTGCCTGGGTGTGACCTATGTTCGACTTGACGGAGCCGAGCCACAGTGGCTCGTCGCTCTCACCTCGCTCCTGGCCGTAGGTGGCCAGCAGTGCCTGCGCCTCGATCGGGTCACCGAGGCGGGTTCCGGTTCCGTGCGCCTCCACGACGTCGATGTCGGCGCCGGTGAGGTGGGCGTTGGCGAGAGCCTGACTCATCACCCTCTGTTGCGACGGGCCGTTGGGCGCCGTCAGACCGTTGGACGCGCCGTCCTGGTTGATGGCACTGCCGCGGACGACGGCGAGGATGTGGTGTCCGTTGCGCTGCGCGTCGGAGAGCCGTTCCACGACCAGTACCGCCGCGCCCTCTGCCCAGCCGGTGCCGTCCGCAGCGGCGGCGAAGGACTTGCACCGGCCGTCCGACGCCAGCCCGCCCTGCCGGGCGAAGTCGACGAAGACGCCGGGCGTGGACAGCACCGTCACACCGCCGGCCACCGCCAGATCACATTCACCCGCCCGGAGTGCCTGAGAAGCAAGGTGCAGCGCGACGAGCGAGGACGAGCATGCTGTGTCCACCGTTACCGCGGGGCCCTCGAGCCCGAAGGTGTAGGCCACCCGTCCGGAGAACACGCTTCCGGCGTTGCCTGTGGCCAGGAAGGCTTCGACGCCCTCCGGCACCACACCCAGACTCTGGGCGTAGTCGTGGTACATCACACCCGCGTACACGCCGGTCGACGAACCGCGGAGCGACATCGGGTCCAGCCCCGTCGATTCGAAGGCCTCCCATACGCCCTCCAGCAGCAGTCGCTGCTGCGGGTCCATGGCCAGCGCCTCACGCGGGCTGATCCCGAAGAGCCCCGCGTCGAAGTCTCCCGCACCGGCGACGAAGCCACCCGTCCCGGAGACTCCGCCCCAGGTCACGTCCCAGCCGCGGTCGTCCGGGAAGTCCGTCACCCCGTCACCGCCGGCCGTGACCAGATCCCACAGCCCTTCCGGGGAGACCACACCGCCCGGAAGCCGGCAGGACATCCCCACGATCGCGATCGGCTCGTCGGCAGCTGCCGGGACCAGCCGTCGCGGTGCCACCACGGCCGGATCACCGTCACCCGACAACGCCCCTGCCAGATGGCCGGCGAGCACCTGAACGTTCGGGTAGTCGAATACCAGTGTCGCCGGCAGTCGGAGCCCGGTGGTGGCGTTGAGCCGGTTGCGGAGCTCCACCGCGGTGAGCGAGTCGAAGCCCAGGTCCTTGAACGCCTGACGCTCGCCGACGGCATCCGCGGAGGTGTGCCCAAGGACATGGGCGACCTCGGTGAGGACCATGTCCTGCAACAGCCCGCCCCGCTCGGCCGACGACAGACCGGCCAACTGACGCAACAGTTGAGGCTCGCCTCCAGCCGCTCGGCTTGCCCTTCGGACGACGGCGGCCGGTACGAGGCCGCGCAGGAGTGCGGGTATCGGGGTGGTGCCGTTCCAGGAGCGGAGGGCACGGGTGTCGAGGAGTATCGCCACCACGTCGGCGCGGTCCGCGTTCAAAGCGGCGTCGAACAGGGCCAGGCCCTGTTCGTCCGTCAGTCCGGGGCCG
>NZ_JBEXDB010000060.1:0-2936 GCF_040605575.1 Streptomyces sp. NPDC005566 | reverse complement strand
TGCGTGCCACGGCCGAGGCCACCGGTGTCGGCGACCTGCTGGAGATCGAACGGCTCGGGCGCCGAGCACCCCGTGCCCACCCCGGACTCAATGTCCACCGCGGTACCCGCTGCCGGGGGCGCCTCTTCGCATGCCAGGGTTCAGCGGCCGCGCAGCCGTTCCGCCAGGTCGCGCACAGCGCCGGCGGCCCGTCGCTGCAGCAGGGGGCCGAAGGTGATCCGTGCGGCGCCGAGCTCACCCAGCCGGCGGGCGTCGGACGGACCGTCAGGTGTGCCGTTCGCGTTGAGCGGGACCGGGACGGCGGCGGCAAGACGGGGAAGGTCGTCGGCCGGGGCGGCGATCGGGTAGACGCAGTCCGCACCGGCGGCCGCGTAGAGCCGGGCGCGGGCGATCGTCTCGGCGACCACGTCCGTACCTGCCGGGACACCCCTGAAGTACGTGTCGACGCGGGCGTTGACGAAGAGACGGCCGCCGGCCGCGGAGCGCACCTCCGCGAGCCGGTCCGCGTGCCGATGCGGGTCGAGGAGGATCCCGTCTGCCGAGTCCTCCAGGTTGCATCCCACCGCACCGGCCTCCAGCAGGCGTTCCACGAGTTCCGCCGGGGCCAGGCCGTAACCGGACTCGATGTCCGCCGATACGGGAACGGACACGGCGCGCACGATACGGGATACTGCCGCGAACATCTCGGCGGCGGGCGTGTGACCGTCCTCGTGGCCGAGCGAGGCCGCGACCCCGGCGCTCGGTGTCGCCAGCGCCGGAAAGCCGGCGTCGGCGAAGGCACGGGCGCTCGCGGCGTCCCACGGACCGGGGAGTACCAGGGGGTCGCCCGGAGCGCGGTCGTGGTGAAGGGCGCGGAAGACGGACACCGGCTCGTTCATGGGGCTCACCGTCGCCTCAGTGCTTGATGTCGCCGGGCGTGTAGTGGCCGGGTACCTGACGGGTGGCGACCCCGAACCGGTTCCAGGCGTTGATCACCGTGATGGCTGCGATCAGCTGGCTGAGCTCGGCCTCATCGAACTGCTTGGCGGCCTTCGCGTACACCTCGTCCGGTACGAATCCGTCCGTCAGGACCGTCACGGCCTCCGTCAGCTCGATCGCCGCCAGCTCCTTCTCCGTGTAGAAGTGCTGCGACTCCTCCCAGGCGCTGAGCTGGATGATCCGCTCGGCGGACTCACCCGCGGCGAGCGCGTCCTTCGAGTGCATGTCCAGACAGAGGGCGCAGCGGTTGAGCTGCGAGGCCCGGATCTTCACCAGTTCGAGCAGCGTCGGGTCGAGTCCCTTACGCGAGGCGGCGTCCAGCCGGACCATGGCCTTGTAGACATCGGGGGAGAGCGTGGCCCACTGCAGTCGGGCGGGGTGCTCGGGGGTGTGGTGGTGTCCGTTCGTCGTCATGCCTACGACGCTACGGCCCCGGTGGCGCACCGGTATGGTCCATTTCCATGACAGATTCCTGGGCCGCTTTCGGGGCTGACCTGCACATCGAACCGGTCGGCGCGGGGCTGCGGAGCGGGCTGATGAACGCGCTGCGGGAGGCTGTCCGTACGGGGCGGCTGGCCCCCGGCACCCGGCTGCCCTCGTCCCGTACGCTCGCCGTCGATCTCGGAGTCGCCCGCAACACCGTCGCCGACGCCTACGCCGAACTCGTCGCCGAGGGCTGGCTCACCGCACAGCAGGGTTCGGGGACGAGGGTCGCGCAACGGGCGGCCCCGCGCCGTCCGGCCGCGCGGGCGGCGCGATCCCGGCAGGTACGGCGCCGGCCTGCCCACAACCTCATGCCCGGATTCCCCGATCTGTCGACGTTCCCGCGCGCCGAGTGGCTCAAGGCGTCCCGGCGCGCCCTGACCGCCGCTCCCAACGAGGCCTTCGGGTACGGGGATGCGCAGGGACGCATCGAACTGCGCACCGTGCTGGCGGACTACCTGGCGCGGGTGCGCGGTGTGGACGCGGACCCCGAACGCATCGTGATCTGCTCCGGGTTCGTCCACGGGCTGATGCTGATGGGGAAGGTGCTGCGGAAGCGGCGGGTCAAGGAGGCCGCGGTCGAGTCGTACGGTCTCGACATCCACTGGAACCTCCTGTCCGAGGCGGGACTGCGCACCCCGTGTCTGCCGGTGGACGAGCTCGGGGCCAGGACCGGGAAACTGGGCGGGATGCGAGGCGTCGGCGCGGTGCTGATGACCCCGGCGCACCAGTTCCCGACGGGTACCCCTCTCCACCCCGACCGGCGGGCCGCGGCGGTCGACTGGGCGCGGTCCGCGTCGGGCCTGATCCTGGAGGACGACTACGACGGGGAGTTCCGTTACGACCGCCAGCCGGTGGGCGCACTCCAGGGACTTGACCCGGAACGGGTCGTCTACCTGGGGACGTCCAGCAAGTCGCTGGCACCCGGACTGCGGCTGGCCTGGATGGTTCTGCCGGAAGGGCTCGTGGGAGAGGTGAGCGAGGCGAAGGGGGGCTTCGACTGGATGTCAGGGACGCTGGACCAGCTGACACTCGCCCAGTTCATGGCGTCGGGAGCCTACGACCGCCATGTGCGCGCGATGCGCCTGCGCTACCGGCGCCGCCGCGACCAGCTCGTCGAGGCGCTCGCCGAGCGTGCCCCGGACATCCGGGTGAGTGGCATCGCGGCCGGACTGCACGCGGTGCTCGAACTCCCCGAAGGTACCGAGCGGTCGGTGGTCCAGGCGGCGGCCTGGCAGGGACTCGCGATCGAGGGGCTGTCGCGCTTCCGGCACCGGGACGCGGTCGCGGGCCGGGACGGCCTGGTGATCGGCTACGGCTCTCCGACGGAGAGCGCCTGGGCGGGCTCGCTGGACGCGCTCTGCCGGGTGTTGCCCTAGGTGTACTGCCCAGCCAGGTTGGTCGAGTTTGTGTGACGACACGATCTGAATCTGCGAGATGACGAAGGCCTCCGGTTGTGGAGTGGAGCTGTCTAG
>NZ_JBEXDB010000059.1:0-3001 GCF_040605575.1 Streptomyces sp. NPDC005566 | reverse complement strand
CTTCAACTGCGACACGTTCACCGCATCGCGGTCAGCCTTACCGGCTGCCACGTTCGCCAGCGTCGTACCGCCTTCACCCACCAGCGTCGCCGACTTGAAGTTCGGCGTACCGTCCGCGTTCTTGTCGTACGTCACCGCGGCCAGCGACTTGCCGTCGTCGCCGATCAAGCCCGACGACTTCAACTGCGACACGTTCACCGCATCGCGGTCAGCCTTACCGGCTGCCACGTTCGCCAGCGTCGTACCGCCTTCACCCGCCAGCGTCGCCGACTTGTAGTTCGGCGTACCGTCTGCCTTCTTGTCGTACGTCACCGCGGCAACCGACTTGCCGTCTTCACCGATCAGGCCCGACGATTTCAGTTGCGACACGTTCACCGCGTCCGCGTCCGCCGTACCGGCCGCCACGTTCGACAGCTTCGTACCACCTTCGCCAGCCAGCGTCGCCGACTTGTAGTTCGGCGTACCGTCCGCTTTCTTGTCGTAGGTGATTGCAGCCAGCGTCTTGCCATCCTCGCCGATCAAGCCCGACGACTTCAGCTGCGACACGTTGACCGCGTCCATGTCAGCCGTACCGGCCTTCACGTTCGACAGCTTCGTGCCGCCTTCGCCCGCCAGCGTCGCCGACTTGTAGTTCGGCGTGCCGTCTGCGTTCTTGTCGTACGTCACCGCGGCCATCGTCTTGCCGTCCTCGCCGATCAAGCCCGACGACTTCAGTTGCGACACGTTCACCGCGTCCGTGTCGGCCTTGCCAGCCTTCACGTTCGACAGCGTCGTACCACCTTCACCGGCCAGCGTTGCCGACTTGTAGTTCGGCGTGCCGTCTGCGTTCTTGTCGTACGTCACTGCGGCACGCGACTTGCCATCTTCGCCAACGAGGCCCGACGACTTCAGTTGCGCAACGTTCACCGCGTCCATGTCGGCCTTGCCAGCCTTCACGTTCGACAGCGTCGTACCACCTTCACCGGCCAGCGTTGCCGACTTGTAGTTCGGCGTACCGTCCGCGTTCCTGTCGTAGGTGATTGCAGCCAGCGTCTTGCCATCCTCGCCGATCAAGCCCGACGACTTCAGTTGCGACACGTTGACCGCGTCCATGTCGGCCGTACCGGCCTTCACGTTCGACAACTTCGTACCGCCTTCACCAGCCAGCGTTGCCGACTTGTAGTTCGGCGTGCCGTCCGCGTTCTTGTCGTACGTGATTGCCGCAAGCGACTTGCCGTCCTCGCCAACGAGGCCCGACGACTTCAGTTGCGACACGTTCACCGCGTCCGTGTCGGCCTTGCCGGCCTTCACGTTCGACAGCGTCGTACCGCCTTCGCCCGTCAGCGTCACCTTGTCCTTCTTCGCGCTGTCATAGGCCACGGCCAACGGATTCATGCCGCCTTCCACGTCGCGGAGTGCGTCCGTCAGTTGATCGACGTTCACCGCGTCCGTGCCGGCCTTGCCCTTGGCCACGTTCGACAGCGTCACCGGGCTCGTCGACTTCCCGCCGCCCAGCGTCACCGAGTTGTAGTTCGGCGTGCCATCGGCCTTCTTGTCGTACGTCACCGCGGCGATCGACTTGCCGTCCTCGCCGATCAGGCCCGACGACTTCAGCTGCGACACGTTCACCGCGTCCAGGTCGGCCGTACCGGCCTTCACGTTCGACAGCGTCGTGCCCGTCTTGCCCGCCAGCGTCACCTTGTCCTTCGACGTGCTGTCGTACACCACCGCCAGCGATTCACCGGTCGTCTTGTCGAGGACACCGCCATCCGTCAGCGCGTCCTTCAGGTTGCCCAGGTTCTCGTTCGTCGCGAACAGTTGCGAACCGTTCACCGCATCCGTGCTCTTCGCCGACAGCGTGCCAGCCTTCACGTTCGTCAGCGTCGTGCCGCCTTCGCCCGCCAGCGTTGCCGACTTGTAGTTCGGCGTGCCGTCCGCGTTCTTGTCGTACGTGATTGCTGCGACCGACTTTCCATCCTCGCCGATCAGGCCCGACGACTTCAGTTGCGACACGTTCACCGCGTCCATGTCGGCCTTGCCGGCCGCGACGTTCGACAGCGTCGTGCCAGTCGTGCCGGCCAGCGTCACCTTGTCCTTCGTCGCGCTATCGTACGCGACGGCGTTCGGGTCGGAGCCACCGTTCTTCGCCATCGCGTCCAGTGCGTCGCCGACGTTGTTGTACGTCGTGTCGCCGACCTTGTAAGTCGGTGCCTTGACGGTGCCATCGGTCTCGATGCCCGCGCCACCACCGAGCGCATTCGTCACGCCCGTCAACTGGCTCACGTTCACCGCATCGTTGTTTTTAGTACCCTTTGCGACGTTGACGATCTGGCGCTGGAGCGAATTCGATCCCACGGAGAGTGCATTGCCGCGATCGGCAACAGAATTGGCGCCCAGTGCAATGCCGCCGTTATTGCCCGACGCCACACTCGCGTTGGCACCCAGTGCAATGGCATCCGTGACGTTTTGCGCGATGTTCGCAGACTTGCCCATCGCAACGCTGTTCACGGTACCCGCCGCTGTCATCGCGGCGTCGCCGATCGCGATCGAGCTCTTGCCCACGGCTGCCACCTTATTGTTGCCGAGCGCAACCGCGTTTTCGGCATTGGCCTTTGCTCGAGAACCGATCGCCAACGCGCCTGCGCCGTTCGTCGTAACATTGCTGCCGATCGCGACCGAATACGGGTGGTCAACGCCCGTCTGGGCAATACTGCCGATCGCCACCGCGTTGTCCGAACTCGCGACAGCCTGCAAACCGACCGCGACCGCATTGAGCCCGCCTGCGCCAGCTGCCACGCCGATCGCGGCGGCCGTGCCCAACTTCGGATCGCGGCCGTTCATCGATGCAATGTTTACCAAGCTGCCATCCGCACCCAACCCTTCGATCGCGATGAAGCTGCCCGGCTTCGATTCGACGTCACGCGTCATCCGCGTCGATGTAGCGGCCCACGCCGTGCTGCTCGTGGACGATGTAGTCGCCCGCCTGCAGGGTCAGCGGGTCGACGGACTTGCGGCGCCTGGC
>NZ_JBEXDB010000058.1:0-3013 GCF_040605575.1 Streptomyces sp. NPDC005566 | reverse complement strand
GCTGCTGCGGATCCATCCCCAACGCCTCACGCGGCGAAATCCCGAACAACCCCGCGTCAAACCGATCCGCCCCATCGACGAACCCACCCACACCGGCACTGCGGTCCAACAGATCCGCCGACCAACCCCGGTCGGCCGGGAACGCCGACAGCCCGTCGATCCCGTCGGCGACCAGATCCCACAGCTGCTCGGGCGATCCCACCCCACCCGGCAACCGGCACGCCATGCCGACAATCGCCAACGGCTCGTCCGCCCCGGCCACCGCAACCTGCCGCATCGGCTCCGCAACCGCCTCCAACCCACCGAAGAACTCCGACAACAAACGCTCACTCAGCGCCACAGGACTCGGATAGTCGAACACCAACGTCGCCGGCAACCGCAAACCCGTAGCTCCGGTCAAACGGTTACGCAACTCCACCGCAGTCAACGAATCGAAACCCAGATCCTTGAACGCCTGACGCTCACCCACCGCATCCACCGACGCATGCCCCAGCACCGCCGCAGCACTGCCACGCACCAACTCCAACAACATCTGCCCACGCTGAACACCGGACACCGACCGCAACCGCTGCGCCAACGCCAAACCCGCACCCGACGCCTGCGCAACCCCACGCCGCACCCGACCCGACACCAGACCACGCAGCAACGCAGGAACCTCTCCGGCCGCCCGCACCGCCGCCAGATCCAGACTGACGGGCAGCACCTGCGCCTCGGCACACCTCAATGCCGTGTCGAACAACGACAGAGCCTGCTTCGTCGACATCCCGCTCGAAAGCTGGTCGTGGAGATGACCGGTCATGCCACTGGCCTGCTCCCACAGGCCCCAGGCCAGAGACAGACCAGAAAGGCCCTCGGCGCGACGGTGGGTGGCGAGGGCGTCGAGGTAGGCGTTGGCAGCCGAGTAGTTGGCCTGACCCGGAGTACCGAAGGTCGCCGACGCCGAGGAGTAGAGGACGAACATCGCGAGGTTCGTGTCGCGGGTCAGTTCGTCGAGGTTCGCGGCGGCGGTGGCCTTCGCCCGCAGGACCGTTTCCAGGCGTTCCTGGGTGAGGGCGGTGAACACGCCGTCGTCGAGGACACCCGCCGCGTGGACGACGCCGGTCAGCGGAGTTTCGGTGGGGATGTCCGCGAGGACGGCTGCGAGGGCGTCGCGGTCGGCGGCGTCGCAAGCCACGATCCGTGCCTGGGCGCCGAGTTCGACGAGTTCTGCGACCAGATCGGTGGCGCCGGGCGCGTCCGGGCCCTGGCGGGACAACAGCATGAGATGACGGATGCCCTGCTCGGTGACGAGGTGGCGGGCGAGGAGTCCGCCGAGGGTGCCGGTGCCTCCGGTGATCAGTACGGTGCCGTCACCATCCAGCGGCACGGCCTCCTCGCCACCCACGGCACGGGCCAGACGGGGTACCAGCAGCACACCGTCACGGATGGCGACCTGCGGCTCGTCGACACCGGCCAACAGCGCCAGATCCACACCCTCTTCCACGGCGGCCGGGTCGACGTCGACCAGCACGATCCGGTCCGGGTGCTCCGACTGCGCCGAACGCACCAGACCCCACACCGCCGCACCCACCACATCGACCATGTCGGCAGGACCCGCGGGCATGGCGCCCCGCGTCACCACCGCCAGGCGCGATCCGAACGAACCGTCATCCGCCAGCCATTCCTGCACACCCCGCAGGACCTCACCCAGCACCTGCTCCACCGGACCGTCACCAGCCGGCAACACCGTCCACGCCGAAGCATCCTCCGCCTCGCCGGAAGCAGCACCCCCCGGTGGCAACGCGACCCACTCCACCGCGAACAGCGCCTCGTCCGCGTGCCCGGCCGCAGACAACTGCTCCGCCGACACCTCACGCGACACCAGCGAGCGCACGACCGCAACCGGCGCACCAGTCCCATCAGCCGCCTCAACGGTGATGCCCTCGCCCTCAGGACGGATCGCCACCCGCAACACCGTCGCCCCGACCGCGAACAGCTCCACACCCGACCACGCGAACGGCAACCGCGGCCCTTGCTCCCCCGGCCCTTCCGACAGGAGATTGGCCGGATGCAGCGCGGCGTCCAACAGCGCCGGGTGGATACCGAACGTGTCGACCTGGCCCACACCCGGCTCCGGCAGCACCACATCGGCGTACACACCGGACCCATCGCGCCAAGCCGCCCGAACACCCTGGAACGCCGGACCGTAGCCGAAGCCCACGCCCGCCAAAGCCTCGTAGAACCCGTCGACATCCACCGCGTCCGCACCCCGCGGCGGCCACACACACAAATCGAAGCCGGGCGCTCGGGTGTCCGCGGCGGCGAGGAAACCCGATGCATGCAGCGTCCACTCGTCCGTGCCTTCGGCACGGCCATGAACGTGGACCGGCCGGTCGCCCGAGGCATCCGGGCCCTCGACCCGCACCTGGACCTGCACTCCACCGGACTCCGGCAACACCAACGGCGCCCGCAGAACCAACTCCCGCAGCACCCCGCAGCCGACTTCCTGACCAGTCCGCAGCACCATCTCCACCAACGCGGCACCAGGCACCACAACCCGGCCCAGCACCAGATGCTCGGCCAGCCAGGGCTGTGCACCCACCGCGAGCCGACCGGTCAGCACCACCGCGCCCCCGTCGGCGAGCTCCACGGCCGCGCCAAGCAAGGCGTGCCCGGCACCCGCCAGACCAACTGCGGCCAGGTCCCCGGCACCCACGCCCATCTGCGGCCAGAACCGCTCCCTGTGGAACGCATAGGTCGGCAGGTCAACCACCCGGCCGCCCCAACCGGCAAACAGCGCCGTCCAGTCGACATCGACTCCGGACGTCCACAGACGACTGATCGCGGTGAGCGCGGTGTCGGTCTCATCGCGATCCTTGCGCAGGACGGTGATGAACTGTGCGTCGGCGGTGGTGTCCTGGGCCATGGCCGACAGCACGCCATCCGGGCCGAGTTCCACGTACCGCGTCACACCCATCGCTTCGAGAGCCACCACGGCATCGGCGAAACGCACCGCCTGCCGCACCTGGCTCAG
>NZ_JBEXDB010000057.1:0-3034 GCF_040605575.1 Streptomyces sp. NPDC005566 | reverse complement strand
GCTGCTGCGGATCCATCCCCAACGCCTCACGCGGCGAAATCCCGAACAACCCCGCGTCAAACCGATCCGCCCCATCGACGAACCCACCCACACCGCTCGCGACGCCGGAAACCTCCGCCGGCCATCCTCGATCCCCCGGGAACGCCGACATGCCGTCCACACCATCTGCGACCAGTTCCCACAACTGGTCGGGCGATCCCACCCCACCCGGCAACCGGCACGCCATGCCGACAATCGCCAACGGCTCGTCCGCCCCGACCACCGCAACCTGCCGCACCGGCTCCGCAACCGCCTCCAACCCACCGAAGAACTCCGACAACAAACGCTCACTCAGCGCCACAGGACTCGGATAGTCGAACACCAACGTCGCCGGCAACCGCAAACCCGTAGCCCCGGTCAAACGGTTACGCAACTCCACCGCAGTCAACGAATCGAAACCCAGATCCTTGAACGCCTGACGCTCACCCACCGCATCCACCGACGCATGCCCCAGCACCGCCGCAGCACTGCCACGCACCAACTCCAACAACATCTGCCCACGCTGAACACCAGACACCGACCGCAACCGCTGCGCCAACGCCAAACCCGCACCCGACGCCTGCGCAACCCCACGCCGCACCCGACCCGACACCAGACCACGCAACAACGCCGGAACCTCTCCGGCCGCCCGCACCGCCGCCAGGTCGAGGCTGATCGGCACCAGGTGCGCCGCCGGGCGGGTCAGAGCCGTGTCGAAGAGAGCGAGGCCTTGCTCTGTGGACAGGGCGGCGCCGGCACTGGTCACCCGCGACCGGTCGGTCTCGGCAAGTCCGCCGGTCATACCGCTGGCCTGCTCCCACAGACCCCAGGCCAGAGACAGACCAGGAAGGCCTTCCGTGCGGCGTCGGGTGGCAAGGGCGTCGAGGTAGGCGTTGGCGGCGGAATAGTTGGCTTGGCCCGGAGTACCGAACGTCGCTGACGCCGAGGAGTAGAGGACGAACATCGCGAGGTTCGTGTCGCGGGTCAGTTCGTCGAGGTTCGCGGCGGCGGTGGCCTTTGCCCGCAGGACCGTTTCCAGGCGTTCCTGGGTGAGGGCGGTGAACACGCCGTCGTCGAGGACACCCGCCGCGTGGACGACGCCGGTCAGCGGAGTTTCGGTGGGGATGTCCGCGAGGACGGCTGCGAGGGCGTCGCGGTCGGCGGCGTCACAGGCGACGATCCGGGCCTGGGCGCCGAGTTCGGCGAGTTCGGTGGTGAGTTCGGTGGCGCCGGGGGCGTTTGGGCCCTGGCGGGAGAGCAGGAGGAGGTGGCGGATGCCGTGTTCGGTGACGAGGTGGCGGGCGAGGAGTCCGCCGAGGGTGCCGGTGCCTCCGGTGATCAGTACGGTGCCGTCACCGTCCAGCGGCACGGCCTCCTCGCCACCCACGGCACGGGCCAGACGGGGTACCAGCAGCACACCGTCACGGATGGCGACCTGCGGCTCGTCGACACCGGCCAACAGCGCCAGATCGACGCCCGGTTCTTCGGTGGTCGGGTCGACGTCGACCAGCACGATCCGGTCCGGGTGCTCCGACTGCGCCGAACGCACCAGGCCCCACACCGCCGCACCCACCACATCGACCATGTCGGCAGGACCCGCGGGCATGGCGCCCCGCGTCACCACCGCCAGGCGCGATCCGAACGAACCGTCATCCGCCAGCCATTCCTGCACACCCTGCAGGACCTCACCCAGCACCTGCTCCACCGGACCGTCACCAGCCGGCAACACCGTCCACGCCGAAACACCCTCCGCCTCGCCGGAAGCAGCACCACCCGGCGGCAACGCAACCCACTCCACGGCGAACAACGCGTCATCACCACGCCCGGCCGCAGACAACTGCTCCGCCGACACCGCACGCGACACCAGCGAGCGCACGACCGCAACCGGCGCACCAGTCCCGTCAGCCGCCTGAACGGTGATGCCCTCGCCCTCAGGGCGAATCGCCACCCGCAACGTGGTCGCCCCGACCGCGAACAGCTCCACACCCGACCACGCGAACGGCAACCTCGGCCCGGAGACTTCGGTGTCGCCGAGGACGAGACCGGACGGATGCAGCGCGGCGTCCAACAGCGCCGGGTGGATGCCGAACGTGTCGACCTGGCCCACACCCGGCTCCGGCAGCACCACATCGGCGTACACACCGGACCCATCGCGCCAAGCCGCCCGAACACCCTGGAACGCCGGACCGTAGCCGAAGCCCACGCCCGCCAAAGCCTCGTAGAACCCGTCGACATCCACCGCGTCCGCACCCCGCGGCGGCCACACATTCAGGTCGAAGTCCGCCCGTGAAGCGGTCTGTTCGGCCAGCGAACCGGACGCGTGCAGCACCCACTCGTCCGCGCCTTCGGCGTAGGCATGGAGGTGGACCGGCCGGTCACCCGAGGCGTCCGGACCCTCGACCCGCACCTGAACCTGCACTCCACCGGACTCCGGCAACACCAACGGCGCCCGCAGAACCAACTCCCGTACCAGAGCGCAGCCCACCTCCTGACCGGCCCGCAGCACCATCTCCACCAGCGCGGCACCCGGCACCACAACCCGGTCCAGCACGAGATGGTCGGCCAGCCACGCATGGGCACCCATCGACAGACGGCCGGTCAGTAGCGCCCCGTCGCCCTCGGCCAGCGTCACTGCCGCGCCCAGCAAGGCATGCTCGGCACCCGTCATACCGACAGCGGCCAGGTCCCCCGCGCCCACGTTCGGCTGCGGCCAGAACCGCTCCCGGTGGAACGCATACGTGGGCAGATCGACCACCCGACCGCCCCAACCGGCGAACACCGCCGTCCAGTCGACATCGACTCCGGACGTCCACAGACGGCTGACCGCGGTGAGCGCAGTGTCCGACTCATCGCGATCCTTGCGCAGGACAGGGATGAACTCGGAACCGACGACGCTGTCCTGGGCCATGGCCGACAGGACACCATCCGGGCCGAGTTCCACGTACCGCGTCACACCCATCGCTTCGAGAGCCACCACGGCATCGGCGAAACGCACCGCCTGCCGCACCTGGCTCAG
>NZ_JBEXDB010000056.1:0-3283 GCF_040605575.1 Streptomyces sp. NPDC005566 | reverse complement strand
GTGGTCCAGGCAGGGGCCCAGGGCGCGTTCGATGCTGGGGTGGAACTGGGCGGGTAGGCCGCGTATGCGGTTGGAGGTGCGGGTGGCCTCGGTGGTTCACAGGGCCGGATCAATAAGCCGGAACCGCCGAAAACTCCCCTTTGAGTTGTACGGCAATTTGCCGTATGATTGCATCAGGAGGACAAAACCATGCCCGTTGCCATCTCTACCGCCCGTCTCGAAGCTCGAATCAGCACCGATCTGCATTCGATGCTCAAGCGTGCCGCCGAACTTCAGGGGCGCACCATGACCGATTTCGTGGTGTCTGCCGTGCAGGACGCCGCGCAGCGCGCCATCGAGCAAGCCGAAGTCATCCGCCTGTCTTTGGCCGATCAGGAATGTTTCGCGCAAGCGCTGCTGTCGCCGCCGCAACCGGCCCCAGCTCTGGAACGTGCCTTTGCCCGTCGCCGCAAACTCTTGCGCGCTGAATGAGCGGCGCACCGTTCCGGCTCGCGCCGCTCGATGCCGCACATGATCGCGCTGCCTTTCGCAGTGATTCGGAGCCGCTGAATCGCTACCTGCAAGAGCAAGTCACGCAGGACATTCGTCGCCGCGTTGCCGCCTGCTTCGTGGCCCTGGCAGACGGGCCGCGCATTGCGGGCTATTACACCTTGGCCTCGGCAAGCCTGCTGCTGGCCGATCTTCCGGCCAGCATCGGCAAGAAGCTGCCGCGCTATCCGACCGTGCCCGCCGTTCGTATGGGCCGCCTGGCTGTCGATCAGGAATTCACGGGCCAAGGTCTCGGCGGTGCGCTTCTGGCTGACGCGCTCGAACGTGCAGCCCGTTCGGAGATTGCCGCCTTCGCCCTGATGGTGGACGCCAAGGACGAGGGGGTAGCGGCTTTCTACCGACATCATGGCTTCATTGCCTTGCCTGACCCGCCGCTCACCCTGTTCTTGCCGCTGGCGACCGTTCAGCGTTCTTGAAACTCGCCGTTCCAAGCCGTTTGAACCGAGAACGGTTTTCGAGAACTCCCCGGCCACATCGACACTAGGCCGTGCCGTCTTCTCGACAAAGCTTCTCGCAGACCTTCGTTTGCGAGAAGTAGCACGCTAGTCCTTAGCGTGCTTTAAATTCCGTTTTCTGAGACGACCCCAAGTGAATTGATGGATAAAAGGGGAATTACAAACAGGTAGGGGCTGGGTTATGCCAATCTTCGCCGGATCAGACTGTAGTGGTCAACTAATTCCGGACACCTCGATTAGCCGATCGCCGCCGGCGCGCCGCCATACAAGAAGGGAGACACAGCCATGCACGAGCACCACCCGATCACCGACCCCGTCTGCGGCATGACCGTCAAGCCGGAATCGCCGCACCGCTTCGATCACGCCGGCCGCGAGCCCGCGTTTGCCGGAAGGCGGTGCGCGCGGATTGGCTGCCTCGCCGTCCGCGAGAATGGCGTCGTAATCCTTGCGGCAGGACGCAAGGCGTTCGGGCGTCAGCACGCCGCCGCCTGATCGACCTCATGGCAAGCGGCGACCAGCAGTTCGATCAGGCGGTTGGCCCAAGCCTGCCCCATCTCCTCGAAGGCGTAGGTCAGTTCCCGCAGGTGATGGGCGTTACTACCTCATATTTCAACAATTATTTTTCCATCTGCCCGACAGTTGGTCAGGTGAACTACGGGAAGCGCCAATGGACCCTAACGTCAACGAGCATCTGATCTCTTTTCTGACCAGCCTGGCCATCGGCCTTCTGATCGGGGTTGAGCGTGAACGCGCCGGTTCGGCAATGGGGTTACGAACTTCGGCCTTGGCCGCGCTGTTCGGCTCCATCGCCGCCCTCGTCGGCCAGAGCGTCGGGGCGCCGTGGTTTCTCCCTGCCGCCTTGCTGGCCATGACGGGCATCATGGTTTTCGGTCAGACCGCGACCGGGGAGAGCGAGAGCCACGCTGGCCCCACCACACGAATGGCCATCCTGCTTTCGTTCACCCTCGGAGCGATGGTTTGGCTCGGCCACGGTCGTTATGCTGTTATGCTAGCCATTGCTGCCGCAGCGCTGCTCCATTTCAAGGCCGAACTGCGCGGCTTGAGTTCACGGATTACTTCCCGCGACCTGGTGTCGATCCTGCAGTTCGCTACGCTGAGTTTTATCGTGCTGCCGCTCCTGCCCAACGTCGGTTATGGACCCTATGGCGCTTTCAATCCTCACCACGTCTGGATGATGGTCGTCCTGATATCCGGCTTGAGCCTCGCCGGCTATTTGGCCATGCGTGCGGTCGGAGATCGCTTTGGCCCGCCCTTGCTCGGTCTGCTGGGAGGACTGGTGTCGAGCACCGCGACTACCCTGGTGTACGCCCGTCATGCCCGCCAGACGCCGACCATGGCGCTGACGTCGTCGATCGTCATTCTCATGGCCAATCTGGTCTTGTCCGTGCGCCTGGGCATGATCGCCGTTGCCATCGCGCCCTCCTTGATGGCGACCCTTTGGCCAGTGTTGGTCGGCAACCTGGTGGCAGGCGGCTTGGCGGTACTGTTCGTCTGGCATCGTTCGCGGACGGGGGGGCCACTTCTTTTGCCGGAAGTTGCCAATCCGACCGAGTTACGGGTTGCGCTGAGCTTCGGTGCGATGTATGCCATCATTTTACTTTTAGCCTCGTGGCTGTCCGATTGGGCGGGAACCCGCGGGCTCTACCTGGCGTCCGCCGTGTCCGGGCTGACCGAACTTGATGCCATCGCATTGTCGACCCTGCGCCTGTTTGGGAATGGGAAACTGGGCGCCGAGGTAGCCGCTAACGCGATCGGCCTGGCGATTCTCTCTAACCTGTGCTTCAAAACTGGCCTCCTCGCCTGGGTCGCAGGGCGCGACTTCCTGTTGCGCTGCCTGCCTGGGATGATGGCTATCGGGATAGGCATTGCAATCGGCATGGGGTGGGTTGGCTATGCTTGACCAATCTCTCGTGTAGTTACGGCTTGCAGCTCTTCCTACGGCTCTGCGCCATGTCCGCTGATCTAAAGGGTGCTGTGCTACGCAAGCTGGGTGATGAGCCAAGATGGGCGGGACTGAGGTTCAGACGCGAGTTGCCCCTCTGGCTAACGGAAATTTCGGCGGTTCCGGCTTACAACCCCTGGTCGAACCGCCGCCAGGCCATTCCGCCGGAACTGATCGGAAAAATTGCTCCCACCAGGCTGGAAAGCATCAACCTGCGAGGCGTGTTCCGCTTTCCTGTTGATCGGCTCCGGAGAGACATTCCTCCCGCATCCGGTGCAGGAGGAAGATCCCGTAGTCGACGCCGAGCGCCACCAGG
>NZ_JBEXDB010000055.1:0-3383 GCF_040605575.1 Streptomyces sp. NPDC005566 | reverse complement strand
ACCCGACCCAGACCCCACACCGCCGCCAGACCCGGATCACCGAGCCGATCCGAACCACCCACCGACACCGCACCCCGCGTCAACACCCACAAAGGAGCCGAGACCCCACCCAGCCCCTGCACCACAGCCAGCGTCTCCGCCACCCCGGACGCGGACACGATCACACCGGCCAGGTCAGGCAGCTCCGACACTTCCTCGACGGGAAGACCGACCACGGTCGCACCCGCAGCCTTCAACGCGGCCGACACTTCAGGGACTTCAGTGCCGACGACCGCCCACACCCCGGCCAGCACCGCCGACGACGGCAGGCCGTCCAGCGGCTTCCAGGTGATCCGGTAGCGCCACGCGTCCTGGACTTCCTGCATCGGCAGCTGCGGCCAGTAGCGCTCACGCTGGAAGGCGTACGTCGGCAGATCGACCACCCGGCCGCCCCAACTGGCGAACAGCTGCGTCCAGTCGACATCGATTCCGGACGTCCACAGCCGACCGGCCGCAGTGAGTGCGGTGTCGGTCTCGTCCCGGTCCTTGCGGAGAACTGAGATGAACTCGGCTGCTACAGAGGTGCTTTGGGCCATGGCTGACAGGACGCCATCCGGGCCGAGTTCCACGTAACGCGTCACACCCATCGCGTCGAGCGCCGCGACACCGTCGGCGAAACGCACCGGCTGCCGTACCTGGTTCAGCCAGTACTCCGGCCGCTGCATGACACCGGGTTCAGCGATGGCCCCAGTCAGGTTCGACACCACCGGAATGCTCGCCGCGTGGAACGCCAGGCCGGACAGGACCGTGGCGAACTCGTCCAGCATCGGTTCCATCAGCGCGGAGTGGAACGCGTGCGACACCGACAGGACCCTGACTCGCAGACCCTGCTGCACGCACTCGGCCGCATAGCGATTGATCCTGTCGAGGTCGCCGGAGAGAACCACGGACCGGGGACCGTTGACGGCCGCGATGTCCAGGCCGGAGTCGGCGACGTCGGCTTCGGTTGCCTCGACGGCGAGCATGCCGCCGCCGGCCGGCAGTGCCTGCATCAGCCGACCGCGCTCGGCGACCAGCACACAAGCGTCGTCCAGGTCGAGGATCCCTGACACGTGCGCGGCGGTGATCTCACCCAGCGAGTGGCCCAGAAGCACGTCCGGAATCACGCCCCAGGACTCGAGGAGCCGGAAGAGGGCGACTTCGAGAGCGAACAGGCCTGCCTGCGCCCACATCGTCCCGTCGAGGCCGACGCCATCGGTCAGGACGTCGCGCAGCGGACGCTCCATCCGGACGTCGAACCGAGCGCACACCGCGTCGAAAGCCTCCGCGAACACCGGGAACGCCTCGTACAACCCCAGACCCATACCCGCGCGCTGCGAACCCTGCCCGGTGAACAACACCGCCAGACGCCCGTCACCGGCGGCGCCGGTGGCCAGGACCGCATTGCCGGCCAGCACCGCGCGGTGCTCCAGCGCGGCCCGGGTCGTCGCCAGCGACCACCCCACGTCCACCGGATCCAACTCAGGCTGCTCGGCCGCGAACCACCGCAGTCGCTCCACCTGCGCCCGCAGGGCGGGCTCGGACTGCGCCGACACCGGCCACGGCACCAGGTCCGGCGCCTTCGGCGTCGCATCGAGCGCTGCCGGTTCGGGCTGAGGCGGCGCCTCGAGGATGACGTGCGCATTGGTACCGCTGATCCCGAAGGACGAGACGCCCGCGCGCCGCGGACGACCGGACTCCGGCCAGGAACGCGCCCCCGTCAGCAGCTCCACCGCACCCGCAGACCAGTCCACCTGCAGCGACGGCTCATCCACATGCAACGTCGCCGGCAGCACACCGTGCCGCAACGCCATCACCATCTTGATCACACCGGCCACGCCCGCAGCCGCCTGGGTGTGACCGATGTTCGACTTGATAGAGCCGAGCCACAGCGGCTCGTCGCCCTCACTCCGGTCCTGACCGTAGGTGGCCAGCAGCGCCTGCGCCTCGATCGGATCGCCAAGGCGCGTGCCGGTGCCGTGCGCTTCGACGACGTCGACGTCCGCGCCGGTCAGCCGGGCGTTCGCCAGCGCCTGGCGGATCACCCGCTGCTGCGACGGACCGTTCGGCGCGGTCAGACCATTCGACGCGCCGTCCTGGTTCACCGCACTGCCACGCACCACCGCAAGGACCTGATGCCCGTTGCGCTTGGCGTCCGACAACCGCTCCACCAGCAGCAGACCTGCGCCTTCACCCCAGCCCGTCCCGTCGGCCGCCGCCGCGAACGCCTTGCACCGGCCGTCCGACGCCAGACCGTCCTGCCGGTCGAACTCCGTGAACGCAGCCGGGGTGGACATCACCGTCACACCGCCCACCAGGGCGAGTTCGCACTCACCGGCCCTCAGTGCCTGCCCCGCCCAGTGCAGTGCGACCAGCGACGAGGAACACGCCGTGTCCACCGTGACTGCCGGGCCCTCGAGCCCGAACGCGTACGAGACCCGGCCGGACAGCACAGCCGCCGCGTTCCCGACAGCCGCGTGCCCGTCACCGGCGTCCTGCGATGCAGCGAGGACCTGTGCGTAGTCCTGGCCGTTGGTTCCGGCGAAGACCCCCACACTGCGGCCACGCTGCGACCGCGGATCCATCCCCGCCGACTCGAACGCCTCCCACGCGGTCTCCAGCAGCAACCGCTGCTGCGGATCCATGGCGAGCGCCTCACGCGGCGAGATCCCGAACAACGCGGCATCGAACCGGTCAGCGTCGGCGATGAATGCGCCTACGCCACCGGGTGCGTCGGACGGCCAGCCGCGGTCGGCCGGGAACGGCGACATGCCATCCAATCCGTCGGCGACGAGGTCCCACAATTGGGCGGGAGAGGTAACGCCGCCGGGGAACCGGCACGCCATTCCGACGATGGCGAGCGGCTCGTCCACCGCCGCGAGCACCGGGGCCGCTGTCTCGGGCGCCGCGGTGACGCCGATGTCGGCCAGTTCGGCGGACAGGTACGCGGCCAGGACTGCCGGTGCCGGGTGGTCGAAGACGAGGGTGGTGGGCAGTCGCAGCCCGGTCCGCGCGGACAGCAGGTTGCGCAGTTCGACCGCCATCAAAGAGTCGAAGCCCAGATCCCGGAACGCCCGCCCTGGCTCCACCGCCTGCACCCCGGAATGCCCCAGCACCACCGCTGCCTGACCGCGCACCAGATCCAGCAGCACCTGCTGGCGCTGCCCGGCCGGAACCATCGCCAACTGATCCCGCAAGATCGGCCCACTCTCATCGGCCGGCAACGCAGGTACGCCAGCGACCGCTTCCGGAAGCTCCGCGAGCAGACGGCTGGGACGCGCCGACACGAACCCGGGAACAAACCGCTCCCAGTCGATATCCGCCACCGTCACATCCACACCACCACGAACCGCCTCACCGAACAC
>NZ_JBEXDB010000054.1:0-3523 GCF_040605575.1 Streptomyces sp. NPDC005566 | reverse complement strand
GGATGACCGTATCGCAGCGTGCGGCATCGCGGCCGAACACGTGATACGCGCGGAGCAGGCACGCTTCCCCGGAAAAATCGTTCTTGAGTGTCGCCATGGCTGCCCCGTATCGAATTCGCCCGGATCGCCGGAGTGACGCGTCGACGCCCGGGAAAACGGTTGATTCAGTGATCGCGAACGGTGTGGACCGTTCGCCGCCTCGTAACCAGTTTCTTCGTCAGCTTCCTTTCGAATCGTTGCTCATCTGGCGCGCATTATTTCGACTGTTTGAATGGCCGGTTGTTTTGTTGTTTTAAAATCGAGTAACCTGATGAAAATCCTGCCAAACAAAATCGTACGTCGCAATCGAAATACTCAAATGCCGCCTTGATATTGCAATGCTTTACATTTTCAACGAGTTTCAATTCCGATATAGAGGGTCGGAAATATTCATTTCATCGCGACCCATAGCAGGCTTGCATTGCGCGGGAACACCACATTGGATGATGGAGCCGATTTAAATACCTTTGCCGGCACGGAAAATTTGTTTGATCGAAAGAAAATAAATTAAACAGTTCAAACGATTTAAATAATGATCGCCGGTATTTTATTAGGTTGCATGACATCAAATACTGGGAAACTCGGGTCCCTCACGGCCAATGCCTCGCGGGGCCGTCGGCGCGCGAATACGTGCCGGCACGCCGCTGCGTCACGATCAATTGCCGGCAACGTCTGCAGAACCGGCAACGCGCCGACCGTCCGATCGTCGTGATCGACGCGCCGTCGAGCTGGATGAAACGCATCGGCGGCAATCTCCGCCGCGAGCCGCCAGTCCCCCTGTAGGTTCGCAGAAAAGGTGGTCTCTGCGGTCCATATGAATCAATAGCTTGAGCACCTTTTCTGAGAATTTCGCTCGGGAAAAGTGGCAGAAAAGGTGGCCTTTTCCTATAAAATTCGCAGAAAAGTTGGCCTCCGACCGAAGCAAACTTTATAACACCCGAAAAATCAAACACTTACGCACAGATCAGGACCAGTGAACAAGTGGCGCTCGTGGATCGAGATGGCGTCCCTTAGGCCGCACACGAACTCGTTGACCGTCAAACCGTTGGAGAATGTGTGCTTAAACATCGAGCAACGGTACGGGCGGCGGCGAGTTCGAATAGATTCGGTCACTCTGATCACGCATGTTTGATCTGCAGTGCCAGATAGAGATTGCCTCGACGTTCGAGCCTGCGAGAGATCACGGTAATCATCAACTGTATAGGCCGAGACCTGACCGGTCAGTCAACGTCAGATCAGGTCTCGGACAATACGACCGCTCGTTGCCAATGGCGGTGATCGACTGCGGATTCAACCCGTCTGTTGATGTCCGGGCAGAACTGACCCACTAGAGCTGGAAATTTTCATCGAATTTTGACCCACGTGATTGAATGCTCTGCTCAATCTTTGAGCAGGGGATACAAAGGTGATCACGGTGGGTATATTGGCCAAGATCAGGCGGATGTATTTCCGCGAGAAGGTCCCGTTGCGCGAGATTGCGCGGCGTACGGGCCTGTCCCGAAACACGGTGCGCCGCTGGCTGCGGCAGACTGATGCCGTCGAGCCGAAGTATCCGAAGCGCGTCAGCCCGAGCGTCATCGACGACTGGGCCGCACAGCTGACAGGTTGGCTGCGTGCCGACAGTCATCGCCCGAAGCGTGACCGGCGCACCGCCCGGTTCATGTTCGAGGCGATCCGCGCCGAGGGTTACGCCGGCAGCTACGGCCGCGTAAGCGCGTTCGTGAGGCGTTGGCACGAGGAGCAGGCTGAGGCGCCTCGCAGGAAGGCCTTCGTGCCGCTCGCCTTCGAACCCGGCGAAGCCTTCCAGTTTGACTGGAGCTGCGAATACGCGTTTGTTGGCGGGCTACGGCGACGCCTGGAGGTCGCCCACGTCAAACTTAACTCCAGCCGCGCGTTCTGGCTCGTCGCCTATCCCACACAGAGTCACGAGATGCTGTTCGATGCGCACGCCCGCGCGTTCGCCGCGTTCGGCGGCGTGCCGCGGCGCGGCATCTACGACAACATGAAGACCGCCGTGGACAAGGTTGGCCGCGGCAAGGAGCGTGCGGTCAACGCGCGCTTCGAAGCGATGTGCAGTCACTACCTGTTCGAGCCGGAGTTCTGCAACCGGGCTGCAGGCTGGGAGAAAGGCATCGTCGAGAAGAACGTTCAGGACCGGCGACGTCAGATTTGGCACGAAGCAGCGCTACGGCGCTGGGAAACGCTGGAGATCCTGAACGAATGGGTCGCTGGTCAGTGTCGTGAGGCGTGGCACATGCGGCACCCGCAGTGGCCTGAGCTGACAGTCGAGGATGTGCTGCAGGACGAGCGTACCCGGCTGATGCCCAATCCACGGCCGTTCGACGGCTACATCGAGCAGACCCTGCGAGTCTCGTCGACCAGCCTGATTCACTTCCAACGCAACCGCTACAGCGTGCCCACCGAGTACACGAACCAGTTGGTGAGCGTGCGCTGCTATCCGGCATATCTCAGCGTCGTCGCCAACGCCCAGGAGATCGCACGCCACGAACGCAGCTTCGAGCGGCACATGACCTTCTACGATTGGCGCCACTACGTCACGTTGGTCGAGCGCAAACCCGGCGCACTGCGCAACGGCGCGCCGTTCATCACGATGCCGCAGCCGCTGCAACTGCTGCAGCGGCATCTGCTGAAACACCCGGGCGGCGATCGCGTCATGACGCAGGTGCTCGCTGCGGTGCGCGAACACGGGCTCGATGCGGTGCTGCTCGCCGTACAGGCTGCGCTGGATTCAGGACGCCCCAGCGCAGAGCACGTCCTGAACGTGCTGAGCCGGCTGAAGGCGCCCGTCACGAATGGCAGCCTCGCCACGACGAAACTCCAGCTCAAGGAAGAGCCCGCGGCCGACGTGAGCCGTTACGAGACGCTGCGCGCCAACCCACCGGAGGATCGTCATGTCTAACGATATCGCGGCCCAGCTCAAGGGTCTTAAACTGCACGGCATGGCGAGCACGTGGCCGGAGCTGCTCGCGCAGTCGCGCCACACGGACTTCGAGCCGGAGCGCTTCATGAAGCAGCTGTTGATGGCTGAAACCGCCGAACGGCAGGTGCGCTCGATTGCCTATCAAATGACCGCTGCGCGTTCCCGGCCCACCGCGACCTGAAGGGCTTCGACTTCGCGCAGGCACACGTCGACGAAGCGCTGGTGCGCGAACTGAGCGAGCTGTCGTTCCTCGAAAGCGCGCACAACGTCGTGTTCATCGGTGGTCCGGGCACTGGCAAGACGCACCTCGCCTCAGCGATCGGAATCGAAGCCGTACAGCGCCACGGCAAGCGTGTGCGCTACTTCTCGACCGTCGAGCTGACCAACGCCCTGGAGCAGGAGAAGTCCATCGGCAAACAAGGCCAGATCGCCCACAAGCTGATGTACGGGTCGACTTGGCGCTGCCGCCCTTGCAGACCTTCTTGTTCTTCGCCTGGCCGGCCCACGCGGCGTAGTGGTCATCGGCCTCCGCGGACGCCTGCC
>NZ_JBEXDB010000053.1:0-3882 GCF_040605575.1 Streptomyces sp. NPDC005566 | reverse complement strand
GCGCTGGTGCAGCGGCTGCGGTCGGTTCCCGAGGGCCGGCGGTTGCCGATGCTGCTGGAGTTGGTGCGCGGCAGCGCGGCGACCGTGCTGGGGCACGCTTCGGCCGACGCGATCGGTGAGCGGCAGGCGTTCAAGGACCTGGGCTTCGACTCACTCACCGCGGTGGAACTCCGCAACCGACTGACCGCAGCCACAGGCCTGCGACTGGCGGCGACATTGGTGTTCGACTACCCCAACCCGGCTGTGCTGAGCGATTACCTGGCCCGGCAATTCTTCGGCGCTCAGGAGCCGGTGCCGACGTCGCCGGCCCGTGTTGTGCCAATCGACGAACCGTTGGCGATCGTAAGTATGGCGTGCCGTTTCCCGGGCGAGGTCACGTCCCCCGATGAGCTGTGGGACCTGGTCACCGGCGGGGTGGACGGTATGTCGGCGTTCCCGGCGAATCGAGGCTGGCCGGCCGAGGTGCCCGGGGGTGCCGCCGGCCTCGGCGGATTCGTTCATGACGTGGACCGGTTCGACCCCGCCTTGTTCAACATCTCGCCGCGCGAGGCCGTCGCCATGGATCCGCAGCAGCGGTTGCTGCTGGAGGCCGCGTGGGAGACGTTCGAGTCGGCGGGCATGGACCCGCGTTCTCTGCGGGGCCGCAGCGTGGGTGTGTTCGCGGGGGCTTCGTCGTCCGGATACAGCGTCCCTGGAGCGCTGGGCGCAGACGGCCATTTGCTGACCGGTAACGCGCCGAGTGTGATTTCCGGTCGCGTCGCCTATGTGTTCGGCCTGGAAGGTCCGGCCGTCACTGTGGACACGGCATGCTCGTCCTCCCTGGTGGCGTTGCACTGGGCGGGGCAGGCGCTCCGCGCCGGCGAGTGCGAACTCGCCCTCGTCGGCGGTGTGTCGGTGATGGTCACGCCGGGCATGTTCGCGGAGTTCGACCGGCAGGACGGGCTGGCCGCGGACGGCCGCTGCAAGTCGTTCGCGGCTGCCGCGGACGGGACGGGCTGGGGCGAGGGCGTCGGTGTACTGCTGGTGGAGCGGCTGTCGGACGCACAGCGCAACGGCCACAGGATTCTCGCGGTGGTGCGGGGCAGCGCGGTGAACCAGGACGGTGCGTCCAACGGTCTGACGGCGCCGAACGGCCCGTCGCAGCAGCGGGTGATCCGCCAGGCACTGGCCAACGCGCGGCTCACCGGCGCCGACATCGACGCCGTGGAGGCCCATGGGACGGGTACGCGGCTCGGTGATCCGATCGAGGCGCAGGCGCTGCTGGCCACGTACGGTCAGGAGCGGGGCGAGAGCGGCGAGCCGTTGTGGCTGGGTTCGGTGAAGTCGAACATCGGCCATACGCAGGTGGCCGCGGGTGCGGCCGGTGTGATCAAGATGGTGATGGCGCTGCAGCACGGTGAGCTCCCGGCGACGCTGCATGTGGATGAGCCGTCGCCCCAGGTGGACTGGTCGGCGGGCGCGGTGGAACTGCTGACCGAGGCGCGTCCCTGGCCCGATGCGGGCCGTCCGCGCCGCGCCGCGGTGTCTTCGTTCGGCATCAGCGGCACCAACGCGCATGTGATCCTCGAGCAGGCTCCGGAGTCCGAACCCACGGCGCTCGATGCGACGCCGAAGGCGCCCGGGCTGGTGCCGTGGGTCGTGTCGGCGAAGTCCGAGCCCGCGCTGCGGGCGCAGGTGGAGCGGCTTCGGTCGTTCGTAGCCGTGCGGTCCGAGCTGGATCCGGTGGACGTCGGCTGGTCGCTGGCGACGACGCGTGCCGCGCTGGAGCATCGCGTGGTGCTGTCATCCGGCGGGGACGTGCTTGCCGCGGGTCCGGCCGCCGAGGGGCGGACTGCCTTCCTGTTCACCGGTCAGGGTTCGCAGCGTGCCGGGATGGGCCTGAGTCTGTACGAGGTGTTCCCGGTGTTCGCGGAAGCCTTCGACGCGGTCTGCGCACGGCTCGACGGACGCCTGGAACGCCCGCTGCGCGAGGTCCTCACCGACGGCACGGACCTCGACCACACGATGTGGGCCCAGGCCGGCCTGTTCGCCCTCGAAGTTGCTCTGTTCCGGCTGGTCGAATCCTGGGGGGTCACCCCGGACGTCCTGCTGGGACACTCCCTGGGCGAGATCACCGCCGCGCACGTGTCAGGCATCCTCGACCTGGACGACGCCTCCACGCTGGTTGCCGAACGTGGCCGGCTCATGCAGGCACTGCCCGCCGGCGGCGGCATGCTCGCCGTGCAGGCCACCGAAGCCGATGTCGCGGACTCCGGTCTGGACGTCGCCGCCGTCAACGGCTCGAACTCCGTCGTGCTCTCCGGCGACGTCGACGCCATTGAACGGTATGCGGCCGTGTGCGCGGACCGCGGCCTGCGGTTCAACGTGCTGTCGGTGTCGCACGCCTTCCACTCGGCCCTGATGGAGCCGATGCTCGAGGAGTTCGCCAGGGTGCTGGACGGTATCGCGTTCCGCCCGGCGCAGATCCCGGTCGTGTCGAACCTGACGGGTGCTGTGGCCGAACCGGGTCTGATGCAGGAGCCCCGATACTGGCTCGGTCAGGTCCGTCAGGCCGTCCGTTTCGCCGAGGGTCTCGCGACGACTGCAGAACTCGGTGTCTGCCGCTACGTGGAGATCGGTCCGGACGGAGTCCTGTCAGCGATGGCTCAAGAGGCGAGGGCAGAAGCGGAGTTCGTGCCGATGCTGCGCAAGAACCGAGAGGAGGTCGAGACTGCGGTCACGGCGGCCGGCCGGTTGTGGACGTCCGGAGTCGATGTCGCTTGGACGGCGCTGTTTGCTGGTTGGGGCGGCAGGGTGGTGGATCTGCCGACCTACGCCTTCCAGCGTGAGCGGTTCTGGCCGGAGCTTTCGGTGACGGTTGCTGCGGGTAGCGGTGGCGGTGAGCTGGTGGATGCCGCGTTCTGGGATGCGGTGGAGCGTGAGGACCTGGAGGAACTCGCGGGTCTGGAGTCGGCACTGCCGGCCTTGTCCGCGTGGCGACAGCGCCACCAGGAACAGTCGACGCTCGACTCGTGGCGTTACCGGATTTCCTGGAAGCCGCTGGACGGCCTGTCGTCGTCGGCGGTCCTGGCCGGGGTGTGGGCGGTCGTCGGCACCGAGGACCCTGAGGTGTCCGCGGCGTTGGAGGCTGCGGGTGCGACCGTGGTCGGTCTTTCGGTCGAAGAAGTGTCGGGGCTGCCTGGTTTGGCCGGTGTGGTCTTGTCCGCGTCGGGGTGGGCGGAGACACTCGCGGTGGTGCAGGGGCTGGGTGAGGTCACGGCACCGTTGTGGGTGTTGACCCGGGGTGCGGTGTCGGTGGGTGATCTGGACCGGCTCGGCGATCCGGACCTGGCGGCGGTGTGGGGCTTGGGCCGCGTGGCGGCACTGGAGTTCCCGCAACGCTGGGGTGGTCTGATCGACCTGCCCGCAGTCGTGGACTCGGTGATCGCCGAGCGGCTTGTCCAGGTCCTGGCTTCTGGTGGTGGTGAGGATCAGGTGGCGGTCCGCGAGTCCGGGGTGTTGGCCCGGCGGCTGGCCCGTGCGACATCTGCCGCAGTGGCGGGGACCCCGTGGAACCCGGATCCGTCGGGCACCGTGCTGGTCACCGGCGGCACGGGCG
Source organism: Streptomyces sp. NPDC005566 (assembly GCF_040605575.1). Taxonomy (NCBI): domain Bacteria; kingdom Bacillati; phylum Actinomycetota; class Actinomycetes; order Kitasatosporales; family Streptomycetaceae; genus Streptomyces; species Streptomyces sp. NPDC005566. The sequence goes on along the minus strand of NZ_JBEXDB010000053.1, from coordinate 284 downwards.
CTTTGGGTGTGGAGGTGGCCCGGTGGCTGGCGGGTCGGGGTGTGCCGCACCTGGTGCTGACCAGCCGCGGCGGCGTCGCCCCGGCCGGTCTGGTCGAGGAACTGGCCGAGCTGGGCGTACGGGTCACGGTCGCCGCCTGCGACGTGGCCGACCGCGATGCCCTGGCCGCGGTGATCGCCGGTGTTCCGCAACAGTGGCCGCTCACCGGCATTGTGCACGCGGCCGGTCTCGACCTCCCGCAGCGGCTCGAGGAAGCCACCCCCGAGGCTTTCGCCTCGGTGCTG
>NZ_JBEXDB010000052.1:0-4155 GCF_040605575.1 Streptomyces sp. NPDC005566 | reverse complement strand
GGCCGCCTCGCCTACACCTTCGGGCTCGAAGGTCCGGCGATGACGGTGGACACCGCCTGCTCGTCGTCCCTGGTCGCACTGCACCTGGCCGCCCAAGCGCTGCGGATCGGTGAATGCGACCTGGCGCTCGCCGGGGGTGTGACCGTGATGGTCTCCCCGGGTGCGTTCGCCGAGTTCGACCGTCAGGACGGCCTCGCCTCGGACGGCCGGTGCAAGTCGTTCGCGTCTGCGGCCGACGGGACCGGCTGGGCCGAAGGCGTCGGCCTGCTGCTGGTCGAACGGCTGTCGGACGCCCGCCGCAACAACCACCACATCCTCGCGGTGATGCGGGGCAGCGCCGTCAATCAGGACGGTGCGAGCAACGGCCTCACCGCCCCCAACGGCCCCTCCCAGCAGCGCGTCATCCACCAGGCACTCACCAACGCCCACCTGACGACTGCCGACGTCGACGTCGTCGAAGCCCACGGGACGGGAACACGTCTGGGTGACCCGATCGAGGCCCAGGCACTCCTGGCCACCTACGGCCAGAACCGTGGCGACAACCACGAACCCCTCTGGCTCGGCTCCATCAAGTCCAACATCGGCCACACCCAGGCCGCCGCCGGCGTCGCGGGCATCATCAAAATGATCATGGCCATGCGCCACGGCCTCATGCCCGCCACCCTCCACGTCGACGCCCCCACCGCCCAGGTCGACTGGTCCGCGGGCGCGGTGGAACTCCTCACCGAAGCACGCGCCTGGCCTGAGACCGATGACCGGCCCCGCCGCGCCGCCGTCTCCTCCTTCGGCATCAGCGGCACCAACGCCCACGTCATCCTCGAACAAGCCCCCGACCCACAACCCCAGTCGACTCCTGCGACACGACAGACACCAAGCCTCGTGCCGTGGATGGTCTCGGCGAAATCCGAGCCCGCGCTGCAGGCCCAGATCGAACGCCTCCGGTCGTTCGTCACCGACCGACCCCACCTCGGCACCCTCGACGTGGCCTTGTCGCTCGCGACCACCCGCGCCACACTGGATCACCGCGCGGTGCTGACCGGGGACACGACACTCGCCACCGGTATCGCGCGAGAGGGCCGGACCGCGTTCCTGTTCACCGGCCAAGGCTCGCAACGCCCCGCCATGGGGCTGGAACTGTATGCCGCGTTCCCGGTGTTCGCCGAGGCCTTCGACGCCGTATGCGCACGACTCGACGTCCGGCTGGAACGTCCGCTGCGCGACGTCCTCACCGATGGCACCGACCTCGACCACACCATGTGGGCCCAGGCCGGGCTCTTCGCCCTCGAAGTCGCCTTGTTCCGGCTCGTCGAATCCTGGGGCGTCACCCCCGACGTGCTCCTGGGCCACTCCCTGGGCGAGATCACCGCCGCACACATCGCGGGAATCCTCGACCTGGACGACGCCTGCGTCCTCGTCGCCGAACGCGGCCGCCTCATGCAAGCCCTGCCCGAAGGCGGCGGCATGCTCGCCGTCCAGGCCACCGAAGCCGACATCGCCGACTCCGGCCTCGACATCGCCGCCATCAACGGACCCCACTCCGTGGTGCTGTCGGGTGAACTCGATGCGATCAACCGCTTCGCCGCCGCATGCGCTGACCAAGGCCGCAGGTTCAACGTCCTGCCGGTGTCGCACGCGTTCCACTCCGCCCTGATGGAACCGATGCTGAAGGAGTTCGCCGACGTCCTGGACGGGTTGACGCTCCATCCGGCGGAAATCCCGGTCGTCTCGAACCTGACGGGCGCGATCGCCGAACCCGGACTGATGCAGGAGCCCGAGTACTGGCTGAGACAGGTGCGGCAGGCGGTGCGCTTCGCCGACGGCGTCACGGCCCTCGACGCGATGGGCGTGACGCGGTACGTGGAACTCGGCCCGGACGGCGTCCTGTCGGCCATGGCCCAGGACACCGCCACCGACGCCGACTTCATCCCCCTCCTGCGCAAGGACCACGACGAGACCGACACCGCCCTCACCGCGATCAGCCGCCTCTGGGCCACAGGCACCGACATCGACTGGACCGCCGTCTTCGCCGGCTGGGGCGGACGGGTGGTCGATCTGCCGACGTATGCGTTCCAGCGTGAGCGGTACTGGCCGCAGCCGGGCGGGTTCGGCGGGGATGCGGGGGCACTCGGTATCGAGGACGCCGGGCACGCGCTGCTGGGCTCCGTCGTGACCCTGGCCGACGGAGACGGCGTGCTCCTCACCGGCCGCCTGTCGGTGGACGCCCAGCCGTGGCTGGCCGACCACATCGTGCTGGACCGCATCGTGGTCCCCGGCACCGCACTGGTGGAAATGGCACTGCGCGCCGGCCAGGACGTGGACTGCGGTCTCCTACAGGAGCTGCTCCTGCAGGCACCCCTGGTACTGCCGGAGACCGGCGCCCTCCAGATCCAGATCCGCGTCGAAAGCCCTGACCCGTCGGGCGACCGACCGGTCCGCGTCCACGCTCGTATCGAGGGCACGGACGAGTGGGTACTGCACGCTGCGGGTTCGCTGGCCGAGCAAGCCGGTTCGGAGGCGGACTTCGATCTGAGCGTGTGGCCGCCGCAGGGCGCGGACGCGGTGGACGTCGACGGCTTCTACGAGGCGTTGGCCGGGGCGGGCTTCGGTTACGGCCCGGCGTTCCAGGGCGTGCACGCGGCCTGGCGCGACACATCCGGCGTCTACGCCGAGGTGACGATCGAGGAGTCGGCTGACGGATTCGGCATCCATCCCGCCCTGCTCGACGCCGCACTCCACCCCTCAGGCCTCATCCTCGGCGACGACACCGCGACCGACACCGAGGCCGCCGGACCGCGGTTGCCGTTCGCGTGGTCGGGTGTGGAGGTGTTCGCGGTCGGGGCGACCACGCTGCGCGTGGCGATCCGCCCTGAGGGTGAGGGAATTACGCTACAAGCGGCCGACGGGACCGGTGCGCCCGTCGCGGTGGTCCGCTCTCTGGTGTCGCGTGAGGTGCTGACGGAGCAGTTGTCGTCGGCCGGGCGTGGCCATGACGCGCTGTTCGCGGTGGAGTGGGTCGCACTGCCGCCGGATGCTGCTGATTTCGGCGAAGCGGCGGAGGTTCCGGCGTGGACGGTACTGCTGACCGGTGACGGTCCGGTGGAGCAGGTGCTCGGCGAGGTCCTGCACGGTGTGCAGGAGTGGCTGAGCGAGGAACGACCGGACCACGCACGCCTGGCAGTGGTGACCCGCGGCGCCATGCCTGCCGTTTCCGCTGCGGTCGATGTGGTGGGTGCGGCGGTGTGGGGCCTGGTGCGCTCGGCGCAATCGGAGCACCCGGACCGAATCGTGCTGGTCGACGCGGACCCGGCCGCCGATGAAGAGGGCGTGGATCTGGCCCTGTTGGCCGGTGTCGACGAGCCGCAGGTCGCCATCCGCGACGGCGCGCTGCTGGTGCCCCGTCTGGCGCGGGCCGTGAGGAGCGGGCTGGTGCTGCCGGACCACCCCTGGCGCCTGCTGCCCGGGACGGACGGCACGCTGGAATCCCTCCACATCGAGGCCGCCGACACGCTGCAGCTGGAAACCGGCCAGGTACGGGTCGAGGTCCGCGCGGCAGGTGTCAACTTCCGCGACGTGCTTCTGGGGCTGGGAATGTACCCGGAACCGGGCACGATGGGTTCGGAAGCGGCCGGTGTGGTCGTCGAAGTAGGTCCCGGCGTCGACGACCTCGCTGTCGGGGACCGGGTGTTCGGCTTCTTCGACGGCGCGTTCGCCGCCGAGACCGTCACCGACCGCCCTCTACTGGTCCGGGTGCCTCAGGGCTGGTCGTGGGCGCAGGCGGCAGCAGTACCGCTGGTGTTCGCAACCGCCTGGTACGGGCTGCAGGACCTGGCCGAAGTCAGGCCCGGTGAGTCGGTGCTGATCCACGCGGCGGCCGGCGGCGTCGGCATGGCCGCGGTACAACTGGCCCAGCACTGGGGCCTGGAGGTGTACGCCACCGCCAGCCCCGGCAAATGGCCTGCCGTCACCGCCAACGGAGTCGATCGGTCAAGGATCGCGTCTTCCCGTGACCTCGCCTTCGAGAAGCAGATCCGGACCGCGACAGGCGACCGTGGAGTCGACATCGTCCTCAACTCCCTCGCAGGCGAGTTCGTGGACGCCTCACTACGCCTGCTCACACCCGGCGGCCGGTTCGTCGAAATGGGCAAGGCCGACGTC
>NZ_JBEXDB010000051.1:0-2448 GCF_040605575.1 Streptomyces sp. NPDC005566 | reverse complement strand
AGCGGGGTGATGGGTGGCTGGTCGTTGTTTGAGAACTGCACAGTGGACGCGAGCATCTGTGGCCAAGTTTTTAAGGGCGCACGGTGGATGCCTTGGCACCAGGAACCGATGAAGGACGTGGGAGGCCACGATAGTCCCCGGGGAGCTGTCAACCAAGCTTTGATCCGGGGGTTTCCGAATGGGGAAACCCGGCAGTCGTCATGGGCTGTCACCCGCTGCTGAACACATAGGCAGTGTGGAGGGAACGCGGGGAAGTGAAACATCTCAGTACCCGCAGGAAGAGAAAACAACCGTGATTCCGGGAGTAGTGGCGAGCGAAACTGGATGAGGCCAAACCGTATGCGTGTGATACCCGGCAGGGGTTGCGCATGCGGGGTTGTGGGATCTCTTTTTCATGGTCTGCCGACTGTGAGACGAGTCAGAAACCGTTGGTGTAGGCGAAGGACATGCGAAAGGTCCGGCGTAGAGGGTAAGACCCCCGTAGCTGAAACATCAACGGCTCGTTTAAGAGACACCCAAGTAGCACGGGGCCCGAGAAATCCCGTGTGAATCTGGCGGGACCACCCGCTAAGCCTAAATATTCCCTGGTGACCGATAGCGGATAGTACCGTGAGGGAATGGTGAAAAGTACCGCGGGAGCGGAGTGAAATAGTACCTGAAACCGTGTGCCTACAAGCCGTGGGAGCGTCGCGCATCGAGCTTGCTCGGTGCGTCGTGACTGCGTGCCTTTTGAAGAATGAGCCTGCGAGTTTGCGGTGTGTTGCGAGGTTAACCCGTGTGGGGAAGCCGTAGCGAAAGCGAGTCCGAATAGGGCGATTTAGTAGCGCGCTCAAGACCCGAAGCGGAGTGATCTAGCCATGGGCAGGTTGAAGCGGAGGTAAGACTTCGTGGAGGACCGAACCCACCAGGGTTGAAAACCTGGGGGATGACCTGTGGTTAGGGGTGAAAGGCCAATCAAACTCCGTGATAGCTGGTTCTCCCCGAAATGCATTTAGGTGCAGCGTCGTGTGTTTCTTGCCGGAGGTAGAGCACTGGATAGGCGATGGGCCCTACCGGGTTACTGACCTTAGCCAAACTCCGAATGCCGGTAAGTGAGAGCACGGCAGTGAGACTGTGGGGGATAAGCTCCATGGTCGAGAGGGAAACAGCCCAGAGCATCGACTAAGGCCCCTAAGCGTACGCTAAGTGGGAAAGGATGTGGAGTCGCAGAGACAACCAGGAGGTTGGCTTAGAAGCAGCCACCCTTGAAAGAGTGCGTAATAGCTCACTGGTCAAGTGATTCCGCGCCGACAATGTAGCGGGGCTCAAGCGTACCGCCGAAGTCGTGTCATTCATACACATATCCCCAACGGGAGTATGGATGGGTAGGGGAGCGTCGTGTGCCGGGTGAAGCAGCCGCGGAAGCGAGTTGTGGACGGTTCACGAGTGAGAATGCAGGCATGAGTAGCGATACACACGTGAGAAACGTGTGCGCCGATTGACTAAGGGTTCCTGGGTCAAGCTGATCTGCCCAGGGTAAGTCGGGACCTAAGGCGAGGCCGACAGGCGTAGTCGATGGACAACCGGTTGATATTCCGGTACCCGCTTTGAAACGCCCAATACTGAATCAGGCGATGCTAAGTCCGTGAAGCCGGCCCGATCTCTTCGGAGTTGAGGGTAGTGGTGGAGCCGATGAACCAGACTTGTACTAGGTAAGCGATGGGGTGACGCAGGAAGGTAGTCCAACCCGGGCGGTGGTAGTTCCCGGGGTAAGGGTGTAGGCCGTGTGATAGGCAAATCCGTCACACATTAAGGCTGAGACCTGATGCCGAGCCGATTGTGGTGAAGTGGATGATCCTATGCTGTCGAGAAAAGCCTCTAGCGAGTTTCATGGCGGCCCGTACCCTAAACCGACTCAGGTAGTCAGGTAGAGAATACCGAGGCGTTCGGGTGAACTATGGTTAAGGAACTCGGCAAAATGCCCCCGTAACTTCGGGAGAAGGGGGGCCATCACTGGTGATCCGATTTACTCGGTGAGCTGGGGGTGGCCGCAGAGACCAGCGAGAAGCGACTGTTTACTAAAAACACAGGTCCGTGCGAAGCCGTAAGGCGATGTATACGGACTGACGCCTGCCCGGTGCTGGAACGTTAAGGGGACCGGTTAGTGCACTTTCGGGTGTGCGAAGCTGAGAACTTAAGCGCCAGTAAACGGCGGTGGTAACTATAACCATCCTAAGGTAGCGAAATTCCTTGTCGGGTAAGTTCCGACCTGCACGAATGGCGTAACGACTTCTCGACTGTCTCAACCATAGGCCCGGTGAAATTGCACTACGAGTAAAGATGCTCGTTTCGCGCAGCAGGACGGAAAGACCCCGGGACCTTTACTATAGTTTGATATTGGTGTTCGGTTCGGCTTGTGTAGGATAGGTGGGAGACTTTGAAGCAGCCACGCCAGTGGTTGTGGAGTCG
>NZ_JBEXDB010000050.1:0-5732 GCF_040605575.1 Streptomyces sp. NPDC005566 | reverse complement strand
TTCGTGCTGTATTCCTCGGCGTCGGCGACGTTCGGTACTCCGGGGCAGGGTAACTACTCGGCTGCCAATGCTTACCTTGACGCTCTTGCCGTCCGTCGCCGTAGGGAGGGCTTGCCCGGTCTGTCTCTGGCTTGGGACATGTGGCAGCAGGCCAGCGGGATGACCGGTCATCTGCAGGGTCGGCTGGCCCGGGGGCTGGCGACGGAGCAGGCGTTGTCGTTGTTCGATCTTGCGCTGGGTCGTGCGGAGGCGCAGTTGGTGCCGGTCGGTCTGGATCTGGCGGCGGTGCGGGCGGCCGGGGAGGTTCCGGCGTTGTTGCGTGGTCTGGTGTCGGGCCGGGTGCGGCGTGGGGTTGCGCAGGCGTCCGGTGCCGGTCTGGCGCTGGTGCAGCGGCTGCGGTCGGTTCCCGAGGGCCGGCGGTTGCCGATGCTGCTGGAGTTGGTGCGCGGCAGCGCGGCGACCGTGCTGGGGCATGCTTCGGCCGACGCGATCGGTGAGCGGCAGGCGTTCAAGGACCTGGGCTTCGACTCACTCACCGCGGTGGAACTCCGCAACCGACTGACGGCGGACACCGGCCTGCGACTGCCCGTTGCGCTGGTGTTCGACTATCCGAATCCGACTGTCCTCAGCGACCATCTGCTGACGCAGTTCTTCGGTGCGTCGGACACGGCCGTGCAACCGACGCGGCAACTCACCGTGACGGGTACCGACGAACCGATCGCGATCGTGGGCATGGCCTGTCGGTTCCCCGGCGGGGTCACGTCACCGGAGCAATTGTGGGACCTGGTCGCCGACGGAGTGGACGGCATGTCACCGTTCCCGACGGATCGCGGTTGGCCCACGGACCTGACGAGCCGAGCCGCCGGCGTGGGCGGATTCATCCATGACATGGACGGCTTCGACGCCGAACTCTTCGGCATCTCGCCGCGTGAGGCCGTCGCCATGGACCCGCAGCAGCGGCTGGTGCTCGAGTCGGCCTGGGAGACCTTCGAGACCGCGGGGATGGATCCTCGGTCGCTGCGGGGCCGTAGCGTAGGCGTGTTCGCCGGTGCCGCCTCTTCGGGGTACGGCGTGAACGCGCGGCTGCCGGAAGGCGCCGATGGGCACCAGGTGACCGGTAGCACGACCAGTGTGATCTCCGGCCGCATCGCCTACACCTTCGGGCTGGAGGGCCCGGCAGTCACCGTGGACACGGCGTGTTCGTCGTCGCTGGTGGCACTCCACCTGGCCACCCAGGCGCTGCGGGGCGGTGAGTGCGAGCTCGCACTGGCCGGCGCAGTGACGGTGATGGTCACGCCGGGCATGATCGCGGAGTTCGACCGGCAGGACGGGCTGGCCGGTGACGGGCGGTGCAAGGCGTTCGCCGCGGCGGCCGACGGAACGGCCTGGGGCGAAGGCGTCGGCCTGCTGCTCCTGGAGCGGTTGTCGGACGCGGAGCGTAACGGGCATCAGGTGCTCGCGGTGGTGCGTGGCAGTGCGGTGAACCAGGACGGTGCGTCGAATGGTCTGACGGCGCCGAACGGTCCGTCGCAGCAGCGGGTGATCCGTCAGGCGTTGGCGAATGCCCGGCTGACCGGCGCGGACGTCGATGTGGTGGAGGCGCACGGGACGGGGACGCGTCTGGGTGATCCGATCGAGGCGCAGGCGTTGCTGGCGACGTACGGCCAGGAGCGGGGCGACTCCGACGAGCCGTTGTGGCTGGGGTCGGTGAAGTCGAACATCGGGCATACGCAGGCGGCTGCGGGTGTCGCGGGTGTGATCAAGATGGTGATGGCGTTGCGGCACGGTGTGTTGCCGGCGACGTTGCATGTGGATGAGCCGTCGCCGGAGGTGGACTGGTCGGCGGGTGCGGTGGAGTTGCTGACGGAGGCCCGGGCGTGGCCTGAGATTGACCGTCCGCGCCGGTCCGGTGTGTCGTCGTTCGGGATCAGTGGCACGAACGCGCACGTGATTCTGGAGCAGGCGCCGGCCGGAACTCCGGCCCAGGCTCCCGTTCCGGCTGCTCCCGTTGCGGGTGTGTCGGCGTGGGTGGTGTCGGCGAAGTCCGAGGCGGCGCTGCGGGCGCAGGTGGAGCGGCTCGGAGCGTATGTAGCGAATGCTCCGGACCTGGATCCGGTGGATGTGGGGTGGTCGCTGGCGACGACGCGTGCGGCGCTGGAGCATCGCGCGGTGGTGGTCGGCGAGAGCCGGGAGGAGCTGCTGGCCGCCCTGCCCACAGCCGCGTCGGCCACCGTGGTTTCTGGTGGTGTGGTGTTCGTGTTCCCGGGTCAGGGCTCGCAGTGGGTGGGCATGGCACGGGAGTTGTGGGACACGTCGCCGGTGTTCCGGGAGCGGCTGTCCGAGTGTGAGACGGCACTGGCCCCGTTCGTCGACTGGTCGCTGACCGACGTTGTTCTGCATGACGGTGATGTGGACCGGGTGGACGTGATTCAGCCGGTGTTGTGGGCGGTGATGGTGGCTCTGGCGGAGGTGTGGCGTTCGGCGAGTGTGGTGCCGTCCGCGGTGGTGGGTCATTCGCAGGGTGAGATCGCTGCGGCGTGTGTGGCGGGTTGGTTGTCGTTGGATGACGCGGCACGGGTGGTGGCGCTGCGGTCGAAGGCGCTGGTGGCCGTGGCCGGCGGCGGGGGCATGGTGTCGGTCGCCGTCGGGCGGGAGACGGTCGAGGACCTGGTGTCGGACCGGGTGTCGGTGGCGGCGGTGAACGGTCCGTCCTCAACGGTGGTCTCTGGTGATGACGAGGCGCTCGACGCGTTCATGGCGGAGTGCGATCAGCGTGGTATTCGCACACGCCGGATTCCGGTGGACTACGCGTCTCATTCACCGCGGATGGAGGAGCTGCGGGAGCGGATTCTTGCGGATCTGGCCGGGCTGTCCCCGGCTGTCGGCACGGTTCCGATGTTGTCCACGCTGACCGGTGGCCTTGTCGAGGGCGGTCTGGATGCCGGGTACTGGTTCGACAATCTTCGTTCGACGGTGGAGTTCGAGACCGCGGTCCGGTCCCTGCTGGGGCAGGGCATGCGCACGTTCATCGAGGTCAGCGCCCATCCGGTGTTGACGGTGGGTGTGGAGGAGACCGTCGACGCGGCAGGTGTGGAGGCGGTGGTGCTGGGCACGCTGCGGCGTGGCGAGGGCGGGATGCGGCGTGTCCTGGCTTCCCTCGGCGAGGCATGGGCAGCCGGCGTCGACGTCGACTGGACCACGGTGCTCACCGGCCGCCACGTCCCGCTTCCCACCTATGCGTTCCAGCATGAGCGGTACTGGCTGGACGGGCCGTCTCCGTCTGTCCAGGGTGCCGGGGTGGTGGATGCGGTCGAGTCCCGGTTCTGGGATGCCGTGGAGCGTGGTGATCTCGACGAGCTCGCGGGCACGTTGCAGTTGTCGGAGGCCCCGGAACTGCTGGGGTCGGTGGTTCCGGCGCTGGCGTCGTGGCGCCGGGAGCGACTGCAGCGCTCCGTCATCGACACCTGGCGCTACCAAGTGACATGGAAGCCCTTGGAAACTGCACCTGTCACCACCCTGCCCACCGGCACCTGGCTGGTGGTTGGGCCTGAAGACGGTGATGTGGCCGGGGCGTTGACGGGTGCGGGTGGCGCAGTTGTGGGCCTGCCGGTGGACGCACTGTCGGACCGTGCGGCTGTGGCCGGGCGGCTTGCCGAGGTCGGGGATGTGCGTGGTGTGGTGCTGGTGGCGGGGTCGGCTTCGGCCGGTCTGCCTGCCCGTGGCGGTGTGGTCGCGGACGAACTCACTTGCGTGACGGTGCTGTTGCAGGCACTGGGTGATGCGGGGGTTGACGCGCCGTTGTGGGTGGCGACGCGGGGTGCGGTTGCTGTGGGTGCTTCGGACCGGGTGGTCGATCCGGTGCAGGCTGCGGTGTGGGGTCTGGGCCGGGTCGCGGCCCTGGAGTTCCCGCAGCGCTGGGGCGGCATGATCGACCTGCCCGAGACCCTCGACGCCCGAGCGGGCGCCCGGCTGGTCGGTGTCCTGACGGCCGACGGTGGTGAGGACCAGGTCGCCGTGCGTGGGTCCGGTGTGTACGGGCGCAGGCTGGCACGTGCGGTGCCGGCCGTTGTGCCGGAAACGGTCTGGGGTCCTTCGGGGACGGTACTGGTCACGGGCGGTACCGGTGCGCTGGGTGTAGAGGCGGCCCGCTGGCTGGCCGGCCGGGGCGTGCCGCACCTGATACTGACCAGCCGCGGGGGTGTCGCTCCGGAGGGTCTGGTCGAGGAACTGTCGGAGCTGGGTGCCCGCGTGACGGTCGCCGCGTGTGACGTGACCGACCGGGACGCCCTGGCCGGAGTGATCGCTGATGTTCCCGAGCAGTGGCCGCTTACCGGTGTCGTGCACGCCGCAGGTGTCGGGGACGCACAACTGCTGGAAGCAGCCGACCGGGACACGACGGCCGTGATCATCGGTGCGAAGATCGACGGCGTCGTGCACCTGGACGAGCTGACCTCCGGCCTGCCCCTGGACCTGTTCCTGGTGTTCTCCTCCGGCGCTGCCGTTTGGGGTGGTGCGGGCCAGGGCGCCTATGCGGCAGCGAACGCGTTCCTCGACGCCTGGGCACAACACCGCCGCGAGCGCGGCCTGCCCGCGACGTCGGTGGCGTGGGGTCCCTGGGCCGGCGCGGGAATGGCCGTCCAGGGCGACACCCAGCAGCTCCTGCGCCGACGCGGCATGTCACCGATGAACCCTGAACTCGCCGTACGCACACTCGCCTCGGCCGTCGACAACGGGGAATCGGGACTTACCGTCGCCGACATCGACTGGGCAGCGTTCGCTGCCTCGTTCACCGTGATCCGCCCGAGCCGACTCCTCGCCGAACTCCCGGAAGCCACCTCCACTCCGGACACACCGGTGTCGCCGGACGAGGACGCCGCGTCGGCCGTTCTGCGACGCCAGCTCGACGGGATACCCGCCGGACAGCGCCGCCAACTGGTCTTCGACGTGGTGCGCACCCACGCGGCGGCGGTCCTCGGGCATACGAGCGCAGAATCGGTGGACGCCGGCCGCGCCTTCCGTGACCTGGGCTTCGACTCCCTGATGGCCGTGGAAGTACGTAACCGCCTGCAGTCCGTCACAGGTCTGCGGCTTCCCTCCACGCTGGTTTTCGACCACCCCACCCCTCTCGTACTGGCAGAGTTCCTCTTGGCCGAACTCTCGGGGACCGAACCCGGCGCATCGTCGCCGACACGGCCGGTGGCAACGGCGATCGGCTCCGATGAACCGGTCGCGATCGTGGGGATGGCCTGCCGCTTCCCCGGCGGCGTCACCTCCCCCCAGTCCCTGTGGGACCTGGTGGAAAGCGCGGGCGATGCGGTCGGGCCCTTCCCCACCGACCGCGGCTGGCCCGCCTCGATCGCCGGATGGGGCGCCTTCCTCGAAGATGCGGGCGAGTTCGACGCCGACCTGTTCGGGATCAGCCCCCGCGAAGCCCTCGCCATGGACCCCCAACAGCGCCTCCTCCTCGAAACAGCATGGGAAGCATTCGAGTCGGCAGCCCTCGACCCCGCCAGACTGCGCGGATCCTCGACCGGCGTGTTCGTGGGCGGCACCGCATCCGGATACGGCACCGGGACACAAATGCCACAAGGAGCCGAGGGTCACCTGCTGACCGGCAACGCAACCAGCGTCATGTCGGGCAGGGTCTCCTACGCCTTCGGCCTCGAAGGCCCCGCCGTCACCGTCGACACAGCCTGCTCCTCCTCCCTCGTCGCACTGCACCTGGCCGCACA
>NZ_JBEXDB010000049.1:0-5940 GCF_040605575.1 Streptomyces sp. NPDC005566 | reverse complement strand
GAGGCGGTTCGTGGTGGTGTGGATGTGACGGTGGCGGATATCGACTGGGAGCGGTTTGTTCCCGGGTTCGTGTCGGCGCGTCCCAGTCGTCTGCTCGCGGAGCTTCCGGAGGCGGTCGGTGTGGTGCCGGTGTTGCCGGCAGGTGGCGGTGGGCCGGGCTTGCGGGAAGAGCTTGAGGGTGTGCCGGAGGGCAGGCGGCGTCAGGTGCTGCTGGATGTGGTCCGGGCTCAGGCCGCTGTTGTGCTTGGTCATTCCGGGGTGCAGGCGGTGGAGCCGGATCGTGCGTTCCGGGATCTGGGCTTCGACTCGTTGATGGCGGTCGAACTGCGCAACCTGTTGTCCGCGCGGACCGGGCTGCGACTGCCCACCACCCTCGTCTTCGACCACCCGACGCCTGAAGCCCTCGTCGACCACCTCCGCACGGAGCTCACCCCCGGCGAAGCGCAGCAGGCGGCCTCGGTGGCCGAGGAGATCGACCGCCTCGAGACGTCCCTGCTGATGCTGTCCCGCGCCGAGGGCGAACGGTTCGACGTCTCGGGCCGGCTGCAGGCCCTCCTGACGAACTGGCGTAAGGGCACTGCCCCGGACGAAGAGTCAGTCGCCGACGACGTGCTGGATCAGGCGGCCAGCGCCGACGAAGTACTGCAGCTGATCCAGAAGGAATTCGGGGGACCGCAGTGAACAGCGTTCAGACACCTCCCGTGAAGGGCAACGGCCATGGCGGATGAAGTACAGCTCCTCAATCAGCTCAAGTGGATGACCACGGAGCTGCGCCAGGCCCAGCGGTCGCTGCGGCAGGTCGAGGAACGCGAACACGAGCCGATCGCCGTTGTCGGTGTCAGCTGCCGTTTCCCCGGTGGCGTCCGCTCCCCGGAAGACCTCTGGCGGCTGGTCCGCGACGGCGTCGACGGCATCGGCGACTTCCCGGACAACCGTGGCTGGAGCGACGAGGGCGACTTCGTCCGCCAAGGCGGCTTCCTCCACGACGCCGACCGGTTCGACGCGTCGTTGTTCGGGATATCGCCGCGCGAGGCGCTCGCCATGGACCCGCAGCAGCGTCTGCTGATGGAGTCGGCCTGGGAGGTCTTCGAGTCCGCCGGGATCGACCCGAGGTCACTGCGGCGCACCCGGACCGGCGTCTACGTCGGCACGAACGGCCAGGACTACGCGTCTCTGCTGAACGCGGACGAGGCGGAGGGGTACGTCTCCACCGGCGCGAGCGCCAGTGTGATCTCCGGCCGGGTGGCCTACGCGTTCGGGCTGGAGGGCCCGGCGGTCACGGTGGACACGGCGTGCTCGTCGTCGCTGGTGGCACTCCACCTGGCGTCGCGGGCGCTGCGGTCGGGGGAGTGCGGCCTGGCCCTGGTCGGCGGTGTGACGGTGATGTCCACCCAGGCTGCGTTCGTGGAGTTCGACCGGCAGGACGGTCTGGCCGCCGATGGCCGCTGCAAGGCGTTCGCGGCAGGGGCCGACGGAACGGGTTGGGGCGAGGGCGTCGGCCTGCTGTTGCTGGAGCGGCTGTCGGATGCACAACGCCATGGACACCGGATCCTCGCAGTGGTCCGGGGCAGTGCGATCAACCAGGACGGTGCGAGCAATGGTCTGACGGCGCCGAACGGTCCCTCGCAGCAGCGGGTCATCCGCCAGGCTCTCGCCAACGCTCGTCTCACCGGCGCCGACGTCGACGTCGTCGAGGCGCACGGGACCGGGACGCGGTTGGGTGACCCGATCGAGGCGCAGGCGCTGCTGGCGACGTACGGTCAGGATCGGGGCGAGGCCGGTGAGCCGTTGTGGCTGGGGTCGGTGAAGTCGAACATCGGTCATACCCAGGCTGCGGCGGGTGTCGCGGGTCTGATCAAGATGGTCATGGCGATGCGGTACGGCGTGCTGCCGGCGACGTTGCATGTGGATGAGCCGTCGCCTCAGGTGGACTGGTCGGCGGGCGCGGTGGAGCTGCTGACGGAGGCGCGTTCCTGGCCGGAGGCAGGTCGGCCGCGGCGTGCGGGCGTCTCGTCCTTCGGGATCAGCGGCACCAACGCGCATGTGATCCTTGAGCAGGCTCCGGAGCCGGAGCCGATCGCTGTGACGCGGCAGGCGCCCGGGCTCGTGCCGTGGGTGGTGTCGGCGAAGTCAGAGCCCGCGCTGCAGGCGCAGGCGGAACGGCTGCGGGAGTTCGCGGCCGAGCGTCCGGAGCTGGATCCGGTGGACGTCGGCTGGTCGCTGGCGACGACGCGTGCCGCGCTGGAGCACCGCGCGGTGCTGTCCGGGGAGGGGGCGCTCGCCACCGGTGTCGCGAGCGAGGGCGGGACCGCGTTCCTTTTCACCGGCCAGGGTTCCCAGCGTGCGGGTATGGGCCTGGGCCTGTATGAGGCGTTTCCGGTGTTCGCTGAGGCCTTCGACGCAGTGTGTGCCCGGCTCGACGCTCGGCTGGAGCGTTCACTGCGCGAGGTTCTGACCGATGGGGTCGGTCTCGATCAGACGATGTGGGCGCAGGCGGGCCTGTTCGCTCTCGAGGTCGCCCTGTTCCGGCTGGTGGAGTCCTGGGGGGTCACCCCGGACGTGCTCCTGGGCCACTCCCTGGGTGAGATCAGCGCCGCGCATGTGGCCGGAATCCTTGATCTGGACGACGCATGCGTTCTGGTCGCGGAGCGCGGCCGGTTGATGCAGGCGCTGCCCGCCGGCGGTGGCATGCTCGCCGTCGAGGCAACCGAAGCCGACGTCGCCGACTCCGGCCTGGACCTCGCCGCCGTCAACGGCCCGAACTCCGTGGTCCTCTCCGGCACCACCGAAGCCATCGAGCTCTACGCGGCCGGGTGTGCGGCCCGTGGCTTGCGGTTCAACGTGCTGTCGGTGTCGCACGCGTTCCACTCCGCGCTGATGGAGCCGATGCTTGACGAGTTCGCAATCGTCCTGTCCGGGCTGACCTTCCACCCGGCCGACATCCCGATCGTGTCGAACCTGACCGGTGCGGTGGCCGAACCCGGTGTCATGCAGCGGCCGGAGTACTGGCTCAACCAGGTGCGGCAGGCGGTTCGTTTCGCCGACGGTGTCACAGCCCTCGAAGCCATGGGCGTGACGCGGTACCTGGAACTCGGCCCCGACGGCGTTTTGTCCGGCATGGCACAGGAGACCGTCACGAGCGCGGAGTTCGTCCCCGTCCTACGCAAGGACCGGGACGAGACGGACACTGCCTTGGGCGCGGTCAGTCGTCTGTGGACGTCCGGAGTCGACGTCGAATGGACGAAGCTGTTCGCCGGCTGGGGCGGCAGGGTCGTTGATCTGCCGACGTATGCGTTCCAGCAGCAGCGGTTCTGGCCGCAGCCGAACCCGGGCGCCGGGGACCTGGCCGCTGTCGGCCTGACGAGTGCAGGGCATGCTTTGCTGGGCGCGACAGTAGCGCTCGCCGATGGCGATGCGGTGGTGCTGACCGGCCGGCTCGCGTTGGGTGCGCAGTCCTGGCTTGCAGATCACCTTGTGCTGGACCAGGTGGTGGTGCCTGGTGCCGCATTGGTGGAAATGGTTCTGCGGGCCGGTCAGGAGGTGGGCTGCGGTCTGCTTCGGGAGCTGGTGCTGCGGGCGCCGCTGGTGCTGCCCGAGTCCGGAGGCGTCCAGGTCCAAGTGTGTGTCACCGGGCCGAATGAGTCCGGAGACAGGCCGGTTGAGATCTACGGCCGGGTGGACAGCACGGACGAGTGGACGTTGCATGCTGCGGGTTCGCTGGCTGAACAAGCCGGCGCGGAGGCTGACTTCGACCTGAGTGCCTGGCCGCCGCAGGGCGCGCATGCCGTGGATGTCGACGGCTTCTACGAGGCGTTGGCCGGGGTGGGCTTCGGTTACGGCCCGGCGTTCCAGGGTGTTCAGGCGGCCTGGCGTGACGAGTCCGGTGTGTACGCCGACGTGGTGCTGCCGGAGCCGGGTGTGGGCCAGGTCGACAGATTCGGCATCCACCCGGCGTTGTTGGACGCCGCACTGCATCCGGCCAATCTCCTGTCCGAAGGGCCGGGGGAGCAGAAGCCCCGGCTGCCGTTCGCCTGGTCGGGTGTGGAGCTGTTCGCGGTCGGGGCGACCACGTTGCGCGTGGCCATCCGCCCCGAGGGCGAAAGCATCACCGTTCAGGCGGCCGACGGGACCGGTATGCCCGTCGCGGTTGTCCGCTCTCTGGTGTCGCGGGCGGTGTCGGCGGAGCAGTTGTCGTCGGCCGGGCACGCGGACGAGGCGCTGTTCGCGGTGGAGTGGGTGACGGTGCCGCCGGGTGCTGGTGCTTCCGGCGAGACGCCGGAGGTTCCGGCGTGGACGGTGCTGTCGGCGGCCGGTGACGGTCCGGTTGAGCAGGTGCTGGGTGAGGTCCTGCGGGGTGTGCAGGAGTGGCTGGCTGACGAGGGCACGTTCGGCTCACGCCTGGTGGTGCTGACCCGCGGCGCGGTCCCGGCCGATGACGGTGAAACCGTCGACCTCATGGGTGCGGCGGTGTGGGGGCTGGTGCGCTCGGCGCAGTCGGAGCACCCGGAACGCATCGTCCTGGTCGATGCCGACCCGGCCACCGAAGAGCGGCTTGACCTTGCGCTGCTGGCCGGCGTCGACGAGCCGCAGGTCGCCGTCCGTGACGGTGCGCTGCTGGTGCCCCGTCTGGCGCGGGCCGTGAGGGGCGGGCTGGTGCTGCCGGACCACACCTGGCGTCTGCTGCCCGGTACGGACGGCACGCTGGAGTCTCTGCACATGGAGACGGCCGGCACGTTGCCGCTGGAAAGCGGCCAGGTGCGGGTCGAGGTCCGTGCGGCGGGTGTGAACTTCCGTGACGTGCTCCTCGGGCTGGGCATGTACCCGGAGCCCGGTGTGATGGGTTCCGAAGCGGCCGGTGTGGTCGTCGAGGTGGGCCCTGACGTCGAAGACCTTCACGTCGGGGACCGGGTGTTCGGCTTCTTCACCGGTGTGTTCGCCGCCGAGGCGGTGACGGACCGGAAGTTGCTGGCCCGCATGCCCGAGGGCTGGTCGTGGGCGCAGGCGGCGTCCTTGCCGGTGGTGTTCGCGACGGCCTGGTACGGGCTGCAGGGCCTGGCCGGGGTCAGGCCCGGTGAGTCGGTGCTGATCCACGCGGCGGCCGGCGGTGTCGGCATGGCCGCGGTACAACTGGCCCGGCACTGGGGCCTGGAGGTGTACGCCACCGCCAGTCCCGGCAAGTGGCCCACCCTCATCGCCAACGGGATCGACCCCTCACGGATTGCTTCTTCCCGCGACCTCACCTTCGAGGAGCGCATCCGGACCGCGACGGACGGGCAGGGCATCGACGTCGTCCTCAACGCCCTGGCGGGCGAGTTCGTGGACGCCTCGCTGAGGCTGCTGGCGCCGGGTGGCCGGTTCCTGGAGATGGGCAAGGCTGACGTCCGCACCGGTCTTGACGTCCCGTACTTCGCGTTCGACCTGTCGGATGCGGGTCCGGAGGGCATGGGCCGGATTCTCGCCGAGGTGGTCGCGCTGTTCGAGCAGGGTGTGCTCGAACCGTTGCCGCTGACGGTGTGGGACGTACGCGAGGCGGTCACCGCCTGGCGTCACATGGCGCAGGCCAAGCACATCGGCAAGAACGTCCTGTCCTTCCCCGCCCGTCCGAACCCGGACGGCACCGTACTGATCACCGGAGGCACCGGCACCCTCGGTGGACTCCTCGCCCGCCACCTTGCCACCGAACACGGCATCCGCCACCTTGTGCTGCTGTCCCGCCGTGGCTCTGACGCGCCTGGCGTGTCCGATCTGGTCGCAGATCTCGCCGAGCTGGGTGCCCAGGCACGGATCGTGGCCTGTGACGCCGCCGACCGCGACGCTCTCGCTGCCGTCCTCGCGGGCATCCCGGCCGAGGCTCCGCTGACCGGTGTCGTGCATGCGGCGGGTGTCCTCGACGACGGTGTGTTCACCGCCCTGACCCAGGAGCGTCTGGAGACGGTCCTG
>NZ_JBEXDB010000048.1:0-7110 GCF_040605575.1 Streptomyces sp. NPDC005566 | reverse complement strand
CCATGAAGAACGTTGCGGCGACGAGATACGGCAAGAAGTCGGTCGTCCGACCACCTTGGGCAGGGCTGTCAGTCATGAACGGTGCGGGAGACGGAATACGGAGGACACCGACCGCCGGCGGTTGCCTGGAAACGCCGGGAATCGGGACGAAAGGCGATATTACCCCGAAGGGCGCGCTCTCCGCTCTGCCGGGCCTGTCGCTCGAATGGACTTTATGCGCATAGATTTTTATGACGATTTGGCGCTGAGTTCGTTGTGTGCGCCGACGATTACGTCGATGTATCGTGTCGAAGGACCGGTAGATGGTTCAAGATGCCATTTGCCCGGACACATCAATCGCCAGTCATTTTCGACAAACGTCGCACATCATCAGCCATTCCGCTGCCATTCCGGATAAATCGACGTCTAATTGAATCGACGTCTGATGTGGACTACTGGGGGCCGATTGATGTGTGGTACAGGGAGAGCGTTGGGAGATCTCATTAGCGCAGCGCTGCAGATCGCTCGAGAACAGCGGTGACCTGAGTCGCCGCATTCGACGCTCCGATTCCAGCCAGGTTGACGTGCGGCGCAGCCAATGGCCGAGAACATTGAAGGCCTGGATCGACGCATTCCACGCCTCAGTCTCGCCAGATTGACGTGCGGTGCGGCGAAACGTGCCTGGAGGTAGGAGTGCCGCGGAGCTGTATCAAGCCGGCCGCCCGTCCTGATCCCATGTGCATTTCCGCCGCGCCAATGCAAAAACCCCCGCCTTTCGGGCGGGGGTTTCTGGCTTAGGGAGCCTGACGATTACCTACTTTCACACGGGAATCCGCACTATCATCGGCGTAGAGTCGTTTCACGGTCCTGTTCGGGATGGGAAGGGGTGGGACCGACTCGCTATGGTCATCAGGCAAAGAGGGTTGTTGCGCTGGCTTCGCAGCACAACCAATCCTGGAAGAAGCAGTAATCTTGAGTTGTGTGTATCACACACGAGAATCCAACTTGTCGCTTTGGATCGCGGCCGGTGCTGTCGCACGGCGCAGATCTACAAGGCAGACTTGTTATAGGATCAAGCCTTACGGGCAATTAGTATCAGTTAGCTGAACGCATTACTGCGCTTACACACCTGACCTATCAACGTCCTGGTCTCGAACGACCCTTCAAGGGGATCTAGTCCCCAGGGATATCTCATCTTAAGGCGAGTTTCCCGCTTAGATGCTTTCAGCGGTTATCTCTTCCGAACATAGCTACCCGGCGATGCCACTGGCGTGACAACCGGTACACCAGAGGTTCGTCCACTCCGGTCCTCTCGTACTAGGAGCAGCCCCCTTCAAATATCCAACGCCCACGGCAGATAGGGACCAAACTGTCTCACGACGTTTTAAACCCAGCTCACGTACCTCTTTAAATGGCGAACAGCCATACCCTTGGGACCGGCTACAGCCCCAGGATGAGATGAGCCGACATCGAGGTGCCAAACACCGCCGTCGATATGAACTCTTGGGCGGTATCAGCCTGTTATCCCCAGAGTACCTTTTATCCGTTGAGCGATGGCCCTTCCATACAGAACCACCGGATCACTATGACCTGCTTTCGCACCTGCTCGACTTGTCGGTCTCGCAGTTAAGCACGCTTATGCCATTGCACTATCAGCACGATTTCCGACCGTACCTAGCGTACCTTCGTACTCCTCCGTTACGCTTTGGGAGGAGACCGCCCCAGTCAAACTGCCTACCATGCACTGTCCCCGACCCGGATCACGGGCCAAGGTTAGAACCTCAAACAAACCAGGGTGGTATTTCAAGGACGGCTCCACCGAAACTAGCGTTCCGGTTTCATAGCCTCCCACCTATCCTACACAGATCGGTTCAAAGTCCAATGCAAAGCTACAGTAAAGGTTCATGGGGTCTTTCCGTCTAGCCGCGGGTAGATTGCATCATCACAAACACTTCAACTTCGCTGAGTCTCGGGAGGAGACAGTGTGGCCATCGTTACGCCATTCGTGCAGGTCGGAACTTACCCGACAAGGAATTTCGCTACCTTAGGACCGTTATAGTTACGGCCGCCGTTTACCGGGACTTCAATCAAGAGCTTGCACCCCATCATTTAATCTTCCGGCACCGGGCAGGCGTCACACCCTATACGTCCACTTTCGTGTTTGCAGAGTGCTGTGTTTTTATTAAACAGTCGCAGCCACCAGTTTATTGCAACCCCTTCACCCTTCTGGCGCAAGCCAGTCAAGCTACAAGGGCGTACCTTATCCCGAAGTTACGGTACCAATTTGCCGAGTTCCTTCTCCCGAGTTCTCTCAAGCGCCTTAGAATACTCATCTCGCCCACCTGTGTCGGTTTGCGGTACGGTCATCGTTAGACTGAAGCTTAGAGGCTTTTCTTGGAACCACTTCCAATTGCTTCGCTCCCTAAGGAGCTCGCGCCACACCCTTGAATTCCGCACCCGGATTTGCCTAAGTGCCTTCTCCAATGCAGCGACCGGGACTTCCAACACCCGGACAACCTTCCGCGATCCGTCCCCCCATCGCATCTAACAATGGTGCAGGAATATTGACCTGCTTCCCATCAGCTACGCATTTCTGCCTCGCCTTAGGGGCCGACTCACCCTACGCCGATGAACGTTGCGTAGGAAACCTTGGGCTTACGGCGAGGGGGCCTTTCACCCCCTTTATCGCTACTCATGTCAGCATTCGCACTTCCGATACCTCCAGCACCCTTTACAAGGCACCTTCGCAGGCTTACGGAACGCTCTCCTACCATGCGAGCAAAGCTCGCATCCGCAGCTTCGGTATATAGCTTAGCCCCGTTACATCTTCCGCGCAGGACGACTCGATCAGTGAGCTATTACGCTTTCTTTAAAGGGTGGCTGCTTCTAAGCCAACCTCCTGACTGTTTTAGCCTTCCCACTTCGTTTCCCACTTAGCTATATTTGGGGACCTTAGCTGGCGGTCTGGGTTGTTTCCCTCTTGACACCGGACGTTAGCACCCGATGTCTGTCTCCCGTGATTGCACTCTTCGGTATTCGGAGTTTGCTATGGCGGGGTAATCTGCAATAGACCCCCCAACCATGACAGTGCTCTACCCCCGAAGGTGAGACACGAGGCACTACCTAAATAGTTTTCGGAGAGAACCAGCTATTTCCAGGTTTGTTTAGCCTTTCACCCCTATCCACAGCTCATCCCCTAACTTTTCAACGTTAGTGGGTTCGGACCTCCAGTACGTGTTACCGCACCTTCATCCTGGCCATGGATAGATCACCTGGTTTCGGGTCTACGCCCAGCAACTGAACGCCCTATTCGGACTCGCTTTCGCTACGCCTGCCCTATACGGTTAAGCTTGCTACTGAACGTAAGTCGCTGACCCATTATACAAAAGGTACGCCGTCACCCCTTACGAGGCTCCGACTGTTTGTATGCATGCGGTTTCAGGATCTATTTCACTCCCCTCCCGGGGTTCTTTTCGCCTTTCCCTCACGGTACTGGTTCACTATCGGTCGATCACGAGTATTTAGCCTTGGAGGATGGTCCCCCCATCTTCAGACAGGATTTCACGTGTCCCGCCCTACTTGTCGCACACCTAGTTCTTTCATACTGTTTTCGCCTACAGGGCTATCACCTGCTATGGCCGCACTTTCCAGAGCGTTCGGCTAACAATACAAATAAAGAGTGCAAGGCTCATCCCATTTCGCTCGCCACTACTTTGGGAATCTCGGTTGATTTCTTTTCCTGCGGTTACTTAGATGTTTCAGTTCACCGCGTTCGCTTCGCATGGCCTATGTATTCAGCCATGGATACTCCAAAAGGAGTGGGTTTCCCCATTCGGACATCTACGGATCAAAGCTTGTTTGCCAGCTCCCCGTAGCTTTTCGCAGGCTACCGCGTCCTTCATCGCCTGTGATCGCCAAGGCATCCACCACATGCACTTGTTCGCTTGACCCTATAACGAGTCTGTCTCGCTACAGGTTGAGTTCTCGCGTTGTGCCGTATTCCAATTGAGTCAAACATAGAGTTCGAATCATCTTGAGATACATCGATACAATCACAACCCGGATAGTTTCCACGTCCATCTCAAGACGCTTCCGCTATCCAAATTACTTACTTCTTCCAGATTGTTAAAGAACGACAGCCGATACATACTACGTATCACTCTGACTGGCTCAATCGCCAATGACAAAGACTCGAACAATCGTCATTCGAATGTTTGTCATTGATGATTATCGAAAGCGGCCGGCATTATAACCGGTTAAACCGCTAACAGACAGTCTTTCTGTCTTTATCAACAGCCGATAAGCGTGAGCGCTCAACTTTGCGAGAAGCTCTGGAAAGGAGGTGATCCAGCCGCACCTTCCGATACGGCTACCTTGTTACGACTTCACCCCAGTCATGAATCCTACCGTGGTGACCGTCCTCCTTGCGGTTAGACTAGCCACTTCTGGTAAAACCCACTCCCATGGTGTGACGGGCGGTGTGTACAAGACCCGGGAACGTATTCACCGCGGCATGCTGATCCGCGATTACTAGCGATTCCAGCTTCATGCACTCGAGTTGCAGAGTGCAATCCGGACTACGATCGGTTTTCTGGGATTAGCTCCCCCTCGCGGGTTGGCAACCCTCTGTTCCGACCATTGTATGACGTGTGAAGCCCTACCCATAAGGGCCATGAGGACTTGACGTCATCCCCACCTTCCTCCGGTTTGTCACCGGCAGTCTCCTTAGAGTGCTCTTGCGTAGCAACTAAGGACAAGGGTTGCGCTCGTTGCGGGACTTAACCCAACATCTCACGACACGAGCTGACGACAGCCATGCAGCACCTGTGCGCCGGTTCTCTTTCGAGCACTCCCGCCTCTCAGCAGGATTCCGACCATGTCAAGGGTAGGTAAGGTTTTTCGCGTTGCATCGAATTAATCCACATCATCCACCGCTTGTGCGGGTCCCCGTCAATTCCTTTGAGTTTTAATCTTGCGACCGTACTCCCCAGGCGGTCAACTTCACGCGTTAGCTACGTTACTAAGGAAATGAATCCCCAACAACTAGTTGACATCGTTTAGGGCGTGGACTACCAGGGTATCTAATCCTGTTTGCTCCCCACGCTTTCGTGCATGAGCGTCAGTATTGGCCCAGGGGGCTGCCTTCGCCATCGGTATTCCTCCACATCTCTACGCATTTCACTGCTACACGTGGAATTCTACCCCCCTCTGCCATACTCTAGCCTGCCAGTCACCAATGCAGTTCCCAGGTTGAGCCCGGGGATTTCACATCGGTCTTAGCAAACCGCCTGCGCACGCTTTACGCCCAGTAATTCCGATTAACGCTCGCACCCTACGTATTACCGCGGCTGCTGGCACGTAGTTAGCCGGTGCTTATTCTTCCGGTACCGTCATCCCCCGACTGTATTAGAGCCAAGGATTTCTTTCCGGACAAAAGTGCTTTACAACCCGAAGGCCTTCTTCACACACGCGGCATTGCTGGATCAGGCTTTCGCCCATTGTCCAAAATTCCCCACTGCTGCCTCCCGTAGGAGTCTGGGCCGTGTCTCAGTCCCAGTGTGGCTGGTCGTCCTCTCAGACCAGCTACTGATCGTCGCCTTGGTAGGCCTTTACCCCACCAACTAGCTAATCAGCCATCGGCCAACCCTATAGCGCGAGGCCCGAAGGTCCCCCGCTTTCATCCGTAGATCGTATGCGGTATTAATCCGGCTTTCGCCGGGCTATCCCCCACTACAGGACATGTTCCGATGTATTACTCACCCGTTCGCCACTCGCCACCAGGTGCAAGCACCCGTGCTGCCGTTCGACTTGCATGTGTAAGGCATGCCGCCAGCGTTCAATCTGAGCCAGGATCAAACTCTTCAGTTTAAACCTGTTACTGTTTTCGGTTCAGTTAAGAACCGGTCGCTCACTCAAAGCTGACAGGAATATGAATCACTTCATAAACCTGACTTACTTTAGTGTGAGACTCTTGATACTTTCGCTATCTGATCCGAGGATCAGCTCGCTGCCATCAAGCGCCCACACTTATCGGCTGTTAATTTTTAAAGAGCATTCTGCGAGGAACTTCGTGTTTCCCGGCAGCGCTGCGTTTTCAGAAGCGTCAAGCCGCGCTCGGCTGCGTCGCGCTTGATCGTGTCGGTGGTGCTGCGGAACTGGTTGCCGCCGAGCTCGCCGAGATCCGGGAACGGCGCGTCGAGCGCGTATTGCGTGAAGTCGTGGTGATCGAAGTAGCGGCCGAGATAGTCGAGCGCGTTGTCGATCGTCACGAGCCGCGCCGTGTCCTGATACTGCGCCTCCGCGTCGGCGGCCGATGCCGCGACGATCACGCTCGTGCCCTGGAACACCTTCAGGCTGTCGGGTGCGCGACCGCGCGCCGCGAGCCGCTTCTGCACGTCCGCATAGAACGCCTGCGCGAGCGGGATCGTCTCCTGGCGCGTGTAGATCGCATCGGCATGCTCGACCGCGACCCCCTTGCCGTCGTCCGACGCGCCGGCCTGGAACAGGATCGGGCGCCCCTGTCGCGAGCGGCCGATGTTCAGCGGCCCGGCCACCGAGAAGAATTCGCCGGTGTGATTCAGCGTGTGCAGCTTGTCCGGATCGAAGAACACGCCGCTCGCCTTGTCGCGCACGAATGCGTCGTCTTCCCACGAGTCCCACAGCCCCTTCGTCACGGTGAGGAATTCCGATGCGATCCGGTAGCGCAGCGCATGCTCGGGATGTTTGTCGCGCGAGAAATTCTTCGCCGAGCCTTCGAGCGGCGACGTGACGACGTTCCAGCCGGCGCGGCCGTCGCTCAGGTGGTCGAGGCTCGAGAACTGCCGCGCGACGGTGAACGGATCGCTGTACGACGTCGACAGCGTGCCGACCAGCCCGATCCGCTCGGTGACGAGCGCCAGTGCCGACAGCAGCGTGAGCGGCTCGAAACGATTCAGGAAGTGCGGGATCGATTTCGCGTTGATGTGCAGGCCGTCGGCGACGAACAGCAGGTCGAATTTCGCGGCCTCGGCCTGCCGCGCGAGCTCGCGCACGAAGGCGCCGCCGGGTCCGGTGATGTGGACCGCGAGACCTCCCTCGCTGCCGCCCACGACGTCCCGTACGGAATCGACCGCCGGACCGATGCGCTCCCAT
>NZ_JBEXDB010000047.1:0-7385 GCF_040605575.1 Streptomyces sp. NPDC005566 | reverse complement strand
CGTCGACCACGGTGACAGCAGCCTCACCGTCGCCGACGTCGACTGGACACGCTTCGCCGAAGCCTTCACACTCCTGCGGCCCAGCCCGCTGCTCCACGACTTCACCGGAACAGCGAAAGCCCTGAACACCGGAGCTGCAACTGCCGTTGAGCCGGAGGTGAACGCGGGTGCCGAGGTGCGGCAGCGGTTGGCTGACGCTCCGGCCGGACAGCGTCAACGGATTCTGCTGGACATGGTCCGGGCCACGGCCGCGACCGTCCTGCGACACCGCGATCCGAACGCGATCGGAGCCGGCGAGGCCTTCAAGGACCTCGGGTTCGACTCCCTCATGGCCGTCGAGTTCCGCGATCACCTCAACCGGCTGACGGGCTTGAGCTTCCCGGTGAGTCTCGTCTTCAACTTCCGTTCGCTGCAGGCGGTGGCCGACCTGCTCCTCGCCGAGCTCATGCCGGAACCGACCACACCGGACGCCTCCGACCCCCGTGACGCCGAGATCCGTGGCGTCCTCGCCGCGATCCCGATCGAGCGACTGCGGGAGGCCGGGCTCGTGGACACGTTGCTGAAACTGGCGGAACCCACCGGCGCCGTCGAGCCCTCTTCGACCGAGAGGCTCGACTCGCTGGACGACCTGGACGCCGAAGCCCTTATCGAAATCGCGCTCGACGCCGCACGGCACGAGGCCAGTTCTGGAGAACCCAATGACCGCTGACTCGGCCAACCGAATCGTCGAAGCGCTGCGGACCTCTCTCAAAGAGGTCGAGCGGCTCCGCACCCAGAACCGGGAGATCCTGGCGGCGAACAGCGAGCCGGTCGCCATCGTCGCCATGAGCTGCCGCCTCCCCGGAGACGTCACCGACCCCGACGGGTTCTGGCGCCTGGTGAGCACAGGCAGAGACGCCATCACGGACTTCCCGGCCAACCGCGGCTGGGAACAGATCGAACGGGAGCAAGGACACGAGACCTACGCCCCCAGAGGCGGTTTCGTCCACGACGCCGACCTGTTCGACGCCGACTTGTTCGGCATCAGCCCGCGCGAAGCGCTCGCCATGGACCCGCAGCAGCGCTTGCTGCTGGAGGCTGCGTGGGAGGCGTTCGAAGCGGCGGGCGTCGACCCGCGCTCGCTCGCCGGCACGCCCACGGGGGTGTTCATCGGGGCTTCACCCTCCGGCTACGGCCTGATCGATCAGGGCTCCGAGGACGCCGAGTCGTTCGCCCTGACCGGTGGCGCCAGCAGTGTCCTGTCGGGCCGCGTGTCCTACGTCTTCGGCCTTGAAGGCCCCGCGGTGACCGTGGACACGGCGTGTTCCTCGTCGCTGGTCGCCCTGCACCTGGCCGCGCATGCACTTCGCCAGGGTGAGTGCCGTATGGCGCTGGTCGGCGGAGTGGCCGTGATGGCGACGCCCGGCTCGTTCGGCGCCTTCGCCAAGCAGGGCGGTCTCGCCTCGGACGGCCGGTGCAAGTCGTTCGCGACGGCTGCGGACGGCACCGGGTGGTCCGAGGGCGTCGGTGTGCTGCTGGTGGAGCGGCTGTCGGACGCGCGGCGCAACGGGCACAAGATTCTCGCGGTGGTGCGGGGCAGTGCGGTGAACCAGGACGGTGCGTCGAACGGTCTGTCGGCGCCGAACGGTCCGTCGCAGCAGCGGGTCATCCGTCAGGCGCTGGCGAACGCCCACCTCACGGGCGCGGACGTGGACGTGGTCGAGGCCCATGGGACTGGTACGCGGCTGGGCGACCCGATCGAGGCGGAGGCGCTCCAGCTCACCTACGGCCGGAGCCGGGGCGAGGGCGGTGAGCCGTTGTGGCTGGGGTCGGTGAAGTCGAACATCGGGCACACGCAGTCCGCGGCAGGTGTCGCGGGTGTGATCAAGATGGTCATGGCTCTGCGGCACGGTGTGCTGCCTGCGACGTTGCATGTGGACGAGCCGTCGCACCATGTGGACTGGTCGTCGGGTGCGGTGGAGCTGCTCACAGAGCCGCGTCCGTGGCCTGCGGTGGACCGTCCGCGGAGGGCAGGTGTCTCGGCCTTCGGCATCAGCGGGACGAACGCGCATGTGATTCTGGAGCAGGCCCCGGAGTCCGTCGAGGAGGAGCCGGTCGTCGAGCCGTCGGCGAGGCGCCCCGGGCTGGTGCCGTGGGTGGTGTCGGCGAAGTCGGCGGACGCGTTGCGGGCGCAGGTCGAACGGCTGCGGGTGTTCGTGGCGGACCGTCCGGAGCTGGATCCGGTGGACGTGGGCCGGTCGCTGGCGACGACGCGGGCGGCGCTGGAGCATCGTGCGGTGCTGGCCGGGAACACGACACTGGCCACGGGAGTCTCGGGCGAGGGCCGGACCGCATTCCTCTTCACCGGTCAGGGTTCGCAGCGTGCGGGTATGGGCCTGAGGCTGTACGAACACTTCCCGGTGTTCGCCGAGGCCTTTGACGCGGTGTGTACCCGGCTGGACGTTCGGCTGGAGCGGCCCCTGCGCGGGGTCCTGACCGACGGCGTCGACCTGGACCGCACCGTGTGGGCGCAAGCGGGCTTGTTCGCGTTGGAAGTCGCGTTGTTCCGGCTCGTGGAGTCGTGGGGTGTGGTCCCGGATGTGCTGCTGGGTCACTCGTTGGGTGAGATCAGCGCGGCGCATGTGGCCGGGATCCTCGACCTGGACGATGCGTGCGTCCTGGTCGCCGAGCGCGGCCGCCTGATGCAGGCGCTGCCCGCCGGCGGCGGCATGCTCGCCGTCCAGGCCACCGAAGCCGACGTCGCGAACTCCGGTCTGGACATCGCGGCGGTGAACGGCCCGAACTCCGTGGTGCTCTCCGGGACCTCCGACGCCATCGACCAGTTCGCGGCCCAATGCGCAGATCAGGGACGGCGGTTCAACGTCCTTTCGGTGTCGCACGCGTTCCACTCGGCCCTGATGGAACCGATGCTGGAGGAGTTCGCGACCGTCCTGTCCGGACTGACCTTCCACCCGGCGGAGATCCCGGTCGTCTCGAACCTCACCGGAGCCGTCGCCGAGCCCGGTTTCATGCAGCGGCCGGAGTACTGGCTGAACCAGGTGCGGCAGGCGGTGCGTTTCGCGGACGGTGTCGCGGCGCTCGACGCGATGGGCGTGACGCGGTACGTGGAGCTGGGCCCGGACGGCGTGTTGTCGGGCATGGCCCAGGAGACCGTCGGCAACGGGGTGTTCACGCCGGTGCTGCGCAAGGACCGGGACGAGGCGGAGTCCGCCTTGGGCGCGGTCAGCCGCCTGTGGACGTCCGGAGTCGACGTCGACTGGACGAAGCTGTTCGCCGACTGGGGCGGGAGGGTCGTCGACCTGCCGACGTACGTGTTCCAGCGGCAGCGTTTCTGGCCGGAGCCGGTCGTTCAGGCGGCGAGCGATGGTCTGGGCGACGCGGCGTTCTGGGATGCGGTGGAGCGTGAGGACCTGGAGGAGCTCGCGGGTCTGGAGTCGGCGTTGCCGGCCTTGTCCGAGTGGCGGCGGCGTCACCGGGAACGGTCGACCCTCGATTCCTGGCGTTACCGGGTCACGTGGAAGCCGTTGGACGGCCTGCCGCCATCGGCGGTACTGACCGGGGTGTGGGCGGTCGTCGGCACCGAGGACCCGGAGGTGTCGGCGGCGTTGGAGGCTGCGAGTGCGACCGTGGTCGGCCTCCCCGCCGAAGAAGTGTCGGGGCTCCCTGACCTGGCCGGTGTGATCCTGTCCGCGTCCGGGGTGGCGGAGACGCTCGCCGTGGTGCAGGCACTGGGTGAGGTGTCGGCGCCGCTGTGGGTGCTGACGCGTGGCGCGGTGTCCGTGGGCGGTTCGGACCGGCTCGGCAATCCGGACCTCGCGGCGGTGTGGGGTCTGGGACGGGTCGCGGCACTGGAACTCCCGCAACGCTGGGGCGGTCTCATCGACCTTCCCGAGGCCCTGGACACCCGGGCCGGTACCCGTCTTGCCGGTGTTCTGGCCGGTGGTGGTGAGGATCAGGTCGCGGTCCGTGGGTCGGGTGTGTATGGCCGCAGGCTGGCACGTGCGGTGCCGGCGGCTGTGGTCGGCGAGGGGTGGCAGCCCTCGGGCACCGTCCTGGTCACCGGCGGCACAGGCGCGCTGGGCGTGGAGGTGGCACGCTGGCTGGCCGGCAGGGGGGTGCCGCATCTGGTGCTGACCAGCCGTGCGGGCGTCGCCCCCGAGGATCTGGTGGAAGAACTGGCCGGGTTGGGCGCGAAGGTCACGGTTGCCGCCTGTGACGTGGCTGACCGGGACGCTCTGGCCGGGTTGATCGCCGGTGTTCCGGAGCGGTGGCCTCTGACCGGCATCGTGCACGCGGCCGGGGTCGTGGACACGGAGGGACTGGAGCAAACGAACGCTGCGGCGTTCGCAGACGTGGTGCGTGCCAAGACCGAGGGCACCGTGCTGCTCGACGAGCTGACCGCGGATCTGCCGCTGGATCTGTTCGTGGTGTTCTCGTCGATCGCTGCCACGTGGGGCAGCGGTGGGCAGAGTGCGTACGCGGCAGGCAATGCCTTCCTTGATGCCTGGGTGCAGCACCGTCACGACCGTGGGCTTGCGGCAACCTCGGTGGCCTGGGGCCCGTGGGCCGGAGCCGGGATGGCCACGGACCCGGAAGCGGCCCGGAGTCTGCGACGGCGTGGGTTGCTGCCGATGGATCCGGCCCTGGCGATCCGGGCCCTGGCGGCAGTGGTGGACGGCAGGGAATCCTGCGTGACCGTCGCCGACATGGACTGGTCGGTGTTCACCCCGGCCTTCACCTCCTCCCGCCCCAGCGCCCTGCTGTCCGACCTCCCCGAAGCGGCCGACGCGCTGAAGACCGTGTCCGGTGGCGCCTTGAGGGGTGGACCGGGGTCGGGTCTGCGGCAGCGCCTCATGGACGCCCCTCTCGCGGAGCGGGCCCGGATCGTGTTGGACCTGGTGCGTGAGCGGGCCGCCACGGTACTGGGACATGTGGGTGCGGAAGCGGTTGAACCCGGTAGGGCGTTCCGTGACCTCGGCTTCGACTCGCTGATGGCGGTCGAGCTGCGCAACCTGCTGACCTCGGACACCGGACTGTCGCTCCCCGCGACCCTGGTCTTCGACCATCCCAGCCCGACCGCCCTCTGCGGCCATCTGCTGTCGGAACTGGTAGGGGACGCCCAGGAGGGCGCTGCTCCGGGGGCGCGCGTCGCGGGCGCGGCGCAGGACGAGCCGGTGGCGATCGTGGGTATGGCCTGCCGCTATCCCGGTGGTGTGACGTCGCCGGAGCAGTTGTGGGAGTTGGTCGCCGCCGGGTCGGACGGGATCACTCCGTTCCCGGACGACCGCGGCTGGCCCACCGGTCTGGTCGACATAACCGCGGCGGTGGGCGGATTCGTCCACGACGCCGATGAGTTCGACGCCGCCCTGTTCGGCATCAGCCCCCGTGAAGCCCTCGCCATGGACCCCCAGCAGCGCCTGCTCCTGGAAACGGCGTGGGAGACCCTCGAATCAGCCGGCATGAACCCCCGCTCACTGCGTGGCGAGCGGGTGGGTGTGTTCGCGGGAGCGTCCTCGTCGGGATATGGCAGCAACGGTGTCGCCGGCGCCGAAGGACACCTGCTGTCGGGAACCGCGAACAGTGTGATCTCCGGCCGCCTCGCTTACGTCTTCGGGCTCGAAGGTCCGGCGATGACGGTGGACACGGCATGCTCGTCGTCCCTGGTCGCACTCCACCTGGCCGCCCAAGCCCTGCGTACCGGCGAATGCGACCTGGCACTCGCCGGCGGCGTCACGGTGATGGTCTCCCCGGGCGCGTTCGCCGAGTTCGACCGCCAGGACGGCCTCGCCTCCGACGGCCGGTGCAAGTCCTTCGCGTCGGCGGCCGACGGAACCGGCTGGGCCGAAGGCGTCGGCCTACTCCTCGTCGAACGACTCTCCGACGCCCGCCGCAACAACCACCACATCCTCGCGGTGATGCGGGGAAGCGCCGTCAACCAGGACGGCGCCAGCAACGGCCTCACCGCCCCCAACGGCCCCTCCCAGCAACGCGTCATCCACCAGGCACTCACCAACGCTCACCTGACGACTGCCGACGTCGACGTCGTCGAAGCCCACGGGACGGGAACACGTCTGGGTGACCCGATCGAGGCCCAGGCACTCCTGGCCACCTACGGCCAGAACCGTGGCGACAACCACGAACCCCTCTGGCTCGGCTCCATCAAGTCCAACATCGGCCACACCCAGGCCGCCGCCGGCATCGCGGGCATCATCAAAATGATCATGGCCATGCGGCACGGCTTCATGCCCGCCACCCTCCACGTCGACGCCCCCACCGCCCAGGTCGACTGGTCCGCGGGTGCGGTGGAACTCCTCACCGAAGCACGCGCCTGGCCCGAGACCGATGACCGGCCCCGCCGCGCCGCTGTCTCCTCCTTCGGCATCAGCGGCACCAACGCCCACGTCATCCTCGAACAGGCACCCCGCCCGGAACCGGTTCAGGAGCCTGTACAGACGTGTACTCCGGGGCTGGTGCCGTGGGTGGTGTCGGCGAAATCCGAGCCCGCACTGCAGGCGCAGGTGGAGCGGCTGCGGTCCTTCGTGGCCATGCGGCCGGAACTGGATCCGGTGGACGTCGCCCGGTCGCTGGCCACCACCCGCGCCACGCTGGATCACCGCGCAGTGCTGACCGGGGACTCGACACTCGCCACCGGTATCGCGCGAGAGGGCCTGACCGCGTTCCTGTTCACCGGCCAGGGCGCACAACGCCCGGCCATGGGACTGGAGTTGTACGAACGGTTCCCGGTGTTCGCTGAAGCCTTCGACGCTGTGTGTGCCCGGCTGGACGTTCGGCTGGAGCGGCCCCTGCGCGAGGTCCTGACCGACGGCGTCGACCTGGACCACACCGTGTGGGCGCAAGCGGGCTTGTTCGCGTTGGAAGTCGCGCTGTTCCGGCTGGTGGAGTCGTGGGGTGTGGTCCCGGATGTGCTGCTGGGTCATTCGCTGGGTGAGATCAGCGCGGCGCATGTGGCCGGGATCCTCGATCTGGACGACGCGTGCGTCCTGGTCGCGGAGCGCGGTCGGCTGATGCAGGCCCTGCCCGGAGGCGGGGGCATGCTCGCCGTCCAGGCCACCGAAGCCGATGTCGCGGACTCCGGTCTGGACATCGCGGCCGTGAACGGCCCGAACTCCGTTGTCCTGTCCGGCGATGCCGAAGCCATCGAGCACTACGCAACCCAATGCGCTGCCCGGGGCCTGCGGTTCAACGTCCTGTCGGTGTCACACGCGTTTCACTCCGCCCTGATGGAACCGATGCTGGACGAATTCGCGACCGTCCTGGCCGGCCTGACGTTCCACCCGGCCCGGATGCCAGTGGTCTCGAACCTGACCGGAGCCATAGCCGAACCCGGTGTCATGCAGGAGCCCGAGTACTGGGTGCGGCAGGTG
>NZ_JBEXDB010000046.1:0-7649 GCF_040605575.1 Streptomyces sp. NPDC005566 | reverse complement strand
GCGTGGACGACGCCGGTGAGCGGTGTGTCGGTGGGGATGTCCGCGAGGACGGCTGCGAGGGCGTCGCGGTCGGCGGCGTCACAGGCCACGATCCGGGCCTGGGCGCCGAGTTCGGCGAGCTCGATGGTGAGTTCGGTGGCGCCGGGGGCGTCCGGTCCTCGGCGGGAGAGTAGGAGGAGGTGGCGGATGCCGTGGTGGGTGGCGAGGTGGCGGGCGAGGAGTCCGCCGAGGGTGCCGGTGCCGCCGGTGATCAGTACGGTGCCGTCACCGTCCAGCGGCACGGCCTCCTCGCCGCCCACGGCACGGGCCAGACGGGGCACCAGCAGCGCACCGTCACGGACGGCGACCTGCGGCTCGTCGACGCCCGCCAACAGCGCCAGATCCACACCCTCTTCGTCGGTGGTCGGGTCGACGTCGAGCAGCACGATCCGGTCCGGGTGCTCCGACTGCGCCGAACGCACCAGACCCCACACCGCCGCACCCACCACATCTACGGCTCCCGGCCCTGCCGGCACCGCACCGCGGGTCACGACGGCCAGCCGCGCCTCCGCGGACTCCGCGTCGTCCAGCCACTCCTGGATCCGGTGCAGCACGTCGCCGACCACGAGGTCCACCGGCCCGGTACCGACCGGGAGCATCCTCCATGCCGAGGCGTCCACCGCGACCTCCGCCGCAGCGGTGGAGACGGGCGGTGCAGGGACCCAGTCCACCGCGAACAGGGAGCCGCCCCGGGAGGCTACGACAGGCAACTGCTCCTGCGAGACCGCCCGCGTCATCAGGGAATCCACCCGCACCACCGGCTGACCGGTGCCGTCCGCCGCCTGCACGGAGACGCCCTCGCCCTCCGGGCGGATCGCCACCCGCAGTGAAGTGGCCCCGACCGCGAACAGTTCCACGCCCGACCAGGCGAACGGCAGCCGCGGACCGGAGGCGTCGGCGTCGCCGGGAAGCAGACCCCACGGGTGCAACGCCGCGTCGAGCAGGGCGGGATGGATTCCCAGCCCGTCCGCCGCAGTTGTGCTCGTGTCCGGCAGCACCACATCGGCGTAGACACCCGACTCGTCACGCCAGGCCGCCCGCACCCCTTGGAACATCGGACCGTACTCGAATCCCGCCGCGACCAGAGCCTCGTAGAACCCGGCCAGGTCAACTGCCGTGGCGTGCAGCGGCGGCCACACCTCGAGACCGAACCCGGGCGTTCCCCCTCCAGGGGAACCCAGGACCCCGGTGGCGTGCAGCGTCCAGCCGTCCGTGTCTTCGGCGCGTGCGTACACCTGCATCGGACGATCGCCTGAGGTGTCCGGATCGTCGACCCGGACCTGGACCTGGACCCCGCCCGTCGTCGGCAGGATCATCGGCGCCTGCAGGATCAGTTCCCTGACCGGACCGGAGCCGGCCTCGTGACTCGCACGCAGCGCCATCTCCAGCAACGCGGTGCCGGGGACCACGATGCGGCCCAGCACCACATGGTCGGCGAGCCAGGGCTGCGCGTCGAGGGACAGACGGCCGTGGAACACCATGCCGTCGCCGCCGGCCAGGGACACCGCCGCACCCAGCAACGCGTGCCCGGAAGCGCCGGGGGAGCCGGCTCCGATCGGCGACGTCTGCGGCCAGAACCGTCGACGCCGGAAGGCATAGGTGGGCAGGTCGACCGTTCGGTTGTTCCAGCCGTTGAACACGCCGGGCCAGTCGATGTCGGTTCCGGTGGTCCACAGGCGGCTGATGGCGGTGAGTGCGGTGTCGGTCTCGTCGCGGTCCTTGCGGAGGGCCGGTGCGAAGAGCATGTCGTCGGCGGTGGCCTGGGCCATGCCGGACAGGACGCCGTCCGGGCCGAGTTCCAGGCAGGTCGTCACGCCCATGGCCGCGAGGGAGGCGACACCGTCGGCGAAGCGGACCGTCCGGCGGACCTGGTCCAGCCAGTACTCCGGCTGCTGCATGACACCGGGTTCCGCGATTGCTCCGGTCAGGTTCGAGACCACCGGAATGTTGGCGGGGCGGAACGTCAATCCGCCTACCACGTCGGCGAATTCGGCCAGCATCGGTTCCATGAGGGTGGAGTGGAACGCGTGCGACACCGACAGGACACTGACCCGCAGGCCGCGCTCCGCGCACTGCGTCGCGTAGCGCTCAATCGTGTCCACGTCACCCGACAGAACAACGGAGTGGGGGCCGTTGACCGCGGCGAGATCCAGGCCGGAGTCGGCGACGTCGGTTTCGGTGGCTTGGACGGCGAGCATGCCGCCGCCTTCGGGTAGCGCCTGCATGAGGCGGCCGCGTTCGGCGACCAGGGTGCAGGCGTCCTCCAGGTCGAGGATCCCGGCCACGTGCGCTGCGGTGATCTCACCCAGCGAGTGACCCAGCAGCACGTCCGGGACCACACCCCACGACTCCACCAGCCGGAACAGGGCGACCTCGAGGGCGAACAGGCCCGCCTGCGCCCACATCGTCCCGTCCAGGACGACGCCGTCGGTCATGACCTGGCGCAGCGGACGCTCCAGCCGGACATCGAACCGGGCACACACCGCGTCGAAGGCCTCCGCGAACACCGGGAACGCCTCGTACAGGCCCAGCCCCATACCCGGACGCTGCGAACCCTGACCGGTGAACAGGACCGCCAGCCGGCCGTCGCCGGCGACACCGGCCGCGAGTACGTCCTCGCCGGCCAGCACCACGCGGTTCTCCAGCGCGGCACGCGTCGTCGCCAGCGACCAGCCGACGTCCACCGCGTCCAGCTCGGGACGGTCGGCCACGTACGACCGCAGCCGCTCCACCTGTGCCCGCAACGCGTCATCGGACTTCGCCGAGACCGGCCATGGCACCAGAGCCGGTACGTGAGTCCGCACCGACTTCCGGGCCGGCTCCGGCTCCGGCGCCTGCTCCAGGACGACGTGGGCGTTGGTGCCGCTGATGCCGAAGGAGGAGACGGCCGCGCGGCGGGGTCGATCGGCCTCCGGCCAGGAACGTGCCTCGGTCAGCAGCTCCACCGCGCCCGCCGACCAGTCCACCTGGGACGAAGGCTCATCCACATGCAACGTCGCCGGCAGCACACCGTGCCGCATCGCCATCACCATCTTGATCACACCGGCGACACCCGCAGCCGCCTGGGTGTGACCGATGTTCGACTTGATGGAGCCGAGCCAGAGCGGCTCGTCGCCCTCGCCACGGCCCTGGCCATAGGTGGCCAGCAGGGCCTGAGCCTCGATGGGGTCACCCAGACGCGTTCCGGTGCCGTGGGCTTCCACCGCGTCGACATCCGCGACCGTCAGCCGGGCATTCGCCAATGCCTGGCGGATCACCCGCTGCTGCGACGGACCGTTCGGCGCCGTCAGACCGTTGCTCGCACCGTCCTGGTTCACGGCGCTGCCCCGTACGACAGCCAGGATCCGGTGGCCGTTGCGCTCGGCGTCCGACAACCGCTCGACGAGCAGCAGTCCGACGCCCTCGGCCCAGCCGGTACCGTCGGCCGCCGTGGCGAACGACTTGCAGCGGCCGTCCGAGGCGAGCCCGTCCTGCCGGTCGAACTCGGCGAACGCGGCAGGGCTGACCATCACCGTCACACCACCGGCGAGAGCCAGACCGCACTCGCCCGACCGCAGCGCCTGCGCGGCCAGATGCAGGGCCACCAGCGACGAGGAACACGCCGTGTCCACCGTCACCGCCGGACCCTCCAGGCCGAACGCGTACGACACCCGGCCGGAGATCACACTGTTCGCCGTGCCGGAGAGCAGATGCCCCTCGGAACCGGCGACGCCGTTGGTGCCGTACCCCGACGAGGAGGCTCCCGCGAACACGCCGACGCTGCGGCCCTTCAGCGACCGCGGGTCCACCCCGGCCGACTCGAACGTCTCCCAGGCCGCCTCCAGCAACAGCCGCTGCTGCGGGTCCATCGCGAGGGCTTCACGGGGACTTATCCCGAACAGGGCGGCGTCGAACTCGTCCGCGTCATGGACGAATCCGCCCAGCCCTGCCACACCGTCCAGGCCTTCCACCGGCCAGCCCCGGTCGTCCGGGAACGGAGTGATGCCGTCGGCCGCGCCCTCGACGAGATCCCACAGCTGCTCCGGCGAGCCCACTCCGCCCGGATACCGGCACGCCATGCCCACGATCGCGATCGGCTCGTCCGGCGTCGCCGAACCCGCGACGTGCGTCGGCAGCGTGGAGTCCGGCTGGTCGCCCCCTGCAAGCTGCGTCAGGAGGTGGTCGCCCAGCACCGTCGGGCTCGGGTAGTCGAACACCAGCGTCGCCGGCAGGGACAGCCCGGTGTGCGAAGCCAGCAGATTGCGCAGTTCCACTGCCATCAACGAGTCGAAGCCCAGGTCACGGAACGCCCGGCCCGCCTCCACCGGCTCCTCATCCGCATGCCCCAGCACCCGTGCGGCCTGCGCCCGCACCAGATCCAGGACCAGCCGACGACGCTGCTCCACTGTTGCCGTCGCGAGTTGCCGGTTCCATGCCGATCCGGATGCGCCCGCGCGCGCCGGTTCAGGAGCGTCTGACGCCTCCGGAAGATCCGACAGCAGTGCGCTGGCCCGTACAGAGGTGAACGCCGGGGCGAACCGCGTCCAGTCCACATCGGCCACCGTCACACACGACTCGCGGCCGTCCACCGCCGCGGCCAGAGCCCGAATCGCCAGGGCCGGATCCATCGGCAGCAAGCCGCGCCGCCGCAGTGCCTGCTCCGCCTCGCCCTGGACCGCCATCCCGGCTCCGGCCCACGGGCCCCAAGCGATCGACGTGCCGGAAAGTCCACGGTCGTGTCGGTGCTGTGTCCAGGCGTCGAGGAAGGCGTTGCCGGCGGCGTAGGCCGCCTGGCCGCCGCTGCCCCAGGTGGCGGCGATGGAGGAGAACACCACGAACAGGTCGAGGGTCAGGTCCGCGGTCAGCTCGTCGAGCAGCACCGTGCCCTCGGTCTTGGCGCGCACCACGTCCGCGAACGCCGCAGCGGAGGTCTGCTCAAGCCCTCCCGTGTCCCCGATCCCGGCCGCGTGCACGATGCCGGTGAGGGGCCACTGTTCCGGAACACCGGCGATCACCGCGGCCAGGGCGTCCCGGTCGGTCACGTCGCAGGCGGTGATGGTGACCTGCACGCCCAGGCCGGACAGTTCCTCGGCCAGGCCTTCCGGCGCGACGCCCGCACGGCTGGTCAGTACCAGGTGCGGCACGCCTCGTCCGGCCAGCCAGTGGGCCACTTCCGCACCCAGTGCGCCTGTGCCGCCGGTGACCAGGACGGTGCCCGAGGGCTGCCACCCCTCGCCGACCACAGTCGCCGGTACCGCACGTGCCAGCCTTCGGCCGTACGCCCCCGAACCGCGGACCG
Source organism: Streptomyces sp. NPDC005566 (assembly GCF_040605575.1). NCBI lineage: Bacteria > Bacillati > Actinomycetota > Actinomycetes > Kitasatosporales > Streptomycetaceae > Streptomyces > Streptomyces sp. NPDC005566. The sequence continues at coordinate 2,332 of NZ_JBEXDB010000046.1, read as the reverse complement.
CGATCTGGTCCTCGCCGCCACCTGCGGCCAGAAGGCCGGCAAGACGGGCACCGGCTCGGGCGTCCAGGATCTCGGGCAGGTCGATCAGGCCGCCCCAGCGGTGCGGCAGCTCCAGTGCCGCGACCCGGCCCAGACCCCACACCGCGGCAAGGCCGGGGTCCACCAGCCGGTCCGAACGGCCCACCGACACCGCGCCACGCGTCAGCACCCACAAGGGCGCATCGACATCAGCCAGTGCCTGCACCACAGCCAGGGCGCCCACGAGGTCATCCGCGAGCAGCACCACCCCGGCCACCTCGGACAGCCCCGACACCTCGTCGGCCGGGACGCCGACCACGGTCGCGCCCGCGGCGGACAGTGCCGCGGACACGTCGGCGTCCTCGGAACCGACGGTTACCCAGGTGCCGGACAGGGCCTCCGGAACCGGTTCGGTCAGCGGCTTCCACGTGACCTGATAGCGCCATGAGTCCAGGGCCGAACGTTCCTGATGGCGCTGTCGCCACGCGGACAGGGCCGGCAGCGCCGACTCCAGGCCGACGAGTTCCCGCAGGTCCTCGCGCTCCACCGCTTCCCAGAACGCCGCGTCGACCAGATCACCGCCGGCCGCCTGAACCAGCGGCTCCGGCCAGTACCGGGCGCGCTGGAAGGCATAGGTGGGCAGGTCGACCGTTCGGCCTCCCCAGCCGGCGAAGACGGCGGTCCAGTCGATGTCGGTGCCTGTGGCCCAGAGGCGGCTGATCGCGGTGAGGGCAGTGTCGGTCTCGTCGCGGTCCTTGCGCAGGAGGGGGATGAAGTCGGCTTCGGTGGCGGTGTCCTGGGCCATGGCCGACAGGACTCCGTCGGGGCCGAGTTCCACGTACCGTGTCACGCCGAACTCTGCGGCAGCCGCGACCGCGTCGGCGAAGCGGACCGGCTGCCGTACCTGGTTCAGCCAGTACTCCGGCTGTTGCATGGCGCCGGGTTCGGCGACGGCTCCGGTGAGGTTCGAGACGACCGGGATCCGGGCCGGGTGGAAGGTCAGGCCGGCCAGGACGGCCGCGAACTCGTCGAGCATGGGTTCCATGAGGGCTGAGTGGAACGCGTGCGACACCGACAGGACGGTGAACCGGCGGCCCCGCTCGGCGCATTCGGCCGCGTAGCGCTCGATGGCTTCGGTGGTGCCGGAGAGGACTACGGAGTTCGGGCCGTTGATGGCGGCGAGGTCCAGGCCGGAGTCGGCGACGTCGGCTTCGGTGGCCTGGACGGCGAGCATGCCGCCGCCTTCAGGCAGGGCTTGCATGAGGCGGCCGCGTTCGGCGACCAGCGTGCAGGCGTCGTCCAGGTCGAGGATGCCCGCGACGTAAGCGGCGGTGATCTCGCCCAGGGAGTGGCCCAGGAGCACGTCGGGGGTGACGCCCCAGGAGTCGACGAGACGGAAGAGGGCGACTTCGAGGGCGAACAGCCCGGCCTGCGCCCATGCTGTCCGATCCAGCTCGACGCCGTCGGTGAGGACCTCGCGCAGGGGACGTTCCAGTCGTACGTCGAGGCGGGCGCAGACCGCGTCGAAGGCTTCGGCGAACACCGGGAACTGTTCGTACAGGCCGAGGCCCATGCCGGTGCGCTGGGAGCCCTGACCGGTGAACAGGAACGCGGTCTTGCCTCCGCCTGGGACACCGGTGGCGAGTGTGGTGTCTGCGGACAGGACCGCGCGGTGTTCGAGCGCGGTCCGGCTGGTCGCGAGCGACCAGGCCACGTCGACGGCGTTGAGCTCAGGCTTCTCGGCCACGAAGGACCGCAGCTGTTCGACCTGTGCCCGCAGTGCGGTGTCGGATTTTGCCGACACCACCCAGGGCACCAGCCCTGGTGCCTGTCGCGTCGCAGGAGTCGGTTCGGGTTCTGGTTCCGGGGCTTGTTCGAGGATGACGTGGGCGTTGGTGCCGCTGATGCCGAAGGAGGAGACCGCGGCGCGGCGCGGCCGGTCGTCGGTCTCGGGCCAGGCGCGTGCTTCGGTGAGGAGTTCCACCGCACCCGCCGACCAGTCGACCTGTGGTGTGGGCTCGTCGACGTGGAGGGTGGCGGGCATGAGGCCGTGGCGGAGGGCCATCACCATCTTGATGACGCCGGCGACGCCGGCGGCGGCTTGGGTGTGGGCGATGTTGGATTTGACGGAGCCGACCCAGAGGGGTTCGTCGCCTCGGTTTTGGCCGTAGGTGGCCAGGAGTGCTTGGGCTTCGATGGGGTCGCCGAGGCGGGTGCCGGTGCCGTGGGCTTCGACGAGGTCGATGTCGGTGCTGGTGAGGTGGGCGTTGGTGAGGGCTTGGTGGATGACGCGTTGTTGGGAGGGGCCGTTGGG
>NZ_JBEXDB010000045.1:0-11114 GCF_040605575.1 Streptomyces sp. NPDC005566 | reverse complement strand
CTAGACAGCTCCACTCCACAACCGGAGGCCTTCGTCATCTCGCAGATTCAGATCGTGTCGTCACACAAACTCGACCAACCTGGCTGGGCAGTACAACTAGGCCTTCCGCCTTCAGCTGGTCTTCGGGCCAGCAGGATGAGAAGTTCTCGAACTCCGTCACGCGCTTCAGGAGGGCCCGGCGAACCCCAAGTGCGGCGTCACCTTGCTCGTTGAGATGCCCGAGTACCGATCGAACAATCTTGAACTTGTTGACCTTGGCTGGCTCACTCGCCAGAAGTGCCTGGTGAGGTGCCAGCAGCTGCTCGCTGACACCTGCTCCTCGGAGGAAGGTGATCACGCCTTCCTTGCTCCGAATGAGGCGAGGCACGGTTTCGATCATGAGTTCCAGCAGCTCCGGCGGCCAGTGGTAGGCGTCGTCATGCCTCATTCAGCACCCCCTGCAGTCTCTACGTCTGCTCGTCGCTCCGAACGCCGGCACCCAGAGTCCACGGCTGAGGGCAATTCTCTGCGTTCACATAGCCTGAGGCGGCGTTTTCCCCCAACTGATCGTCCTGTGCAGTACTCGCAACGCTGCCTGCCTAGAACGAGCAAGCCTCTGCCGGTCAGAGCGTTGTGAGAGCCGTGCCCGCCCGGAAGGACAGGGTGATCAGGAGGGCATGGTGGCCAGATGACGATAGATCCCGTTCCGGATGAACGGCGGGATCGTGAGGATGTCGAGGTAGTCGGGGGCGAAGAACTGGAGCTTGACGCCCTCCGCGAGAAGGAGGCCGCTCTCGTCTCCATCCCATGAGGCCGCGAAGAAGGTCACGATCTGCCCGGCGCCGCGGTAGTCGGTGATCTCAAACAGCTCGGTCAGGTTCTCGGGGGATCAGCCCTGCTTCTTCATCGAGCTCGCGGATGATCGTGTCGGCTGGAGATTCCCCGGGGTCGCAGCCTCCACCCAAGACGGCCCAGTGGGCGGGCCATGCGATCTCGGGGAGGTCGTCGCGGAGATGGAGGAGGACTTGGCCGTGGCGGTTAGACGTTCCAGGGTGAGGATGGCTGCGGCGATGACGGTCATCCGGTTGGGGCTGCAGCGGGCCCGCGAAGGATCTGCCAGGACTTGAGTCGCGCGATGCATCGTTCGACCGGTGCTCGTGTCACTGACAGGGCTCGGTTGGCTTTATTCACGGGTTGTGGTTCTGGCTCAGGTTATGTGATCCGTGCACTGTGAGTGACGATTGAACTCCCTGCGACTCCTCGGGAAGTTGCCTCAAAACGAGCAGTGGCAGGAGTGGCTGGGCGGACAGTTCGGGGCTGTGAATGAGATCTTGCTCCGGCTGCATGAGTTGTTGTTCCCGTCGATCGCGGACGTCGCGGTGCTGTCGGTCGACGTGAGCGTCGCGATAGTGCGTGTTGATGTGCGGTGCACGGCCACCGGCGCCTTGTGTCCGGGTTGCGAGGGGTGGTCCTCCCAGGTTCATGGCTCCTACCTGAGGTTTCCCGCTGATGTCCCGAGTGCGGGGCGAAGGGTCGTACTCCAGCTGAGGGTGCGCCGGTTCGCCTGCCGGAATGCCGGGTGCAGGCGACGTACGTTCGTTGAGCAGGTATCCGGCCTGACCCGAAGGAACGGCCAGCGGACCGAGCGGCTCCGCTCGACCTTGGCCGCGATCGGTCTCGCCCTCGCGGGCCGGGCCGGATCCCGGCTGGCCGACATCGTCGGTGCGCCGGTCAGCCGCAGCACTGTCCTGCGGCTGGTCGACGCACTTCCCGAGCCGGAAGTGTCAGCTCCGCGGGTGGTCGGCGTCGACGAGTACGCCACCCGCAAGGGACGCCACTACGGAACCGTCCTCGTGGACGTCGAAACCCGCCGGCCTGTCGACATGCTGCCCGACCGGGAGTCATCGAGCCTGGCCGCGTGGCTGGCCGAGCGGCCGGGAATCGAGGTGATCTGCCGGGACCGTGCGCCGTTCTTCGCCGAGGGCGCGACCGCGGGTGCCCCTCAGGCGGTGCAGGTCGCGGATCGCTGGCATCTCTGGCACAACCTCAGCGAGGCCGCCGAGCGGAGCATCGCCCAGCACCGCCAATGCCTGCGAGTCCTGATACCCGAGACACCTGAACTCAGCGAGACCGAGGCCGACCCCACGGAGGAGCCATCCGGCTCGCCATGGCCGACCGGCCACCGGTTCGCCGACCGAACGCGGACCACGCACGCCACGGTCCATGCTCTGGTGGAGGCAGGGCACAGCCGCCGCGCCATCCAGCGGCAGCTGGGCATGACGAGCCGAACCGTCAAGCGCTATGCGGACGCCGGCCGACCGGAAGATCTCTTCACCGGCCAGTGGCAGACTCGGACTTCGGTCCTCGACGAGTACAAGACATACCTCGACGACCGCTGGAACGAAGGTCACACCAACGCCTGGAAGCTATGGGAAGAGATCGTCCCACTCGGCTATCAGGGCAGCTACCAGCGCGTTCGCGCTTACCTCCGCCTGAAACGCACCTCGCCAGGGCCCGTGACGGCCCGCCGCCCTCTCCCCGGGCCGTCGCCGGATGGGTCCTCCGCCGCCCGGAAACCCTCTCCGAGACCGAACACCTCCAGCTGAAGAGCGTCCAGGCCAACTGCCCCGAGATCGACGCCCTCACCAGGCACGTCCGGTCCTTCGCGACCATGCTCACCGAGCGCCAGGGTGAGCATCTGCCGGACTGGCTCGATGTCGTCAGACAAGACAACCTGCCCAGCCTCCACAGCCTCGCCGCGGGCATCGAACGCGACCTCGCAGCCGTCACCGCCGGACTCACTCTGCCCTGGAGCTCGGGCGCGGTGGAAGGGCATGTCAACCGGATCAAGATGCTCAAGCGCCAGATGTTTGGCCGAGCCGGCTTCGCGCTCCTACGCAAGCGAGTCCTGCTCGCCTGATGCCGTCCACCAGCTGCCCTCCCCAGATCAGATCGCGGGGCGCCGGAGCACGTTGGTGGGCTCCCAGTCGCTCTTCCAGAAGGCTTCAAGCCCGTACTCGTTGATGAACTGCCGCTCGACCTCGTGGATGGGGTACATCCCTTGGATGTTGATCACGTCGTGGCCCTCGTGTCCCGGAATGCCGACGTCGATGCCCAGGTAGTCGTCTCTGTCGAGGACCAGCGGCGCGAACACGCAGAATGCCGTCATCTCTGACTCGGGCACGATGCGCTCACCGAAGTTGATCGTGCTGCCGTAACTGAATGGGCAGGTTCCACGGAGCTGCTCGGCGAGGAAGCCCACGGCGTGGGCCCAGATCACGTTGGTCGAGTTCACGCTGAGGCAGAGTTCCGGCGAGCCGTGCTGCCAATCGGGATGCTCCGCCAGCGACAAGCCATAGGTGAGCGCCGTGAGAAGCCCGTCCGGCAGGTTGTCGTAAACGATCTCTGTCACGCCCCGCAGCCCCTGCTTGGTCGACTCGACAGGGAAGAAGCGGGGCTCCCTTCCTCCGGAAAGTCGATCAATATGGGCGAGGTACTTCTCAACGCGACTGGCCATGTGTCCAGCCTGCACGATCGCTCACCGGCGCACGCCACCGGGGCCGTCACCAGTCACGCTCCGCAACAGGTCCACAGAAGTTGCGCCAGAACCATTTCTCGTGAGCATCCACGAGCCAGATACCGACCAGCCGCTGCTGAAACCCATCAACAAACGCTGCTGCTGAACGTGAACAAAGCCACTCGGTTGACTGTCTGCTGGGTTGTGGTGAGGTCCTGGCCGGGAAGCCGTCTGATGGGCGTGGTCACCCAGGGGCCGGCCCCGATGTAGGCGCGGTCGGCAAGCACGGGGACGCCCTGGCGTTCGCAGATCCGGATGATGCGGTGGGTGCGGGCCGCGGTCAGGTCGTGAGTGCGGCCGGGCAGCGCGGGTGAGATCCACAGCAGCTTGCCGGTGGGATCGGCCACGACCTGCACGTTCACGCCGTGACGGCGGTGCTTCTGGGAGAAGTCGGCCCGGCTGTCGCCGACCCGGTCGCACTCGGCGAGCGTCCCGTCGAGCAGGACGTGATCAGGATCCGTCTCGCGCAGGACCCGCAGCAGGCCGGGTGCCCGGCGGGACAGGTGATCGACGACGGCCGTGACGTAGGCGTGGGCGGTCCCGACGGATATGCCGAAGCCGGCGGCGATCTGCGTGAGCGTGTCGTGCCGGCGCAGGTAGACCAGACCGACGAGGGCGCGCTGGTGGGGCGGGAGCTTGCAGCGTCGGTCACCCTCACGGGTGAAGATGAGCATCGATACCCACTCGACCAGAGCATGAGGCAGGTCGAGGGCGGCAGGGCGGGGAACCAACGATGCTCCTGTGCTGATGAGTTGAGACGTCGAGCACCTCTCTCAACGGCACGGGAGCCTCGTGAGTTGCGGGGCGCTGGCCCGTCACCCGATCAGTGGCCACTCTGAAAGAGCTCAGTCACCCATGGTCGCTGTCCAACTCGATGTCACTACACACGGCGCGGGCACTCGTTCGCGGGACGGGCCCGGCAAACCCGCCCTACACCCGCCACCACCCCGCTACAATCCCCACACCCAAGCCGTTGACCAGGCAAAACATCAAAGTCCGGCTGGAGTACTGGTCCGCACCGGGTTGCGGTTGGAGGAGCAGTCCACCCTGCTGAGGTCTGAGACCCCCTTGGGCGAAGGGCCGCCCGGTTACAGCAAATTCTGGTTGCCGGGATCGATCGCGAAGCGGCAGTCCGCCCAGTGGGTCTTCACGCCGGCGTCATCGAGGCGGGACCTGACTGCGGCCAGTGGCCAGGCAGAAGGTGGACGTGCGTCTCCTTGGGCCGCTGGAGCGTCGCCGACTGCTGGTGGACACCGAGCGAGGGCTTGAGCCGGCGATGTTTAGGCTAGGTGATGACGGGATGCCGCTGGCCCTGTCGACCTGGAAGGACATGTTCACCGCAGCCAACCGCCGCTGCGAGGAAGCGGGGCTGGAGGAGAGGGCACACGCCCACCTCTGCAGACACACTTACGCCGTGATCACGCTGGAACAGCTCCAACGCGGCCATATCGCGGCCCTCGGCGACATGAATCCGGCCCAGCGCCTGCACTACCAGAGGATCTTCGGTGACCCGGTGGAGCCGTGAACTCTCCAGAGTCCTGGGCCCGCCGCTGTAGCCGGTCCGCAGGGCGACTGACCGGGCCAGGAACAAACGCCAGCCTGGCATGGGCAGGGCGCCGAACTCGAAAGTGCGGCTGCGGCCATCCTCGCCATGGAAGTCGACGGTCAGGGAGTCCTCCGTGTTCGTCCTGACCAGTGGTGGGGACTCGTGGCCGCGCAACCACGTTGTCTGAAGTGAGACCTGCCCTGCAGGAGTGCTATGCGGTCATAAGGCAGCTGTGCTCGGTAGCAGTGTTGATCTCGTCTGAGCCGTTGCGGAGCAGGCAGCGGATCTTGCTGGTTCCACTGAGAGAGAGGAACGGGGCCGACCCACTGCCATCACTGTTCTGCAGCGCCGAGAAGACGTCGATCAGGTTGAGATGCGGGGCAGCGCCCGGGATTCCAACCTGCAACATCTCGAGCAGATTGGCAGTGAAAACGCCATGGTCGGTAGTTGCCATCGCCCGTCCGGTGCGGTTTGCCGAGCAGAGGGTGTAGACGTCGGCCATCGTGGTGGCGAAAGCACCCGATAGACGCCCGCCGAAGCACGCGTCAGCGATGACAACGTGCTCTCGCGCTCGGGACTCACCTAGAATTCCTGCGAGGACTGAAGCGGGCGCAGCGGTGTAGGAGAGCCGATCCATCCGGCTCCTCCTTGTTAGAAGAGTCAGATCGCCTTCGTTAGTCACGGCACTATGGCCCGAGTAGTAGACGAGGAGCAGGTCTTCGGCTTCCTCCGCGGCGTCCCCTACTGGGCCTAGCAAATCTGCTGGCGTGGCCGGATCCAGCACGAGAGTGCAGTGCTCCGGCGCGAAACCGAAAATGTTCTTATCGAGGAGTACTTGCCGAACCGCCAGAGCATCGTTCCGGCACGAGGGAAGTACACCTAGCATATCGTCGTCGTATGTAGAGGAACCGATGACAACGGCGCGTGACCTGCTGAAATCAAGCTCGGGTACGAAACTTGTGGCCCTATCTTCCCCGAAGGCGCGGTTGCGTACGAGCGGGAAGTCGCCTGCCTCCTTCCTGTTGCACTGCTCTGGGAGCGGGAACTTGGTTGCTCGCATCCTCTTGCGTACGTCGCCGTAGATGTCGGCCATACGTAGCAAGGGGCCAGCCATCGGGACCCCGTCCCTGAGGGATTCCAAGAGGTGGTGAGTGAACGCGGTGTATGTATGCCCTTCCGGTGCTTTGGAAGGGCGGTTCTTCGGCGCCGAAGTGAGGCAGTACAGACCTTCGGTGGCGAGCTGGTCCTTGACCAGCTGCGATGGGTCCGACATGAGGTCGCTGTGCGCACGGCCGCTGTAACAGCAGTCGAGCACAACAATTTTGGTGGAGGCTCCAGACTGCTTGATGATGTCAGCCACGTAGGAGAACGGCAGGCTGGACCACGGCGCATCGGGCTCACTGCCGGTGAGAGTGAGGTGGAGTTCGCTGTTTTCCCCGGTCAGTTGGCCGTGACCGCTGTAGTAGACCAGCAGGACGCTCTCGGCCTCTTCAGCCGCCTGCTTGAGCGGCTGCATGATGTCTGCCGACGTCGCCGGATCGTCGATCAGCCTCATGTGTTCGGGAGTGAAACTGCCGAGCTCAAGATCGGTAAGTAGCTCGCAGAGGCCGCGAACGTTGTTATACGAGTGAGGAATCTCGTCGAACGTTCGGTAGGTGGCGGTACCGATCAATACGGCTCGGGCTGTGGTGTTCGGTAGCAAAGTCATGCCTCGTGCTTGCTATCCAGCTCGCGCAGGATGCGCCTCGCGATGTCGTCCGGGTCACGCAATCGCGTGGCATCGATCTCGACTTCCTTCTCACCGCTGCGCACACGGATGCGGACGTTACGACGCCGCACCCCGGCCCAGGTGCCGACAGACGCTGCGACTGCGGCCAAGACACCTTGCGGTTCCAAGAGCACCTGCAGCGCTTCCAGTACCGGTCCCATGTCGCCGCTCTCCGTCGGCGCGTTCCGGCCCGAGATCGTGGCTCGTGCGAGTCCGTCATCCTCCCGCAGCCACTTCTCTAACTGTCGCAGCTCGTAACCTGCTTCGTCACCCTGCAAGCCGATCTCGACGATCACGACACTTCCTCTCAGATGCGGCACATGAAGCACATAGCGTAGTAGGGGTTGAGGCGCGTGTCCGAGAGAACTTAGACCAGCCTCAGCACCGGTCGACTGTCCGGCATGGCCAGCAGCTCCCTTACATGTGCCGGCGTCCACGCCAGCTCCTGGGCCAGCTCCCGAACACTCAGACCCGTTTCCCGTTCCGCGAGCTCGAACGCTTGGGAGAGCAGAATTGGTTGTTCGCCTGGGAAGCCGGACACAGGTTCGGCAGAAAATCCCGGCTGGCCATCCAGGGTCCGGAGCTTCTGATGGGTCCTGCTCGCCGTGGCATCAGAGATCAGGCCCAGCCGCATCCGCAGCGAGAAAGGCATCCGCTGGGGCGGACAACCACTCGCCGCCACGGCCGGAAGTAAACCGGCGATTCAGTCAGAGCACTAGCCTGCTCGTATGCCCAACGAACCTGCACCCGCCACGCTGTCGGACCTGGCCCGCCAGCTGGTGCGCACGTCCTTCGGGGCGCGCGCGACCGACCCGCAGCCGCTGGCGGCCGGTGCTTGGTCGCAGGCATTCGAATTGACCATCGATGGTGCGGAGGCGGTCCTGCGCGTCGGGGCGCATGGTGCGGACTTCGCCAAGGACGAACGCGTCGCCGGTTTCGCCAGGCCCGGCCTGCCCGTGCCGCCGGTGCTGGCACGGGGTGTGGTCGACACCTGGCATTATGCGATCTCGGCACGCGCGCACGGGATCGGGTTCGACAACCTGTCCGCCGCCGACGTGACGCTGACGCTGCCGAGCCTCCTGACCACGCTCGACGCCATCGGCGAAATTGAGCTTTCCGGCGCCGCCGGCTACGGGATCTGGACCCCAGACGGGCAAGCTCCGTATGACTCCTGGCCGAACGCGTTGCTGGCCATCAGTACCGAGACGGCCCGGGTTCCCGGCTGGAAAGCAGCGCTGGCCGACTCCGAGATCGGGCTCGGACCGGTGGAAGCCGGGCTGGCCGCACTCGCCGCGCTCACGCCATACCTGCCTAACGAGCGGAACATGATCCATGGCGACCTGCTCAGTCACAACGTCCTCGCTGCCGATGGCACCGTCACCGCCGTACTCGACTGGGGCAACGCCCTGTACGGCGACACCCTCTACGACGCCGCCTGGCTCATCTACTGGTGGCCGTGGTACCCACAGTGGCGCGCTGTCGATATCTACGCCGCATTGCTGGGCCACTGGCGCACCGCCGGCTCGCTCCCGACCCACCTGCGTGAGCGCCTCCATGCCTACCTCATCCATATCGGCCTCGATGCCATCGCCTACTGCACCTTCCAGCGCCGCTGGGACGAAGTGCGGTCCAATGCCGACATCGTGGCCGCGCTGGCCAACAGCGCACCGGGCAAGTACGTCCTCAACACACCCACAGTGCGCCCCTCGTAACCGCAACCACGAGCCCATCGGCCGTTGCTCCAACCTCAACACGGTGAACCTTCACGGTCAGAGCACTAGTAGGGCTTTGTTAGGTGGTGTCGTAGGGCTGCCATGGGGTGGGTTGTCGGCAGGTGGGGCAGGTGCCGGTCCAGGTGGCTAACAGGTGCTGGAGGAGGGCCAGGGCCTGGTAGAGGGTCAGGCCCTGGCAGGGACTTTTGGGCTGGACCGCTGTTCGGTCAGGAAGAGGTGGGCGGCAGTGACGAGGGTGACGTGGCGGTGCCAGCCGGTGAACGAGCGGCCCTCGAAGTGGTCGAGTCCGAGCGTTGTCTTCAACTCACGGTAGTCGTGCTCGATGCGCCAGCGTAGTTTCGCGAGGCGGACCAGATCCCGGGCCGGGATGTCGGCCGGCAGGTTGGAGATCCAGTACTTGACCGGCTCGTCCTGGCCTTCCGGCCACTGGGCTACCAGCCACCGAAGACCGATCACACCATCGGATGCCGGCTTCGGGCGGCGGCCGGCGAGGCGGACGCGCAGGAATACAAAGCGGGCGGACATGGCTGCTTTGGAGCCTTTGCGCCAGGTGACCGTGACCGCTCGTGCACGTCCGGCGGCCAGGATGTGTTCGCGCAGGCTGACCGGTCGGGTCCGGTAGCGGGGCAGCGGACGTGGCCCGAGCCCGCCGTAGGGCGGCTCGTAAGGTTCGGCTGTCTCGGCGTGGGCGGTCATCTCACCCTTGACCTGCAATGCATAGGCCAGGCCGCGGTCCTCCAGGCCGTGGCGGAAGTCGGCGTTCGCTCCGTAGCCGGTGTCCGCGACCAGCACCGCGGGCCGCAGGCCGACGGTGGCCAGCTCGTCGAGCATGTCCAGCGCGAGCTGCCATTTCGGCCGGTGATGCTCTTGTTCGGGGATCCGGCAGCGGGCCCGACGACCGGATGCTTCGGCCTTGTCCCAGCTGCCGGGCAGGAACAAACGCCAGGACAGCGGGCACGAAGCGGTGTCGGACGCGGCATGGACACTGACCCCTATCTGGCAGTTCCCGACCTTGCCCAGGGTGCCGGAGTATTGACGGGCGACCCCGGGCGAGGACGTTCCGTCCTTCGGGAACCCGGTGTCATCCACCACCCACACCTGCGGCCGGACCACCGCCACCGCCCGGCGGGCAAGCTTCGTACGAACCGTGTCCACCGGCCAGGTCGACGAGGTCATGAACTGCTGCAACTGCTGATGGTCCACACCGAGCCGTCCGGCCATCGGCTGCATCGACTTCCGACGCCCGTCCAGCAGCAGGCCACGCAGATACAACCCGCCCTTCACCCGCTGATCAGCACGCACCAAGGGCGCGAACACCTCCCCAGCGAACTCCTCCAACCGGCCCCTACACGCAGCGAGTTCATTCGCCCTCATACCATCAGGAAACCACCAAGACGACCGCATGCCCAGAGACCTAACAAAGCCCTACTAGTGGTTGCCTTGGCAGCAGCAGGGCTGACGGCGTGGCTGTTCCGCCGTCAAGCGAAGCAACGTGCCTGCAGTGCCGCTCAGGGAAATGTGATCAAGGTTGCCTGCCTCCTCCGGCACCCTTCGTTGGACGGACGATGGGTCCGTGGACGGCTGCTGATAGGTCCTTCCGGAGTCGCCTGGGAGCCCCAGACCAAGGCCGGCGCGGCGGTATCCCTTCCGGAAGGTTTGCGTCGGGTCAGCGTGCGTCCACCGTCGCTGCGCGAGGCCGTGAAGATCAACGGGGGGTCCAGGATCGTCGAGTGCACCTCTCCCGAGGGTGCCCTTCTTGTTGCTGTGATGCCGAACGAGTTGGATCACGTACTCAAGGCCTTGAACAGCAACGGAGCAGAGTAGACAGCCACCCGCCTGTTCACCCGAAGTCGGAGGAACCTGGGCCCGATACGCCTCCAATGCACTTACGGCGGCTGGCCCGCGGCTGCGAGACGCTGCCCGCTACCAGCGAGTCCATGGTCGTGTGGGTGATGACCATGTTGATGAGTCGACGCCTCGCTTGTCGCATTCACGTGGCCACGACGACTGTGTCCCTGGCGGCCTGAACCGTATTGTCACGGCGTCACGATGCTGAACTTTTCGGACTGGTGCCCGGTGATCCACCCGCGCTCGGCCAGTCGTTTCGCCCGCGAACGCACTCCCTCGATCTTCGCAGGCACCGCTTCCAGTCCCAGGGCCATCGCGAGTTCCTTGGCTCGCGTTCTGTCCCGCCCCAGCCTGGCCTCGGCCTCCAGCACCGAGATGATCGGCTGGTAGTCCGGTGGGAGGGCCGTCCTTGCCGGCCGCCCGCTCTGGCAGGGAACCGGCGATCCCGCCGCCGTGGCGGTCACCGCGTTCTCCTCCACCACATCCATGCCTCGGCCAGCACTTCCACCGCGTTTTCCGGGCGATGACCAGCCGTTCGACCAGTCGCTCAGCCTCTTCGGGCACGGCCGCGATCCTCGCGGCTTCTCGCGGCTCCGCTCGGCTGCTTCCCGCGCGGCCGATTTCTTCGTTTCCAGGAGTCCCGGCACTGACGTCATCGGCGAC
>NZ_JBEXDB010000044.1:0-14744 GCF_040605575.1 Streptomyces sp. NPDC005566 | reverse complement strand
CGAGCAACGGACTCAGCGCCCCCAACGGCCCCTCCCAACAACGCGTCATCCACCAAGCCCTCACCAACGCCCACCTCACCAGCACCGACATCGACGTCGTCGAAGCCCACGGCACCGGCACCCGCCTCGGCGACCCCATCGAAGCCCAAGCACTCCTGGCCACCTACGGCCAAAACCGAGGCGACAACCACGAACCCCTCTGGGTCGGATCCGTCAAATCCAACATCGCCCACACCCAGGCCGCCGCCGGTGTCGCGGGCGTCATCAAAATGGTCATGGCCCTGCGCCACGGCCTCATGCCCGCCACCCTCCACATCGACCAGCCCACCCCCCAGGTCGACTGGTCCGCGGGCGCGGTGGAACTCCTCACCGAAGCACGCCCCTGGCCCGAGACCGACAACCGGCCCCGCCGCGCAGCCGTCTCCTCCTTCGGCATCAGCGGCACCAACGCCCACGTCATCCTCGAACAAGCCCCCGAACCACAACCCCAACCGACTCCTGCGACACGACAGACACCAAGCCTCGTGCCGTGGACGGTCTCAGCGAAGTCCGACACCGCCCTGCGGGCGCAGGTGGAGCAGTTGCAGTCGTTCGCGGCCGACCGTTGCGAGCTGGACGCGGTGGACGTCGGCTGGTCGCTGGCGACCACGCGGGCTGCTTTGGAGCACCGTGCGGTGCTGGCCGGGGACGGAATTCTCGTCACGGGCGTCGCGGGCGAGGGCCGGACCGCGTTCCTGTTCACCGGTCAGGGTTCGCAGCGCACCGGCATGGGCCTGGGACTCTATGAGTCGTTCCCGGTGTTCGCCGAAGCCTTCGACGCGGTCTGCGCACGGCTCGACGTACGACTGGAACGTCCCCTGCGCGAGGTCCTCACCGACGGCGCCGACCTCGACCACACCATGTGGGCGCAGGCCGGGCTGTTCGCACTCGAAGTCGCCCTGTTCCGGCTCGTCGAATCCTGGGGCGTCACCCCCGACGTACTCCTGGGCCACTCCCTGGGTGAGATCACCGCCGCACACGTCGCTGGCATCCTCGACCTGGACGATGCCTGCACGCTGGTTGCCGAACGGGGCCGGCTCATGCAAGCCCTGCCCGAAGGCGGCGGCATGCTCGCCGTCCAAGCCACCGAAGCCGACGTCGCCGCCTCCGACCTGGACATCGCCGCGGTCAACGGCCCGAACTCCGTAGTCCTCTCCGGTACCACCGAAGCCATCGAGCGCTCCGCGGCCGAATGCGCCGAGCGGGGCCGCCGGTTCAACGTCCTGTCGGTGTCGCACGCGTTCCACTCCGCCCTCATGGAACCCGTGCTGGCCGAGTTCGCGGCCGTCCTGGCCGGCCTGACCTTCCACCCGGCCCGGATCCCGGTCGTCTCGAACCTCACCGGAGCCGTCGCCGAACCCGGCGCCATGCAGCAGCCGGAGTACTGGCTGAACCAGGTGCGGCAGCCGGTCCGTTTCGCCGACGGGGTCGCGGCTGCCGCAGAGTTCGGCGTGACACGGTACGTGGAACTCGGCCCCGACGGAGTCCTGTCGGCCATGGCCCAGGACACCGCCGCCGAAGCCGACTTCGTCCCCGTCCTGCGCAAGGACCGCAACGAGACCGACACCGCCCTCACCGCGATCAGCCGCCTCTGGGCCACAGGCACCGACATCGACTGGACCGCCGTCTTCGCCGGCTGGGGCGGCCGAACGGTCGACCTGCCGACCTATGCCTTCCAGCGCGCCCGGTACTGGCCGGAGCCGGCTGCCGAACCCACCGGCGTTCCGAGTGGCGGCGACCTGACCGAGAGCCGGTTCTGGGACGCGGTCGAACGCGAGGACCTCGGACAACTGGCCACCGAACTTGACCTGCCCGACGCCCCCGACGCCCTCCACCAGTTGCTGCCGGTCCTCTCCGCCTGGCGACGCCAACGACGCGAACGCTCCGTGGTCGACTCCTGGCGATACCAGGTCACTTGGAAACCGCTCACCGGCCTGTCGCCCACAGGGCCCTTGGCGGGGACGTGGGTAGTCGTCGGTTCGGAGCGGTCGGATGTGGCCGCGGCGCTGACCGGTGCCGGGGCTTCGGTGGTCGGTGTGTCCCTCGACGGCGGTTCGACAGGGCGGCGCGAGCTGGCGGCGACGCTCGAACGTCTTGCCGGCGAGGCCCATGACCTGTCCGGTGTCGTGTTGTCGGCCGAAGCCGTCGAGGACCTTCCCGCACGCAGCGGGGTCCCGGCTCCTCTTGCGGTCGTGCTGTCGCTGCTGCAGGCACTGGCCGACGCCGACCTGGCCGTCCCGCTCTGGGCGGCGACGCGGGGCGCGGTGTCGACCGGGCGGTCGGATCCGCTGCGGAGTCCCGGCCAGGCCGCCGTCTGGGGTCTGGGCCGGGTCGCCGCGCTGGAGTTCCCCCAGCAGTGGGGCGGTCTGGTGGACCTGCCGGCCGAACTGGACGCCCGTGCTGCCGCCCGGTTCGCCGGAGTCCTGGCCGACGGCGGCGAGGACCAGGTCGCCGTTCGCGCGTCCGGCGTCCACGGCCGGCGCGTGCTGCGGGCCGAGCCCGTGGCACCGGCCGGCGGGACGTGGAGTGGGTCGGGAACGGTACTGGTCACGGGAGGCACCGGTGCGCTGGGCTCCATGGTGGCGCGTTGGCTCGCCGGCCGGGGTGTGCCACACCTGGTGCTGACCAGCCGCGGCGGCGTGGCCCCCGACGGCCTGGTGGACGAACTGGCCGGGCTGGGTGCACAGGTCACGGTCGCCGCCTGCGACGTGGCCGACCGGGATGCCCTCGCCGCGGTGATCGCCGCCATTCCGGCGGAATGGCCCCTGACCGGCATCGTGCACACCGCCGGCGTCGGGACTCCGGAAAAGCTGGACCGGACCAGCCTGGACGCGGTGGGGGAGGTGCTCGAGAGCAAGGTGACCGGGACGGTGCACCTTGACGAGCTCACTGCGCACCTGCCGCTCGACCTGTTCGTCGTCTTCTCGTCGATCGCCGCGACGTGGGGCAGCGGCGGTCAGGGTGCGTACGCGGCGGCCAACGCGTTCCTGGACGCCTGGGTGCAGCACCGCCGCGACCGCGGGTTGGCGGGAACGTCGGTGGCCTGGGGCCCGTGGGCCGAAGGAGGGATGGCCACCAGGGAGGAGACGGAGGAGTACCTGCGTCGGCGTGGGCTGAACGCGCTGGATCCGGCGCTCGCGATGCGGGCGTTGGCCGAAGCGGTCGACGGCGGACTGGACGCGCTGACGGTGGCGGACGTCGACTGGCCCGCCTTCATGTCCGCGTTCACTTCGGCCCGCCACAGTTCACTGCTCGCCGACCTGCCCGAGGCCGTACAGGCCGACGGGGCCATCGGTGGTACCGCTGACGCCGACCTGCCGTGGCGCGGTGAACTGAGGGCCGTCTCCCAGGCACGACAGCAGGAGATGCTGCTGGATCTGGTACGAGGGCTGGCTTCGACGGTGCTGGGTCACTCGGGCGTGGACGAGGTCGAACCCGAGCGGGCATTCCGGGATCTGGGTTTCGACTCGCTGATGGCGGTCGAACTGCGCAACCTGCTGGCCACGCACACCGGGCTGACCCTGCCCGCGACCTTGGTGTTCGACTACCCCGCGCCGCGAGTGCTGGCCGAGTACCTCCGGACTCTGCTGATCGATGCGGCGCAGCCTGCGGACCTGGTGCCGATCCCGGTGGGTGCCGTCGACGAGCCGATCGCGATCGTGGGGATGGCGTGCCGCTACCCGGGCGGGGTCGATTCGCCGGAGCGGTTGTGGGACCTTGTCGCCGACGGGGCGGACGCCATGTCGGCGTTCCCGACGGATCGCGGATGGCCGGCGAACGTGGCTGGCGCAGCCGGCGGTTTGGGCGGGTTCGTCCATGACGTGGCCGAGTTCGATGCGGGCCTGTTCGGGATCTCGCCGCGTGAGGCCCTGGCGATGGATCCCCAGCAGCGGCTGCTGCTGGAGGCCGCGTGGGAGACGTTCGAGTCGGCGGGCATGGACCCGCGGTCTCTCCGCGGCCGGAACGTGGGCGTGTTCGCCGGCGCTTCCTCGTCCGGATACGGCTACGGCGGTGTGCCGGGTTCCGACGGTCACCTGCTGACCGGCACGGCGAACAGCGTGATCTCCGGCCGGGTGGCGTATGCGTTCGGGCTCGAAGGTCCGGCGGCCACGATCGACACGGCGTGCTCGTCGTCACTTGTGGCTCTGCACTGGGCGGCGCAGGCACTGCGTGCCGGAGAGTGCAATCTGGCGCTGGCGAGCGGCGTGACCGTGATGGCCACGGCGAACGTCTTCACCGAGTTCGACCGGCAGGACGGGCTCGCGACCGACGGCCGTTGCAAGTCGTTCGCGGCGGCGGCCGACGGGACGGGCTGGGCCGAGGGCGTCGGCGTACTGATGCTGGAGCGGCTGTCGGACGCCGAGCGCCACGGGCATCAGGTCCTTGCGGTGGTGCGCGGCAGCGCGGTGAACCAGGACGGTGCGTCGAATGGTCTGACGGCGCCGAACGGTCCCGCACAGCAGCGGGTGATCCGCCAGGCACTGGCGAACGCCCGGCTGACCGGTGCGGATGTCGATGTGGTGGAGGCCCACGGGACGGGGACGCGGCTCGGCGACCCGATCGAGGCGCAGGCGCTGCTGGCGACCTACGGTCAGGAGCGTGGCGCGGAGGACGAGCCGCTCTGGCTGGGGTCGGTGAAGTCGAACATCGGCCATGCCCAGGCTGCCGCGGGTGTCGCGGGTGTGATCAAGATGGTCATGGCGATGCGGCACGGCGTGCTGCCGGCGACGCTGCACGTGGACCGCCCGTCGCCTCAGGTGGACTGGTCGACGGGCGCGGTGGAACTGCTGACCGAGCCGCGTTCGTGGCCGGTGTCGGACCGTCCGAGGCGGGCGGGTGTGTCGTCGTTCGGTATCAGCGGGACGAACGCACACGTGATTCTGGAGCAGGCCCCGGAGGCCGTCGAGCCGGTGCAGGCATCGGACGACCTGCCGTCGCTGCGGACACCGGAGGTGGTCCCGTGGGTGGTCTCGGCGAAGTCCGAAGCCGCGCTGCGGGTGCAGACGGAGCGGCTGCGGTCGTTCGTGACCGAGCATCCGGAGCTGGATCCGGTACACGTCGGCTGGTCGCTGGCGACGACCCGGGCCGCGCAGGAACACCGCGTGGTCCTGGCCGGCGACACGGTTATGGCTTACGGCGGGGATGTCCTTGCCGCGGGTGTCGCTGCCGAGGGGCGGACCGCGTTCCTGTTCACCGGTCAGGGTTCGCAGCGTGCGGGCATGGGCCTGGGGCTGTACGAACAGTTCCCGGTGTACGCCGAGGCCTTCGACACGGTGTGCGCCCGCTTTGACGCCCGGTTGGAGCGTCCGCTGCGCGAGGTTCTGACCGATGGGGTCGGTCTCGATCAGACGATGTGGGCGCAGGCCGGCCTGTTCGCGCTCGAAGTGGCGTCGTACCGTCTCGTCGAGTCATGGGGTGTGACGCCGGACGTGCTGCTGGGCCACTCGCTGGGCGAGATCAGCACCGCACATGTCGCGGGGATCCTCGACCTGGACGATGCGTGCGTGCTGGTGGCGGAGCGTGGCCGCCTGATGCAGGCGCTGCCCGAGGGCGGCGGCATGCTCGCCGTGCAGGCCACCGAGGCGGATGTCGCGGATTCCGGTCTGGACGTCGCCGCCGTCAACGGCCCCCACTCCGTGGTGCTCTCCGGCGAGGTCGAGGCCGTCGAGCGGTACGCGGCGGAGTGTGCCGCCCGTGGCCTGCGGTTCAGCGTCCTGTCGGTGTCGCACGCGTTCCACTCGGCCCTGATGGAACCGATGCTGGACGAATTCGCGGGCGTGCTGGACGGGTTGACCTTCCACCCGGCACGGATACCGGTCGTGTCGAACCTGACGGGTGCCATTGCCGAAGCCGGGCTGATGCAGGAGCCGGATTACTGGCTGCGGCAGGCGCGGCAGGCAGTGCGATTCGCGGACGGTGTCACGGCTCTCGAAGCGATGGGTGTGACGCGGTACGTGGAGCTCGGCCCGGACGGCGTGCTGTCCGGCATGGCCCAGAAGACCGTCGTCGGGGCCGAGTTCATTCCTGTCCTGCGCAAGGACCGCGACGAGACCGACACCGCGCTCACTGCCGTCAGCCGCCTCTGGGCTGTGGGTGTCGGCGTGGACTGGACGGCTGTGTACGCCGGTTGGAACGGCCGGGTGGTCGATCTACCGAGGTACGCGTTCCAGCGTGAGCGGTACTGGTCGCAGCCGGGTGTGACCGGTGGGGATGCGGGGGCGCTGGGCATAGAGGATGCCGGGCATGCGCTGCTGGGTTCCGTGGTGGCGCTGGCCGAGGGCGACGGAGTTGTGCTGACCGGACTGCTGTCGGTGGGTGCGCATCCGTGGCTGGCTGATCACGTGGTGTCGGGGCATGTGGTGGTGCCGGGAACCGCGTTGGTGGAAATGGTTCTGCGCGCCGGCCAGGAGGTGGGCTGTGGTCTGCTGCGGGAGTTGGTGCTGCGGGCGCCGCTGGTGCTGCCGGAGGCCGGTGGCGTTCAGGTGCAGGTCCGGGTCGACGACCCTGACCCGTCGGGCGACCGGCCGGTCCACATCCATGCCCGTGCCGAGGGCACGGACGAGTGGACGCTGCATGCTGCGGGTTCGCTGGCTGAACAGGCAGGTTCGGAGGCTGACTTCAACCTGCGTGCGTGGCCGCCGCAGGGCGCGGACGCGGTGGACGTCGACGGGTTCTACGAGGCGTTGGCGAGCGCGGGGTTCGGCTATGGCCCGGTGTTCCAGGGTGTGCAGGCGGCTTGGCGCGATGCGTCCGGTGTGTACGCCGAGGTGACGATCGAGGGGTCGGCGGACGGGTTCGCTATCCACCCAGCGCTGTTCGATGCAGCGCTGCACCCCTCCGGCCTCATCCTCGGCGACCACACCGAGGCCTCCGGGCCGCGGTTGCCGTTCGCGTGGTCGGGTGTGGAGCTGTTCGCGGTCGGGGCGACCACGTTGCGCGTCGCGATCCGCCCTGAGGGTGAGGGCATCACCGTCCGGGCGGCCGACGGGACCGGTGCGCCGGTCGCGGTCGTGCGCTCGCTGGTGTCGCGCGCGGTGTCGGCGGAACAGCTGTCTGCGGCCGGGCCCGCGGATGACGCGTTGTTCGCGGTGGCGTGGGTCGCGTTGCCGCCGGGTGCTGCTGCTTCCGGCGACGCGGTGGAGGTTCCGGCGTGGACGGTACTGCCGACCGGTGACGGTCCGGTGGAGCAGGTGCTCGGCGAGGTTCTGCGCGGTGTGCAGGAGTGGCTGGCTGACGAGGGCACGTTCGGCTCACGCCTGGCGGTGGTGACCCGGGGTGCGGTTCCGGCTGATCCCGGTGCGGTCGTGGATGTGGTGGGTGCGGCGGTGTGGGGGCTGGTTCGCTCCGCGCAGTCGGAACACCCGGACCGGATCGTGCTGGTCGACACCGACCCGGCCACCGAAGAACAACTGGACCTGGCGCTGCTGGCAGGCATCGACGAGCCGCAGGTCGCCATCCGCGATGGTGCGCTTCTGGTGCCCCGCCTGACCCGTGCGGTCAGGAGCGGGTTGGTGCTGCCGGACCACGACTGGCATCTGATGCCGGGCGCGGACGGCACGCTGGAGTCTCTCCACGTCGAGGCGGCCGACACGCCGCCGCTGGAAAGCGGCCAGGTGCGGGTCGAAGTCCGTGCTGCGGGTGTGAACTTCCGGGACGTGCTTCTGGGGCTGGGAATGTACCCGGAACCGGGCACGATGGGTTCGGAAGCGGCCGGTGTGGTCGTGGAAACCGGTCCCGGCGTCGGCGACCTCGCTGTCGGGGACCGGGTGTTCGGCTTCTTCGTCGGGGGTTTCGCTGCCCAGGCGGTGACCGGCCGGGAGCTGCTCGTGAAGGTTCCGGCGGGCTGGTCGTGGGCGCAGGCGGCAGCTATACCGCTGGTGTTCGCGACCGCCTGGTACGGGCTGCAGGACCTGGCCGGGGTCAGGCCCGGTGAGTCGGTGCTGATCCACGCCGCCGCCGGCGGTGTCGGCATGGCCGCGGTACAACTGGCCCGGCACTGGGGCCTGGAGGTGTACGCCACCGCCAGTCCCGGCAAGTGGCCCACCCTCATCACCCACGGAGTCGATCGGTCAAGGATCGCGTCTTCCCGTGACCTCGACTTCGAGGAGCAGATCCGGACCGCGACAGGCGACCGTGGAGTCGACGTCGTCCTCAACTCCCTCGCGGGCGAGTTCGTGGACGCCTCGCTGAGGCTGCTGGCGCCGGGTGGCCGGTTCGTCGAAATGGGCAAGGCCGACGTCCGCACCGGTCTCGACGTCCCGTACTTCGCGTTCGACTTCACCGATGCGGGCACGAAACGCATGGGCCGGATCCTCGCCGAAGTCGTCGCCCTCTTCGAGCAGGGCGTCCTCGAACCGCTGCCGCTGACCGTGTGGGACGCACGCGAAGCCGTCACCGCCTGGCGCCACATGGCGCAGGCCAAGCACATTGGCAAGAACGTCCTCGCCCTCCCCGCCCGCCCGAACCCGGACGGCACCGTACTGATCACCGGCGGTACCGGCACCCTCGGCGGACTCCTCGCCCGCCACCTGGTCACTGAACACGGCATCCGCCACCTCCTCCTGCTGTCCCGCCGTGGCTCTGACGCGCCTGGCGTGTCCGATCTGGTCGCGGAGCTCGCCGAGCTGGGTGCCCAGGCACGGATCGTGGCCTGCGACGCCGCCGACCGCGACGCCCTCGCAGCCGTCCTCGCGGACATCCCCACCGAGGCTCCACTGACCGGCGTCGTCCACGCGGCAGGTGTCCTCGACGACGGCGTGTTCACGGCCCTGACCCAGGAGCGTCTGGAGACGGTCCTGCGGGCGAAGGCCACCGCCGCCGCGAACCTGGACGAACTGACCCGCGACACCGACCTCGCGATGTTCGTGCTCTACTCCTCCGCCTCGGCGACGTTCGGTACTCCGGGGCAGGCCAACTACTCCGCCGCCAACGCTTACCTCGACGCCCTCGCCACCCGACGCCGCACAGAAGGCCGACCCGGCCTCTCCCTGGCCTGGGACATGTGGCAGCAGGCCAGCGCGATGACCGGTCATCTTCAGGACCAGCTCGCACGGGGCCTGGCCACCGAGCAAGGCCTCGCCCTCTTCGATACAGCCCTGACGCGCTCGACCGCACACCTGGTGCCGGTCAATCTCGACCTGGCCGGGTTGCGGGCGGACGGTGAGGTGCCTGCCCTGCTGCGTGGTCTGGTCGCCGGCCGGGTGCGGCGTGCGGTCGCGCAGGAGTCGGTAGCGGGTCTGGCGCTCATGCAGCGGCTGCGGACCGTTCCCGAAGCCCAACGGCTACAGAGACTCCTTGAGTTGGTGCGCGGCAGCGCCGCGACGGTTTTGGGGCATGCTTCGGCCGATGCGATCGGTGAGCGGCAGGCGTTCAAGGATCTGGGCTTCGACTCGCTCACCGCGGTGGAACTCCGCAACCGGCTGACCGCAGCCACCGGCCTGCGACTGCCCGCGACGCTGGCGTTCGACTACCCCACCCCGGCTGTGCTGTGCGAGTACGTGGCCCAGCAGCTCTTCGGTGAGTTGGAGCCGGTCGAGGAGCCGGCGCGCCGGGTGACGGCGGACCGGAACGACGAGCCGCTGGCGATCGTGGGTATGGCGTGCCGGTTCCCGGGGGAAGTCACTTCCCCCGACCAGCTGTGGAACCTGGTCGCCGACGGGAAGGACGGCATCTCGCCGTTCCCTCTCGACCGAGGCTGGCCGACGCTTGCCGACATGGTGCAACTGGGCGGGTTCGTCCAGGGCGCGGACGGCTTCGACGCCGGGCTGTTCGAGATCAGCCCTCGTGAGGCGCTTGCCATGGACCCGCAGCAGCGGCTCCTTCTGGAGGCGGCTTGGGAGACGTTCGAGTCGGCGGGGATGGATCCGCGGTCGTTCCGCGGCCGGAGCGTGGGTGTGTTCGCCGGTGCGGCTTCGTCCGGATACGGGGCGGCGGGGATACCTGGTGCCGAAGGGCACATGTTGACCGGTACGGCGAGCAGTGTGATCTCGGGGCGGGTTTCCTACGCGTTCGGGCTCGAAGGTCCTGCGGTGACGGTGGACACGGCGTGTTCGTCGTCGTTGGTGGCCCTGCATCTGGCGGCGCAGGCGCTGCGCACCGGCGAGTGCGACATGGCGTTGGCCGGTGGTGTGACGGTGATGGCCACGCCGGGCGCGTTCGTCGAGTTCGACCGGCAGGACGGGCTGGCCGGTGACGGGCGGTGCAAGGCGTTCGCTGCGGCGGCCGACGGGACGGGGTGGTCCGAGGGCGTCGGCCTGGTGATGCTGGAGCGGCTCTCGGACGCCGAGCGCAACGGGCATCAGGTGCTGGCGGTGGTGCGCGGCAGTGCCATCAACCAGGACGGTGCGTCGAATGGTTTGACGGCGCCGAACGGTCCGTCGCAGCAGCGGGTGATCCGCCAGGCACTGGCCAACGCCCGGCTGACCGGCGCGGACGTCGACGTGGTGGAGGCGCACGGGACAGGAACGCGTCTGGGCGATCCGATCGAGGCTCAGGCGCTCCTGGCGACGTACGGCCAGGAGCGAGGCGAGGGCGGCGAGCCCTTGTGGCTGGGGTCGGTGAAGTCGAACATCGGCCACACACAGTCCGCGGCAGGCATCGCGGGTGTGATCAAGATGGTGATGGCGTTGCGGCATGGTGTGCTGCCTGCGACGTTGCATGTGGATGAGCCGTCGCCGGAGGTGGACTGGTCGGCGGGCGCGGTGGAGTTGCTGACGGAGGCCCGGGCGTGGCCTGTGTCGGATCGTCCGCGGCGTGCGGCGGTGTCGTCGTTCGGGATGTCCGGAACGAACGCGCACGTGATTCTGGAACAGGCGGCGGAACCGGTCCAGGTTCCGCCGCCGGCTGCTCCCGTTTCGGGTGTGTCGGCGTGGGTGGTGTCGGCGAAGTCCGAGGCGGCGCTGCGGGCGCAGGTGGAGCGGCTCGGGGCGTATGTCGCGGGCGATGCAGGGCTTGAGCCGGTGGACGTGGGGTGGTCGCTGGCGACGACGCGTGCGGCGCTGGAACATCGCGCGGTCATCGTCGGCGAGAGCCGGGAGGAGCTGCTGGCCGCCCTGCCCACAGCCGCGTCGGCCACCGCGGGTTCTGGTGGTGTGGTGTTCGTGTTCCCGGGTCAGGGCTCGCAGTGGGTGGGCATGGCACGGGAGTTGTGGGACACCTCGCCGGAGTTCCGGGAGCGGTTGACTGAGTGCGAGACGGCACTGGCCCCGTATGTCGATTGGTCGCTGAGTGAAGTCGTCCTGCAGGACGGTGACGTGGACCGGGTGGACGTGATCCAGCCGGTGTTGTGGGCGGTGATGGTCGCTCTGGCCGAGGTGTGGCGTTCGGCGGGTGTGGTGCCGTCCGCGGTGGTCGGTCATTCGCAGGGTGAGATCGCTGCGGCGTGTGTGGCGGGCCGGCTGTCGTTGGATGACGCGGCACGGGTGGTGGCGTTGCGGTCGAGGGCGCTGGTGGCGGTGGCCGGTGGCGGGGGCATGGTGTCCGTGGCTGCCGGCCGGGAGACGGTCCAGGAGCTGACGTCGGACCGGGTGTCGGTGGCGGCGGTGAACGGTCCGTCCTCCACGGTGGTCTCCGGTGATGACGAGGCGCTCGACGCGTTCATGGCGGAGTGCGAACAGCGTGGCATCCGCACACGCCGGATCCCGGTGGACTACGCGTCCCATTCACCGCGGATGGACCAGCTCCGGGAGCGGATTCTTGCGGATCTGGCCGGGCTGTCCCCGGCTGTCGGCACGGTTCCGATGCTGTCCACGCTGACCGGTGGCCTTGTCGAGGGCGGTTTGGATGCCGGGTACTGGTTCGACAATCTTCGTTCGACAGTGGAGTTCGAGACCGCGGTCCGGTCCCTGCTGGGGCAGGGCATGCGCACGTTCATCGAGGTCAGCGCCCATCCGGTGTTGACGGTGGGTGTGGAGGAGACGGTCGACGCGGCCGGCGCAGATGCGGTGGTGCTGGGCACGCTGCGGCGTGGTGAGGGCGGGATGCGGCGTGTCCTGGCTTCCCTCGGTGAGGCATGGGCGGCCGGCGTCGACGTCGACTGGACCACGGTGCTCACCGGCCGCCACGTCACACTTCCCACCTACGCGTTCCAGCACCAGCGGTACTGGCCGCAGTCACTGCCTGGTGGGACTGGTCGGTTCGCATCCGGGCATGCGTTGCTGGAGACAGCCGTCTCGTTGGCCGAGGGGGCTGGAACTCTTCTGACAGGCTTGCTGTCGGTGGGTGCGCATGGGTGGCTGGCCGACCATCTCGTGCTGGGCCGCATCGTGGTCCCCGGTGCCGCGTTGGTGGAGATGGTGCTGCGGGCCGGCCAGGAGGTGGGCTGCGGTCTCGTCCAGGAACTCGTTCTGCGGGCGCCGCTGGTGCTGCCGGAGTCCGGTGGCGTCCAGGTGCAGGTACGGGTCGAGGACCCGGATCCCTCGGGCGACCGACCGTTCCACGTGCATGCCCGTGCCGAGGGCGCGGACGAGTGGACGCTGCACGCGTCCGGCTCGCTGGCGGAACAGAACGGCCCGCACGCTGACTTCGACCTGAGTGTGTGGCCGCCGCAGGGCGTGGAAGCGGTGGATGTCGACGGCTTCTACGAGGCGTTGGCCGGGGTGGGCTTCGGTTACGGCCCGGCGTTGCAGGGCGTGCACGCGGCCTGGCGCGACGCGTCCGGTGTGTACGCCGAGGTGACGATCACTGAGTCGGCGGACGGGTTCGGTATCCATCCCGCCCTGCTCGACGCCGCACTGCACCCCTCCGGCCTCATCCTCACCGATACCGACACCGAGACCGCCGGGCCGCGGTTGCCGTTCGCGTGGTCGGGTGTGGAGCTGTTCGCGGTCGGGGCGACCACGTTGCGGGTGGCGATTCGCCCTGAGGGCGAGGGCATCACCGTTCAGGCGGCCGACGGGACCGGTGCGCCGGTCGCGCTCGTACGCTCGCTGGTGTCGCGTGCGGTGTCGGCGGAACAGCTGTCTGCGGCCGGGCCTGCGGATGACGCACTGTTCGCGGTGGAGTGGGTCGCGCCGCCTCCGGGCACTTGTGCCACCGGCGACGCGGCAGAGACTCCGGCATGGACGGTGCTGCGCGCTGCTGACGGTTCGGTGGAGCGGGTCCTCGGCGAGGTTCTGCGCGGTGTGCAGGAGTGGCTGGCTGACGAGGGCACGTTCGGCTCACGCCTCGCGGTGGTGACCCGGGGTGCGGTTCCGGCTGATCCCGGTGCGGTCGTGGATGTGGTGGGTGCGGCGGTGTGGGGGCTGGTGCGCTCGGCGCAGTCGGAGCACCCGGACCGGATCGTGTTGGTCGACACCGACCCGGCCACCGAAGAACAACTGGACCTGGCGCTGTTGGCCGGCATCGACGAGCCACAGGTCGCCATCCGCGACGGCGCGCTGCTGGTGCCCCGCCTGACCCGTGCGGTCAGGAGCGGGTTGGTGCTGCCGGACCACGGCTGGCACCTGCTGCCGGGTGCGGACGGCACGCTGGAATCCCTCCACATCGAGGCCGCCGACACTCTGCAGCTGGAACCCGGCCAGGTACGGGTCGAGGTCCGCGCGGCAGGTGTGAACTTCCGGGACGTGCTCCTCGGGCTGGGCATGTACCCGGAACCGGGAACGATGGGTTCGGAGGCGGCCGGTGTGGTCGTCGAGGTGGGCCCCGACGTCGAAGACCTTCATGTCGGGGACCGGGTGTTCGGGTTCTTCGACGGGGGTTTCGCTGCCCGGGCGGTGACCGGCCGGGAGCTGCTCGTGAAGGTTCCGGCGGGCTGGTCGTGGGCGCAGGCGGCAGCTATACCGCTGGTGTTCGCGACCGCCTGGTACGGGCTGCAGGACCTGGCCGGGGTCAGGGCGGGTGAGTCGGTGCTGATCCACGCGGCGGCCGGCGGTGTCGGCATGGCCGCGGTACAACTGGCTCGGCACTGGGGCCTGGAGGTGTACGCCACCGCCAGTCCCGGCAAGTGGCCCACCCTCATCACCAACGGGATCGACCCGTCACGGATCGCTTCTTCCCGTGATCTCGCATTCGAGGAGCAGATCCGGACCGCGACAGGCGACCGTGGAGTCGACGTCGTCCTCAACTCCCTCGCAGGCGAGTTCGTGGACGCCTCACTACGCCTGCTCACACCGGGCGGCCGGTTCGTCGAAATGGGCAAGACAGATGTCCGCACCGGTCTTGACGTCCCGTATTTCGCGTTCGACCTGTCGGATGCGGGTCCGGAGGGCATGGGCCGGATCCTCGCCGAGGTCGTCGCCCTCTTTGAGCAGGGTGTGCTCGAACCGCTGCCGCTGACGGTGTGGGACGTACGCGAGGCGGTCACCGCCTGGCGTCACATGGCGCAGGCCAAGCACATCGGCAAGAACGTCCTGACCCTCCCCGCCCGCCCGAACCCGGACGGCACCGTACTGATCACCGGAGGCACCGGCACCCTCGGCGGACTCCTCGCCCGCCACCTCGCCACCCAACACGGCATCCGCCACCTCCTCCTGCTGTCCCGGCAAGGTCCGGATGCGCCTGGTGCAGCGGATCTCGTGGACACGCTGCAGGAAGCCGGGGCTGTGGTGGATGTCGTCGCCTGTGACGCCGCCGACCGCGACGCTCTCGCTGCCGTCCTCGCGGACATCCCCACCGAGGCTCCGCTGACCGGTGTCGTGCATGCGGCGGGTGTCCTCGACGACGGTGTGTTCACCGCCCTGACCCAGGAGCGTCTGGAGACGGTCCTG
>NZ_JBEXDB010000043.1:0-15037 GCF_040605575.1 Streptomyces sp. NPDC005566 | reverse complement strand
GGCTCCATCACTACAATCACCACCGCCCCCACACCGCAACCGGCGGCAAACCGCCCATCACCAGATTGACCAACGTCCCTGGGCAGTACACCTAGTAGCGCAAATCCGCAGGGTGGTGAACACCAAGGACTCCTTCACGAGGATGCAGCACGAGCGCGACACAGAGCGCCAGGACCGGTTGGCGACCCAGCAAGCCGAACGAAAGAAGGCTGCGGCCCGCCGCGAACGGTTCAGCGACCTAAGGAATCGGCTCGCTGCCCTTTTCAAGCAGGAAAACCCGTACGCCCGAGGTGCCGGACTCGAAGTACTCCTAAACGACCTGTTCAAGACCGACGGGGTCTCGATCCGAGACGCGTTCGCGATCAGGGACGAAGAGGGCGTGACTCATGAGCAGATCGACGGCGTGATTGAGATCGACGGCAAGCAATACATCGTGGAAGTGAAGTGGTGGGGCAAGCCCGTAGACATCGAACCGATGAGCCGCCAGCTTGTTCGCATCATGAGCCGGGCGGAGGCACGTGGCCTGTTCATCTCCGCTTCAGGCTTCACGAAGCCAGCAGTTGCGGCCTGTAGGGACTTCTTGACCCATCGCGTCGTGATGCTGGGTGAACTCCGGGAAGTCGCCCTCCTGCTCGAGCGGGAAGAGGACATCGCCAACTGGGTTCGGGAGAAGGCCCGGCAAGCAACCATCGAGCGGCTCCCTTTGGCGCTGTTGGGGACTGACTTCTGTACCGAGGGTCACGGAGACCGTCACGCTCGCTGCCATAGCGTGAGACATGTCCATTACTGAGGTTTTCTTTCTGTTGTCGGTGGTGGCAGGTAGTGATCCCTGCGGTATGCCGCTGGTATGCGGTACGCGCAGGGTGGGGCCTGACCGCTGAGCGGAGGGCGTTCCGTGAACAGGTGCGCCTGGAGGCCGGGGTCCGGTTCGAGGCGGGCGAGTAGACATCGGCGATCGCCCGGGATCTGCGGGTCAGCGATTGGTCGGTGGAGCGCTGGCGGCGGGCCTGGCTCGAGGGCGGCGTCCAGGCTTTGCGTTCGGCGTCACGCGCCGCTGAACCCCTCAGCGCCGCAGTGGCTGTCACAGGTACACCACGACCGGACCCTCGGCCCACCCAGCGGCGAAGCTGCTAGGGTGCGTTTCGAAAGTGGATCAAGCTAGTGTGCCCCGGTGACAGAGACGCAACAGCTCCGCGACATAGGCCCTCCTGACAGCGACTCCGACGAGAAGTCGACCTTGCTTGCGTTCTTGAACTACGTCCGCGAAGCAGTGGCCGGAAAGGCACAGGGCCTTGACGAGAGGCAGGGACGAACACCCGGAGTACCCTCTGGCACCAGTGTTTTCGGCCTGGTGAAGCACCTGACGGCGGCAGAGCTCTACTGGTTCGCCTGGGCCTTCGAGGGTGCCGATGTCGAGCATCCGGACTTCGGCATGGATCTCTCCGAGGGGGACAGTGCGGACAGCCTCCTCGCCGCCTACCGCAGTGCCATCGAACGGTCCAACGAGATCATCGAGCGATGTAACGACTTGAGCCATCCCTGTGCTCGGGCGGCAGGCAAAGCGGGCACCGTGCGATCGATGCGATGGGTGCTGGTGCACATGATCGAAGAGACGGCTCGCCATGCGGGCCACACCGATATCCTCCGTGAGCAGGCTGACGGTTCCATCGGCAGATAGCGCACTGCGTCGCTCGATCTCAGGTGTTCCGCGAAAGGTAGACGCATGCGGACTGCAGCCAGTCATTGATGGCTGCGATAAGAACAGTTGCCTCATAGCGGACCGCGAGCTTGTCGTATCTCGTCGCCACGGCACGGTGCCTCTTTAGGCGGTTGATGCCGCACTCGACTGCGTGCCGCGCTCTGTAATCCACCAGATCGAATTTCGGTGGCCGACCACCGGAGGAACCCTGCTTCTTCCGGTTGCGAGCCTGGTCGGCCTTGTTCGGGATGGTGCAGCGGATCCCGCGACGGCGCAGGTAGGCGCGGTTCTTCCGGGAGGCGTACGCCTTGTCAGCCCGTACGCGATGGGGACGGACGCGCGGCCGGCCCGCCCCGATCCGAGGCACACTGACTTTCTCCAGCACGGGTTCGAACTGCGGTGAGTCCCCGCGCTGCCCTGCCGTGATGACGATCGACATGAGCTTCTGGCCCTGCTCGACGGCCACGTGCACCTTGGTGGTAAACCCACCGCGCGAACGCCCAAGCCCGTGATCTCCGGGCTCGATGAACACGCCGCCCGGCGGTTCCTTATGCAGGTCACCCCGCTTCCTGGCCCCCGCCGCATGCTGATGGGCACGGCACACCGTGGAGTCGATGCTCAGGTCCCATGTAATAGAGCCCGTCGCGTCGGCCAGGGACTGGAGCCGGCTAAGGATCCGGTGCCAGGTACCGTCCCGCTGCCACCGGCGAAACAGGTCGTAAACCCTGCCCCACGGCCCATACTCGACGGGCATGTCCCGCCACGGAATACCAGTCCGAACCCGGAACCGTATGCCGTCGATCAACTGTCGCCGAGGCCAGACAGGCGGCCGCCCCGCCCGCATGCCCTTCGGCAGCAACGGTTCCAACACCGCCCACTGCTCGTCCGTGAGATCTCCCCGCCCCATGACCGAGATCATCCATCGCTCAAGATCCACTTTCGATACACGCCCTAGTTCGATCACTGAAGCATTCAAGCAGCGCTGAACCTGCGTGCCCACCCCTTCGAATGCTCGCCACTACCAGCAGGTTCGCTTCCAGTCGACCTTCAGCATCTGCGAACCCACTGGTTTCTGAGTTCGACCGCGGTGCTGTCCCGGCAGGATTGGTCACCCGACTCCAGTGGTCCTGAACTCGCCCCACCTGCGGACTACTGCTTCGCGTCGACCTCGCGACGCCCAAGCGCTTTCCGACGCTCGCCCAGGACCGGGTCTTGGACCACGCAATGCCAGCTCGACAGACCTGCGGCGACTGCGGAAGGCGCTTCGACATCTGCCTCCCTCAACAGCTCGGCTGCTGCCTGGAGTCCTGCGACGGCGCTCCGGTGGACCCCAGCAGCTGCACGCCCCCTCAGTGTCCGGCACGCACCGGATCGCCACCTGACTACCCGCCGCTCGCCGGAGAAGAGCGCCTTTCACCCGCCGCAGATCCGGAAGTTGTCCCACACATCCCGCTCAACAGCGCCCACACCGTCTCGCGCGAAAGGCGACATCGCTTCCAGGACCGCCTCATCCACCCTCCCCGATGCCGAACCGGGCAGGCACACAATGATCGACATCCCAGCCATCCCGGATCCTAGGTATGAGGATCACCGCACGTCACCTGAGTTCAGCTGCCGGGAACGGTGAGCGGAGCTCTGCTCGGACCGGTACCGGTCGCGGCATGTCGGGTGTACAGCGGAGCCGCGTCGGGCGAGGACGTGGGCGGTGTTGTACTCGTCCCGTCGATCCCTCGCCGTCGCAGTCAGCTCTCGGCAGGTACGGGTGCCGCGCGGACCGACACGGCGGTGAGGTAGAGACCGTCGCCGCTGAGCCGAAGCGTCGGGGGCAGGTTCTCACTGACGGCGTCCGAAACCTCGGCCCTCGGGTAACCGAAGAGGTCGATGCCGCGGAAGACAACTGGACAGGCAGACGGACCAGTGAGCGTCAAGGCGTCGCGGGTGAGGCCGATACCGGCTAGGCCAGGGGAGTTTCGGTGCCGGCCGCGGCGGTCCGTGGCGTCGCCGTACACGTCGAGCGTCAGACCCCGGTACTGCGCGCTGAATGCCCAGCGGGCACCACAGACCCAACCATCTCGAACGTCCGCGACGGTGGCGACGGTCCACTGGGCGGTTCGCTCGTCCATGCCGAAGCGCAGGGTGCCGGCACCGCAAGGGAGCCGGAGACCGACTTCGGGAATCAACTCGAACATGCAGAGATGGTCCCCATGAATGGCGCTGCGCCACAAGCCGGAAACGACGCACCGCGCTCAGCCCGGTCCTCAACGCCGCGGCGCTGTGGACCAGGCGCTACCTGGGAACCACCGTCGAGCAGCTGCGCGCCCCGCCCGCCGAAGAGCGCGAGCCCCCACTGTTGGACGAGGACGGCCCGGCTCCCCCCACTGCGGCTCGCCCACTTGAACGTGTTGGGCCGTTACAACTTCTGGCACTCCAAGGCGGCCTGCGACTGCCGGCCGACCCGGCGAGGGCGGAGACGAAGAAGACGGCGCGGCCTACCCGACGTCTCCAGAGCTCAAGGGCTACCCGCCCGGGAGGTACCCGCCCGGGTCTTCGGCGAAGACGATGCGCAGCGGGCCGCTGGCGCCAACTGGCTACGGGTGGAGGGTGAAGGGCTGGCGGCAGAGCGCAGATGGCCCGCCGACCGGCACCCGATGGTGTTGGCGGAGTGTCCACAACTGCGCCGACTCGATCCGTAGCAGGGTCCCGGACGCATCGAACAGCACACCCTTGATTGTCATGATCGCGACCCTAGCCACAGCGCCCCGCGGAGCGTCAGGATCAGGACCCTGGCGACAGCTCACTGTCGAGTATCAGGACCGCGCGGCTCCGATCCCGGGAGCAGAAGCAGAATCTCAGAGGGCGTTTCATCCCGTAGGTTCACCCCGGATTGTACTATTTAGCGCGCTGCATGCACCGCGCCATGTCGGAGTGGATTCGGCGGTGAGTCTGCGGGCCATGAGATTGATCATTGCGAGGTGGATCATGGCTTCGGAACGGTGCGAGTGGGCTTCGTAGTCGCGGGCCAGGCGGCGGTGGTTCATGAGCCGGCCCAACGTTCTCCCGACGGTCCAGCGGCGGGGCAGGACAGCAAACGAGTACCGGGCCGGAAAACTCACCATGGCGCCGGTGCGTCCCGGAGCCCGGCCTACCTCGGGCTCCGGCATCCACTCCTCCAAGGCCGAACGCGAGAAGAAGATCAGCGACGCCACCGCGTCCAACGAGTCCTTCGGCGGCTGGACCAAGACTCTTACCGGGCCCCGACTCTGCGCGGCCATCGTCGACCGCCTCACCTTGAACGGCACCATGATCGAGACCGGCATCGGCTCCTATCGGCTCGCAAGCACTCGAGCTCGGGCTGCAGAACCCGCCGAGGCTGGCTGACACATCTGCGGGCACGCCGCCCGACGGCTTGCCGCCCTCATGGGCGGCAAGCCGTCATCAGAGGAACAGTCGGCCCGACACGCGGTCTCCAGGCTCGGGCCTTCACTGCTCCTGGGTTCCGATTTCTGGCGCGGCAGGATGTGACGCTTCTGCGAGCATGCGTGGCCTACCCGTTCGCCAAGAACTCGTCGAACGTACGCGGCGCATGCCCGGTCAGCTCCCGCACCGTCGTCGTCACCTCAGACAGTGCATCAGCTGCCATCTCCGCGTAGAGCAGAAGAAGGTCCTCCACGAACCATCCGGGCAATCCTTGTGCCCGGAGACCCTCAGCTGCCTCCTGGGGTGCCTGGTCACGGAAGGGGATGGCGAGCTTGGAGGCGATCTCCTCATGCGTCAGCGCCTCCGGTCCGGTGAGCGCATAGGTTTCGCCGCCTCCGGGCGGGCCTGTCAGCAACGCCGCAGCACAGGCGGCAATGTCGTAGGCGTCGATGTACGCCACCCGTCCCGCACCGTACGGACCTTCCAGGGCGCCGGTGTGGGTGAAGCCGCCCTCGCCCGTTACGAAATTCTGCATGTAGCCAGTGGGCTGCAGTGATGCCCACCGCAGCCCGGACGCCTCGAGGTACTGCTCGATCTCCCAATGCGCGCGCACAGACAATTTTCCGTCCGGTCCGGGTTGCCACGCAGATATCTTCACCACCCACGAGACCCCGGCAGCCCGCGCTGTGTCGATGACGCCGGTCTGCTGCCGGATCATCGGCTGCTGTCCCACCACGGGAAGCGCACCGCCGCTATTGAGCAGAAGACGGTCTACGCCCTTCAGGGCGGACCTCATCGACACCGGATCGTCGAAGTCTCCGACGACGAACTCGCAGTCCAGCTCCTTGCCCTTGTCCGCGTCCCGCACCAGTGCGCGAAAGGGCACGTCCGCCTCAGCCAGCGCCCGTACCAGGTACCGGCCAATGGTGCCGGTCGCACCCGTCACAAGAATCATCCTGTCCCCACCGTCCGAGAAGGCGCCAAGAGTCCTCACCAACATTACCGGAGGGTCCATCCGCTTACCGGGTTCGGGGACCAACCACCGAGCAAGGTCATACCTGTACTCAAAAACATTCGTCGGTGCACTCAGCGGCAGGACGGCCTGATGACCAGCCTGCCGACCCGCGTTCCAGGCCACGGCACTGCCGTCATTTCACCCGTCGACAAACGCTGTACCCGAACATGAACGAAGCCACAGAGACCCCGTTCGCGTCTTGCTCGTCGATGTCGTTCAGTGAACCGCTGCCCGCGCGCTGCTTCCGCGGAGGCGTTCTGAGTGTGCCCACGAGCGGGGGGCATCATCCACAAGTTTCGCCGCGTGCAGCCGTACGCTGATCAGGTGCACAGTATTGAGCTGCTGCCCGACGAAACCACCGAGCGTGCTGTCGGCAACGTCTGGCGCCACTTGCTGGACTCCGGGCTCCCGAGCCAGGCCGCCCACCGGCATCCGACGAATCGCCCGCACCTCACTCTCGCCACGGCCGACAACTGCCCAGCCGATATACGTGCGAGGCTGCAACAGGACCTTTCCGTTCTGCCCGTGCCATTGCATCTGGGCAGAACGGTACGGTTCACCGGCCGGATCAACGTGCTGGCCTGGGCCGTCTTGCCTGACCCTGACCTGCTGCGTCTGCACGAAAGGGTGTGGCGAACCCTGCGCGACATCCCGGCCTGCGGACGACTGAACCCCCTACTGGCCCCTGAGCGCTGGAAACCGCACATCACACTCGGTCGCGGACGGAACGCCTTCTGGCCAGGCCCCGATGCAGCTCTATTGCCCGAGGCGTACGCCGGGCCCGAGTACGTCCTGACCGGCCGATGGGTGGCTGCTCGGACTTTCGACTCAGTCGCTCACACCGCTACCAGTCTGGGGCTGTGACGCGCGGGACGTTGTTCCGGCCACGGTCGGTAGCGATCACGGAGCGGGCATGCATGCCTCATATCTCTTTCGCAGCGTGCCTGTTCTCCGGGCTCGCTCACGTGCTCGCAGCAGGGACTCGGCGAACGCCTGTACTTGGGGTCGGCGCGAGAATGTTTCGCCGCTGACCCAGAAGCGGCGGCGCCGTTGCTCAGGGTCAGCGAGGGCTGAGGAGGCAGAACTCGTTGCCCTCCGGATCGGCCAGAACCGTCCATGAGATTGCTGACTGTTCGATACCGGGGTCGCCGGCGCCCAGAGCGCGCAGTCGGGCTTCCTCTGCTGCCAGGTCGTCACCGGGGTAGGGGCAGACGTCGAGGTGGACGCGGTTCCACACGCTCTTGGTGTCGGGGGTGCGCAGGAACTCCAAGTAGGGGCCGACACCCTTGGCGGAACGCATGGCCGCGCGGTCGTCGGTGACCTCGTGCGGCGTCCAGTCCATCGCCTCGGCCCAGAACCGGGCCATCCCTCGCGGGTCGGTGCAGTCGACCACCACCGCTGCGATCGGCCCGGTGTCCCGGTAGGTCGGACGGGGCTCCAAGACGCAGAACTCGTTGCCCTCCGGGTCGGCCATGACCGTCCAGGGGACGTCACCCTGACCTACGTCGGCAAGCGTCGCGCCGAGATCTTTCAGGCGCGCGACCAACTCCCCCTGCTGGGCGGTCGAGGTGGTGGCCAGATCGAGGTGCACCCGGTTCTTCACCGTTTTGGGTTCCGGGCGGGCGACGATGTCGATGCAGACGGCCACAGGGTCGGGATAGGTGAAGCCCTCGGGTTCAAGGTTGGTCACGCCGGGTCCCTCGCTGTCGACACCCCAACCGAGTGCCTCCGCCCAAAACCGGCCGAGCTCGGAGTCGTCCCGGGCCTTCATGTTGATCTGCACAAGTCTCGTTGCCATGGCTGAGATCCTAGAAGCTGCCGCTGGCCCGGACCGCCGTGATCAGGCATGTGCTCGACCCGGTGCTGACCATGATCGCCCCCTTCGACGTCGCTGCGGCCAGCCTGTGGGAGTTCCTCGAACAGCTCGGCCATACGGTGTGCGAGCCAGCCAGGATCATCGGCCGATGTTCAGTGCCGATGTCCCGTCCCATGGAGACGATCTCGGTCGTCGGGTGACGTCAATTCTGGGGTTCTGGCTCACATGCAGGCCCGTCCCCAGATCCTGGGATGCGATGGAGACCGGGGCTGCAAGTCCCGGGCTGCACGGAACGACCGCGTGACGAACCGTGCTCTGCGTCAGAAGTCGGGAGATGTGGCCCTCGGCCGCGGTCGCTACTGCTCAGCGGTGCGCTTCTGCGCTTCGAGATACATGGCGATGGCCTGCTCCTGCTGCTCCGGTGTCAGCGTCGCAGCAGCCGGGGCGACCTTCGGTGTGACGGCCGGCTGGATGCGCCACCGGGAGGCGGTCAGGGCCAGCCCGAGGATGAGAAGGCCGATACCGAAAGCCATCTGCGTCTTGGCGCTGTCCAGGTCGGACTGTGCGATGGCCATGTCGCCGTCCTGGTCGCTGTCGAATCCGGTGATGTCGCCCCAAGTGCTGCTGCTGGCATTACTGATGGAGACTTCCGCGACACCGCGGTCGATGTCGCCAGTTCCCCAGAGGATGATGCCGAGGATGGCGATGGCGAGGCCGGTGAGGGTGACGATGAGGCGGGCTCGCCTGGGGTTGCCGGCGGTGATCGGCATGGTTGTGGTCCTCACTGCTCGGTGGTGTCGTAGGTGGCGCGGGTGGGGTACGTGCGGGTCGGCAGGCCGGTCGTGGCAGCGGGCCGCACAACGGCCCTCAGACGCTCGCTGTCGACGCCGTGACCGCCAAGGCCGAGGGAAGTCTGGGCCCGTGCAGCATTCCAGGGTGCCGCACTCCTCGCTGAGATGTTCGGCCGTGCCACCTTCCAGCTCCTGCGGAAGTGAATCCTGCTCACGGGATGAATCCTCGTGCGTGCCGCGATAAGTTGCGGGCGATACGAGAGAAGAACTCGCATGGACTCCCGCATCCCGCGGCTGCGACGCAAACTGGCACGCATCCCCTACACCCCCGACCGAAGCCGCTCCTTCGGCGAGGAGCAGCACGAGTTCCGTCTCGGCCCCCGCCTGCCCAAAGCTCAAGCAGATGCCTTTGAAGCCGAGCATGACGTGGAACTCCCCCAGCCCTATCGAGACTTCCTCACCAACATGGGCGGCAGCGGCGCGTCCCCGTACTACGGACTGATTCCGCTGGAACGCTGCACCCTCTTCACGATGAACCCCGGAGCCTCCGACAGGTTCACACGAGGATTCAGCCGGGCCTACCGCCCCGCAGGCGACGGCCACCTCTTCCTTCACGTCATCGAACGGGGCTGCAGCGATCTCGTCCTCATAGGTGTAACCGGCCCTCTCACCGGACGCATGCTCATCGGCAACGCCGACGGCTTCTGGGGCCCGAACGTCTCCTCAGCCCCGGACTTCATCGCCTGGTACGAACGATGGCTCGACCAGATGGCCGCCGGACAGGACAACCGAGCCCTGGAGCTCACCTCACCGCGACTCCACGCTCACTCACATCGGTGGTCCCTCGCTTCGAGGATCTGACTTCCGGCGACTACTCCACAGAAGCCAGAGCCGTGGGAAGTGATCGGAGTAGCGCACTGCCGTTGTCTGGGACCTGGGCCAGCACCTCCTGACGCACCACTGGACAAACGGTCAGCTTCGACGGCGCAGGCGTTCTCCGGCGGCACCGTCCACATAGGTTGTGCAGATGTCTTGCGACGTCGGTGCCACGAGTCCAGGAGCGAGCTCGCCGCCAGGCAGGTGAACGCAGCCATGCCTGAGGCCGGGGGCCCCTCTGTCGCAGCTCGTCACGCACACAGGTCACTATGGAAGGGCTTCCAAAATCGCAGCGACGGAGGGCCAACGTCCATGACTGAGGAACTGCCGCGCCGGCACGCCACGCTCGACGAGGTGGCCATGCAGGCTGGTGTTTCGCGATCGGTGGCTTCTCGGGTGATCAACGACGCCCCCCATGTCAGCCGAGCCAAACGGGAGGCAGTCGAGCGCGCAATCAGGAAGCTCGGATACGTCCCCAACCCGAAGGCACGTGCCCTGGCGACGCGTCAGGCGGGTGCGGCCGCGCTGGTCATCTCACGGGATAACCCGGAGGTCCTGGCGGATCCGTTCTTCGCCCAGGTCATCGTCGGAGTGTCCAGCGCTCTGGAGGAGGCTGATCTGCACATGATGCTGTGCCTGGCCGCCACCAGGCGTGGGCGCGAGCGGGTGGAAAAGCTCGTACGTTCTCGTGTTGTCGACGGGGTGATGCTGATGGCGCTGCACGAGGGCGATCCCCTGGCCCGGCTCGCCAAGGAGACGCAACTGCCGGTTGTTTTCGGTGGGCGGCCGACAGACTTCGAACCCCGCTGGTACGTCGACATCGACAACGTCGGCGGCGCGCGGGATGCGACCGATCATCTGCTCGCGCAAGGGCGAACGAAGGTGGTCACGATCTGTGGCCCACGGGACACCGAGGTGGGCAACTCCCGATACCGCGGCTACCGGGAAGCCATGCTTCTCGTCGGCCTGACGCCCCGCCCACCGGAAGAAGGAGATTTCTCCGACGATGCTGGAGCAGCCGCCATGGCGCGACTGCTGGAGACGCATCCGGATCTGGACGGGGTGTTCGCCGCCAATGACAACATGGCGGCAGGCGCATTGCGTACGCTGCGTGAAGCTGGCCGCTCGGTGCCCGGGGATGTAGCTGTAGTGGGGTTCGATGACCTCGCCGTATCGCAGGTCGCTGAGCCTGCACTCACTACGATTCATCAGCCCATCCGGGATCTCGGACACGAGATGGCCCGGATGCTTGTCGGACTCATCGCAGGTCATCACCCCAGCCCGCTGATCCTGCCCACCCATCTGGTGAAGCGTGCCAGTACATGACGGGTGTTCTCATTCTGGTGTCACGAGGCCGCTGAACGGGTCGGAGGCGTGTGAAAGAGGCGAGTGGTGCGTCTCCGGCACCGTTCCCCGCCGGGGCGACCTGGGCGGGGAACGAACATGGATTGCCTGCCCGCAGGCGTACCGCGCACCACGGCTCGTGGGCGATCGCGGGGAAAGGTCTCCACGCCGGATCCCCGTACTGTGCGGCCTGTTGAGGGCCCGGTCATCGACTGCCTCGGGGGTGAGCTCGACTCAACCGGAGACCTGCATTGGTAGCGCTTCCAGATTCTGGTTGTCGCAGCGCTGTGCGCCCTCATGCTGGGGTGCGTGTCACAGGCGCGTCAACAGCCGACGACCGCGCCGCCCGCGCTTGCCGTGACGGTGCGGGTGATGACCTGTGGTGCACCGGACGTACAGCCGGGAACTGCTGACAGGTGAGCCGCGTGACCGAAGTCCGTCGACTGCCCGTCAACAGGTGACCTCGTTCTACGACGAACGTCTCCGTACGGGGTGAGCGACTCCTGACGGCGTCCTGCAGGGACTCAGCCCATCCGCCGACCCGTCCGCGGGCGTCGGCTCCTACTCAAGTATCCCTGCTCACTGCAGAGTCGGCCTCGCCCCGGCTCAGCCTCCGTGGCGGGACAGCCTGCATTCCAGGAGGTCGGAACGGGTACACATATGGGTTCCACGACTGAGGGTCGGGGCCGCCCCGCTCGTGGCGCCGCAGCTTCGACGAGACACACGCCGGACGACCGCGCTGACTGGACGAGCCCCGTGCGAGAGCGCGTCCAGGGCGGACACGCGTCCCCGGATGTCGGCGCACGGCGCCAACGAGACCCAGTGTGAACGGCGGGTTTTCCTTTGCTCAACCGCGTCTCTTGTCGGGCAGATAGTGCGCTGCTACGTTTTGGGAGCGCTTCCAGTTCAATCGGCTCAGCCAGGCCATCCCTGCACCGAATTGCACATCCTCGCAGTTCTCTGCGTGTCGCGCTGGACCTCTTCGCCATCGGCGGATGCCGTACCCGACACCTCCTTCCGTCGGTCGGTCCCACCGGTGGTGCGCCGGATCATCGTGGCTCGAGCGATGCACTTCCCAGCA
This sequence comes from Streptomyces sp. NPDC005566, assembly GCF_040605575.1. Taxonomy (NCBI): domain Bacteria; kingdom Bacillati; phylum Actinomycetota; class Actinomycetes; order Kitasatosporales; family Streptomycetaceae; genus Streptomyces; species Streptomyces sp. NPDC005566. Next base: position 2,998 of record NZ_JBEXDB010000043.1, on the reverse strand, counting down.
CCACAGGCGCCCTCCCCATGCACGTCTGTTCCGCCGGTGGACGCCGATCCTGTCCCCCCACCCGGGTTTTACGGCACAAGCCTCGGCCCACGGCCACCAAGGCATGACATCTCGATCGCTCCGGCGGTCGACAGGTGCCCCGGTGCGTCAGGCGTCCCGATGCTGCATGCCACATTCGCGCCCCAAGGAGGCCGAATTGCAATCCCGCACGTCACGTCGCCGGTTCCGCGGCTATCGCTGGCTGCTCACCCCCCTCGCTGCCCTCGCGTTGATGTTCAATCCGATGACCAGCCCCTCTGCGCACGCCGCCATCGGCGGCAGCTTCGTCGACAACTTCGACACCTTCGATACAGGTCGCTGGCACAAGGCCGATGGCTGGACCAACGGAAGTATGTTCAACGTTGGTTGGCGTGCCGACCACGTCTGGTTCAACGGCGGCGTCATGGGCCAGAATCTCGACACCGCAACATGTTCCAGCGGCTGTTCGGGCAAGCCCTACGCCTCCGGTGAGTATCGTTCCAACGATCTGTACTCCTACGGCCGCTTCGAGGCTCGGCTCCAGGCAGTCAAGCGCTCAGGCACGGTGACCGGGTTCTTCACCTACACCGGCTCGAGCGACGGTCAGCCCTGGGACGAGATCGACGTCGAGATCCTCGGCAAGAACACCACGCAGATGCAGACCAACTACTTCACCAACGGTGTGGGCGGACACGAGACCATCATCAACCTCGGGTTCGACGCCTCGACCGGATACCACGACTACGCGATCGAGTGGTGGAACCAGGGCACCATCAACTGGTTCGTGGACGGCAGGCTCGTCCACCAGGAAAACGGCTCGCGCGGCGCCCTCCCCACCCATCCGATGCGCATCATGGCCAACCTGTGGCCCGGCACCGGGGTCGACGGCTGGCTCGGCGCCTTCAGTTACCCGGGCACTCCGCTGACCGCCCGCTACGACTGGGTGAAGTACACCAAGTACTGATCTCCGGCGGACCGGTGAGGCCGGCACGGGGGCGCGAGCCCTTGCGCCGGCCGTCACCGGTCAACTGCCCGCTGGTGAACGACAACAGGTCTGTGGGCCGCGCATACCTGTGCGCACGCCCTACCGGACCGACCCCACCGGGCCCGGGTACAAAAGAGGGCGAGAATTGGGTACGCCTCACAATCACCCGCTCGATCCGTGACCGGTACCAGGCCCCTTACACCCGCCACATGGTGGGCACGACCTGGATCGGACACTGCGGCTGCCGAAGGCCGGGGGGCCCGCTCCCCGATCCGTGCTCAGGGATTCACCCAGGTCAGGTCGAAGGCGGTCCCGTCACCGTTCAGACCCGACGTGGTGGGCCTGCGGACTCCGTCCCGCTCCATGTCGTCCACGGTGAGTTCGCCCCCACGGGGTAACTCCCGATGCTCCGCTCGTCGACCATGCAGGCGGTGAACGGAAGCGTGCCGAAGTCAGGAAGCGGCCGATTTCCGTCCTGCCCGTTCGGCGCCTCGACGATCATTTCGGAGCTCCGGCGCTCCGGCGCTCGGGCATGCGGCCGGCTGGTAGCTGCGGGTAAATGAAAAGGCCGACCGGGTACAGTGCGCGCCGGCAGTCTGGATTACTTGAGGAGGGAAAGCGTGACCGAGACCAGCGAAGCACGGTCCGCGGACGGTGCAGCGGACGCGACCCAGCAGAGTCGACTGCGCCGCCTGATGCGCTTCATCCCTTTGATCGCCCCGGTCCTGCTGTGGGCTGTGCCCTGCTTGGCGCTGCTGCACGCCGGCCAGCACTGGCCGCTCCCCGTGGTGTTGGCCGGCACTGCCCTGTTCGCCCTCGGACTGATCGCCATGCCGCTCGCGATGGTGCGCGGCCACGGCCGGCGACAGCAGGATTGGGCAGCGATCGTCGGAGACACCCTCCTGGGGGTCGGCTGGGTACTGTTCACCTGGTCCGTCCTGCTCGGCGTCCTCCTGCGCCTCGCCCTGACCGTGGCCGGCGTGGGAGACGGTCAGAACCGGGCCCGGGCCGTCACTTGGGCAGTCCTCGGCATGGCCGCCGTGCTGCTCGCCTGGGGGTACCTCGAGGCTCGCCGCGTGCCGCGGGTGCGCCGTCTCGACGTGCAACTCCCGCGCTTGGGTGACGGATTGGACGGCACCCGCGTCGTCCTGATCACCGACACCCACTACGGCCCGCTCGACCGCACTCGTTGGTCTGCGCGGGTCTGCGCGAAGGTCAACACCCTGGAGGCCGACCTGGTCTGCCACACGGGCGACATCGCGGACGGCACGGCCGAACGCCGCCGCGCCCAGGCCGCTCCCCTCGGCACCGTGCGGGCCACCCGGGCCAAGGTCTACGTCACCGGAAACCACGAGTACTACAGCGAGGCCCAGGGCTGGGTCGACCTGATGGACGAGTTGGGTTGGGAGCCACTGCGCAACCGTCATCTGCTCCTCGAACGCGGCGGCGACACCCTGGTGGTCGCCGGCGTGGATGACGTCACCGCCGAGTCCTCCGGCCTGCCCGGCCACCGCGCCCACCTCGCCGGGGCCCTGGACGGCGCCGACCCCGACCTGCCCGTCCTGCTCCTGGCCCACCAGCCCAAGTTCGTCGACCGGGCCGCGGCAGGTGGCGTCGACCTCCAACTCTCGGGCCACACCCACGGCGGCCAGATCTGGCCATTCCACCACCTCGTCCGCATCGATCAGCCCGCCCTCGCCGGCCTCAGCAGTCATGGCGCCCGCACCCTCATGTACACCAGCCGTGGCACCGGTTTCTGGGGCCCGCCGTTCCGCGTCTTCGCCCCCAGTGAGATCACTCTGCTCGTGCTCCGCTCTCCGCAGCGGCCTCCCGCACAGCTCCCCTGAGCGGGTTCCTGGCTGCAGCTGTCCATCCTGAGGGTGACGCGGGAATACCAAGCCGCCCGCCCGGATCGGCCGAGCTGAGTTCAGGCTCGCAGCAGCAGGACGGGGACGGCGTGCGTGTGGCCCGGCACCGGTGCCGGGCCACACGCAC
>NZ_JBEXDB010000042.1:0-15408 GCF_040605575.1 Streptomyces sp. NPDC005566 | reverse complement strand
CGGCCCCGGACTGACGGACGAACAGGGCCTGGCCCTGTTCGACGCCGCTTTGAACGCGGACCGCGCCGACGTGGTGGCGATACTCCTCGACACCCATGCCCTCCGCTCCTGGAACGGCACCACCCCGATACCCGCACTCCTGCGCGGCCTCGCACCGGCCGCCGTCGTCCGAAGGGCAAGCCGGGCTCAGGCCGCCGTGGGCGAGTCGCCGTTGCTGCGGCAGCTGGCCGGTCTGTCGTCGGCCGAACGGCGCAGGCTGCTTCAGAACACGGTGCTCGCCGAGGTGGCCCACGTCCTCGGGCACACCTCCGCGGATGCCGTCGGCGAGCGTCAGGCGTTCAAGGACCTGGGCTTCGACTCGCTCACCGCGGTGGAGCTCCGCAACCGGCTGAACGCCGCCACCGGGATCCGACTGCCCGCAACACTGGCGTTCGACTACCCGAGCGTCCAGGTCCTCGCTGATCATCTGGCCGGCCTTCTGTCGGGTTCGGACGAGCCGACCGCCGTGGCGCCGACGCGACCGGCAGCTGCCGACGAGCCGATCGCGATCGTGGGGATGTCCTGCCGGCTGCCGGGCGGCGTGGTCTCCCCGGCAGGACTGTGGGATCTGGTCACGGCCGGCGGTGACGGGGTGACGGACTTCCCGGACGACCGCGGCTGGGACGTGACCTGGGGCGGAGTCTCCGGATCCGGCGGCTTCGTGACCGGTGCCGGTGACTTCGACGCAGGGCTCTTCGGGATCAGCCCGCGTGAGGCCCTGGCCATGGACCCGCAGCAGCGACTGCTGCTGGAAGGCGTCTGGGAGGCCTTCGAGTCCGCAGGGCTGGACCCGATGTCGCTCCGCGGTTCGTCGACCGGCGTGTACGCGGGTGTGATGTACCACGACTACGCCCAGAGTCTGGGTGTGGTGCCGGAGGGCGTCGAAGCCTTCCTGGGCACAGGCAACGCCGGAAGCGTGTTCTCCGGGCGGGTGGCCTACACCTTCGGGCTCGAGGGCCCGGCGGTAACGGTGGACACGGCGTGTTCGTCCTCGCTGGTCGCGCTGCACCTTGCTTCTCAGGCGCTGCGGTCGGGTGAGTGCGGGCTGGCGGTGGCCGGCGGGGTGACGGTGCTGTCCACGCCGGGCGTGTTCGTGGACTTCGCCCGGCAGGGCGGACTGGCCTTCGACGGCCGCTGCAAGTCCTTCGCCGCCGCTGCGGACGGCACCGGCTGGTCCGAGGGCGCGGCGGTACTGGTGCTGGAGCGGTTGTCGGACGCCGAGCGCAACGGGCATCAGGTGCTGGCGGTGGTGCGGGGCAGTGCCATCAACCAGGACGGCGCGTCCAACGGTCTGACGGCGCCCAACGGCCCGTCGCAACAGAGGGTGATCCGCCAGGCACTGGCCAACGCCCGGGTGGCGGCTGCGGACGTCGACGTCGTGGAGGCGCACGGAACCGGAACCCGTCTCGGTGACCCGATCGAGGCGCAGGCGTTGCTGGCGACCTACGGCCAGGAGCGAGGTGAGAGCGACGAGCCGCTGTGGCTCGGCTCCGTCAAGTCGAACATCGGGCACACCCAGGCAGCCGCCGGCGCGGCAGGCGTGATCAAGATGGTCATGGCCCTACGACACGGCCTGATGCCGGCGACGCTGCATGTGGACGAGCCGTCACCGCAGGTGGACTGGTCCGCGGGCTCGGTGGAACTGCTCACCCAGGCACGCCCCTGGCCCGAGGCGGACCGTCCGCGCCGAGCGGCCGTGTCCTCGTTCGGCATCAGCGGCACCAACGCGCACGTCATCCTCGAGGCGCCTCCCACCACCCACGCCGTCACGGCGCCGCCGACACGTGCCGGGCGCCCCGCCACGGTGCCGTGGCCGGTAGCGGCGAAGTCGGCGGACGCGTTGCGGGCGCAGGTGGAAAGGCTGCGGTCGTACGTGGCCGAGCGTCCGGACCTGGATGCGGTGGACGTCGGCTGGTCTCTGGCGGCCGGCCGGGCCGCACTGGAGCACCGCACGGTGCTGGCCGCGAACGGGATACTCGCCGAGGGTGTGGCGGGTGAAGGCAAAACCGCGTTCCTGTTCACGGGGCAGGGTTCGCAGCGCGCCGGCATGGGTCTGGGGCTGTACGAACAGTTCCCGGTGTTCGCCGAAGCCTTCGACGCGGTCTGCGCCCGGCTCGACATGCGCCTGGAACGCCCCCTGCGCGAGGTCCTGACCAACGGTGTCGATCTCGACCGGACGATGTGGGCGCAGGCCGGGCTGTTCGCACTCGAAGTCGCCCTGTTCCGGCTCGTCGAGTCGTGGGGCGCGACCCCGGACGTACTGCTGGGTCACTCCCTGGGCGAGATCACCGCAGCCCACGTCGCGGGAATCCTCGACCTGGGCGACGCCTGCACCCTGGTCGCCGAACGCGGCCGCCTCATGCAAGCCCTGCCCGAAGGCGGCGGCATGCTCGCCGTCCAGGCCACCGAAACCGACGTCACCGACTCCGGGCTGGAACTCGCCGCCGTCAACGGCCCCCACTCCGTGGTCCTCTCCGGCGACCTCGACGCGATCGAGCGCTACGCAGCCGAATGCGCCGAGCATGAACGCCGGTTCAACATCCTGACCGTGTCGCACGCGTTCCACTCAGCCCTGATGGAACCCATGCTGGACGAGTTCGCGGCCGTCCTGTCCGGCCTGACCTTCCACCCGGCCCGGACTCCCGTCGTGTCGAACCTGACCGGAGCCGTCACCGAGCCCGGTGCCATGCAGCAGCCGGAGTACTGGCTGAACCAGGTGCGGCAGCCGGTGCGCTTCGCCGACGGTGTCGCGACGCTCGAAGCGATGGGCGTGACGCGGTACGTGGAACTCGGCCCGGACGGCGTCCTGTCGGCCATGGCCCAGGACATCGCCACCGAAGCCGAGTTCGTCCCAGTCCTCCGCAAGGACCGCGACGAGACCGACACCGTCCTGACCGCCATCAGCCGCCTGTGGACCCTGGGCACCGACATCGACTGGCCCGGCGTGTTCGACGGCTGGGACGGCCGAACGGTCGACCTGCCCACCTATGCCTTCCAGCACGAGCGGTACTGGCCGCAGCCGAATATGGCCGCCGGCGATCTGGGTGCGGTCGGCCTGACGGGCGCCGACCACGCGCTGTTGGGTGCCGCGGTGTCGCTTGCCGACGGTGACGGCGTGGTGCTGACCGGCCGGCTGGCGGTCGGTTCGCAGCCGTGGCTGGCCGACCACGTCGTGTCGGACCGTGTCCTGGTGCCCGGTGCCGCGCTGGTCGAGATGGTTCTGCGGGCGGGCCGGGAGGTGGGCTGTGCCCTGATCCGCGAGCTGGTCCTCCGGGCCCCGCTGGTCCTTCCGGACTCAGGCGGCGTCCAGGTCCAGGTCCGGGTCGCGGCCCCGGACACGGCGGACGACCGGTCCGTACAGGTGCACGCCCGCGCCGACGATACGGAGGCGTGGACGTTGCACGCATCCGGGGTGCTCGCCGCATCGGGCGCCGGTGTCCCGGAGTTCGATCTGGCGGTCTGGCCGCCGAAGGGCGCGACGGCCGTCGAGGCCGACGGCTTCTACGACGTTCTGGCCGGCGCGGGATTCGCTTACGGCCCGGTGTTCCAGGGCGTGCAGGCGGTGTGGCGGGACGAGTCGGCCGTCTACGCCGATGTGGTGCTGCCGGAGCCGGCTGCGAGCCAGGTCGACGGGTTCGGCATCCATCCGGCGCTGCTCGACGCGGCGCTGCACCCGTCCGGACTCGTTGCGGGCGATACCGAAGCCTCCGGGCCGCGGTTGCCGTTCGCCTGGTCGGGTGTGGAACTGTTCGCGGTCGGGGCGACGGTCCTCCGGGTGGCGATCGTCCGCGACGGTGACGGGGTGTGCATCAAGGCGGCCGACGGCACCGGCATGCCGGTCGCGGTCGTCCGCTCCCTGGTCTCGCGTGAGCAGTTGCCTGTCGCCGCCCCTCGCGGCGACACTCTCTTCGCGGTCGACTGGGTTCCCGCGTCACCGGCTGCCACTGCCTCTTCCGCTGCCGAGGACGGGACGGACGGCTCCGCGTGGACGGTGTTCTCCGTCGGCGACGGGCCGACGGGCGAAGTGACCGGCGACATGATGCGCCGGGTCCAGGAGTGGCTGGGCGAGGAACGACCCGACGACGAACGCCTGGTGGTGGTGACTCGGGGCGCCGTGCCCGCGGGTCCTGCCGACATGGTCGATGTGGTGGGTGCGGCGGTGTGGGGCCTGGTGCGTTCGGCGCAGTCGGAGCACCCGGACCGGATCGTGCTGCTCGACGTCGACCCGGCCGCCGAGGAAGAGGGTGTGGATCTGGCGCTGTTGGCCGGTGTCGACGAGCCGCAGGTCGCCGTCCGTGACGGTGCGCTGCTGGTACCCCGTCTGGCCCGTGCCGTGGGTGGCGAGCAGGCCGTGCCGCTGGACGGTGACGGCACCGTACTGATCACCGGCGGCACCGGCACCCTCGGCGGACTCCTCGCCCGCCACCTCGCCACCCAACATGGCATCCGCCACCTCCTCCTGCTCTCCCGCCGTGGCTCTGACGCGCCCGGCGCGTCCGATCTGGTCGCAGATCTCGCCGAACTCGGCGCCCAAGCACGGATCGTGGCCTGTGACGCCGCCGACCGCGACGCCCTAGCGGCGGTTCTCGCAGACATCCCCGCTGGCACACCGCTGACCGGCGTCGTCCACGCGGCAGGTGTCCTCGACGACGGTGTGTTCACCGCCCTCACCCAGGAACGCCTGGAGACGGTCCTGCGGGCGAAGGCCACCGCCGCCGCGAACCTCGACGAACTGACCCGCGACGCGAACCTCGCCATGTTCGTCCTCTACTCCTCGGCATCAGCGACCTTCGGTACTCCCGGTCAGGCCAACTACTCCGCCGCCAACGCCTACCTCGACGCCCTCGCCACCCGACGCCGCACCGAGGGCCTGCCCGGCCTGTCCGTGGCCTGGGGTCTGTGGGAGCAGGCCAGCGGCATGACCGGCCACCTCCAGGAAAGGACTGGCCGCCTCGGCCCCGGGCTGACGGACGAACAGGGATTGGCGCTGTTCGACGCCGCTTTGAACGCGGACCGCGCCGACGTGGTGGCGATGCTCCTCGACACCCGTGCCCTCCGCTCCTGGAACGGCACCACCCCGATACCCGCACTCCTGCGCGGCCTCGCACCGGCCGCCGTCCGGCGAGCCGGCCAAACCGCCGTAGGCGAGCCACAACTCCCGAAGCGGCTGGCCGAACTCTCGCCCGCCGATCAGGGCCGCTTGCTCCAGCACACCGTCCTCACCGAGGTCGCTCACGTCCTCGGACACGCCTCGGTGGACGCAATCGGCGAGCGTCAGGCGTTCAAGGACCTGGGCTTCGACTCGCTCACCGCGGTGGAGCTCCGCAACCGGCTCAACGCCGCCACCGGGCTCCGGCTGCCCGCGACACTGGTGTTCGACTACCCGACCTCGGCGCGACTTGCCGAGTTCCTCGCCGCAGAGCTGCTGCCCCGGCAGGAGATGGCCGCCACGGCCCTGCTCTTCGACAAGCTCCAGGAGATCGAATCCGGTCTCGCGCAGACCGCGGACGCGGGGGCTCTCACGAAGCTCGTCCGGCGCCTGGAATCCATGATCTCCAAGTACGGCGACGACGGCATGCACCAGGTCACTGCCCCTTCGGTCGTCGACGCACTCGACCGGGCGACGGACGACGAGATGTTCGCGTTCATCGACAGGGAGCTCGGCGATGAGTAACCGGCCCTTCCGGATCCGACCACGACACACAGCGACAGCGAGGCCCTGATGTCCGACGAGCTGAAACTGCGGGACTACCTCAAGCGGGTCACGGCCGATCTGCACAGCACCAAGCAGCGGCTCCGGAACGTCGAGTCGGCGGAGCGCGAGCCGATCGCGATCGTGGGGATGTCCTGCCGGCTTCCGGGCGGTGTGGTTTCCCCGGAGGGTCTGTGGGATCTGGTCACGGCCGGCGGCGACGGGGTGACGGACTTCCCGGACGACCGCGGCTGGGACGTGACCTGGGGCGGAGTCTCCGGGACGGGTGGCTTCGTCGCCGGTGCCGGTGACTTCGACGCGGGGCTCTTCGGGATCAGCCCGCGTGAGGCCCTGGCCATGGATCCGCAGCAGCGGCTGCTGCTGGAGGGCGTATGGGAGGCCTTCGAGTCCGCTGGGCTGGACCCGATGTCGCTCCGCGGCTCATCGACCGGCGTGTACGCCGGGCAGATGTATCACGACTACGCGTCGAGCATGAGTGTGGTGCCGGAGGGTGTGGAGGCCTTCCTGGGCACCGGCAACGCCGGAAGCGTGCTGTCGGGCCGGGTGGCCTACACCTTCGGGCTCGAGGGCCCGGCGGTGACGCTGGACACGGCGTGTTCGTCCTCGTTGGTCGCGCTGCACCTGGCCGCACAGGCCCTGCGGTCGCGTGAGTGTGATCTGGCGGTGGCCGGCGGTGTGACGGTGCTGTCCACGCCCGGCGTCTTCGTCGACTTCGCCCGGCAGGGCGGGCTGGCGTCGGACGGCCGGTGCAAGTCCTTCGCCGCCGCTGCGGACGGCACCGGCTGGTCCGAGGGCGCGGCGGTACTGGTCGTGGAACGGCTCTCCGACGCACAGCGCAACGGACACCATGTCCTGGCCGTGGTGCGGGGTACCGCGGTGAACCAGGACGGCGCGAGCAACGGGCTGACCGCGCCGAACGGCCCCTCCCAGCAACGGGTGATCGAGCAGGCGCTGGCCAACGCCCGGCTGACGAGCGCGGACGTCGACGTCGTGGAGGCGCACGGAACCGGAACCCGCCTCGGTGACCCGATCGAGGCGCAGGCGCTGCTGGCCACCTACGGCCAGGACCGTGGTGAGAGCGACGAGCCGCTGTGGCTCGGCTCCGTCAAGTCGAACATCGGGCACACCCAGGCAGCCGCCGGCGCGGCAGGCGTGATCAAGATGGTCATGGCCCTACGACACGGCCTGATGCCGGCGACGCTCCACGTCGACGCCCCCTCCCCCCAGGTGGACTGGTCCGCGGGCGCGGTCGAACTGCTCACCCAGGCACGCCCCTGGCCCGGAGCGGACCGCCCCCGCCGAGCGGCCGTGTCCTCGTTCGGCATCAGCGGCACCAACGCGCACGTCATCCTGGAGCAGGCGCCCGATGGCGTCGAGGACGCGGAACCGGTGCGCGTGGTGCGGCCGGGAACGGTGCCGTGGCTGGTCTCGGCGAAGACCGCGGCCGGGCTCGATGAACAGGTCCGCGTCCTGCGTACGTTCACCGCCGGACGTCCTGGCCTCGACCCGGTGGATGTGGGCTGGTCGACCGCGACGACACGGGCCGCGCTGGAGCACCGCGCGGTGCTCACGGGCGCAGGCTCCGAGCAGACGGCGTCCGGTGTCGTCAGCGCCGGCCGGCTGGCGATGCTCTTCACCGGCCAGGGTTCGCAGCGCGCCGGCATGGGACTGGAGATGTACGCCGCGTTCCCGGTGTTCGCGGGTGCGTTCGACGCGGTGTGCGCCCGGCTCGACGCGCGCCTGGGGCGTCCGCTGCGCGAGGTTCTGACCGATGGGGTCGGTCTCGATCAGACGATGTGGGCGCAGGCGGGCCTGTTCGCTCTCGAGGTCGCGCTGTTCCGGCTTGCCGAGTCCTGGGGTGTGGTCCCGGACGTCCTGCTGGGACACTCCCTGGGCGAGATCACCGCCGCGCACGTGTCCGGCATTCTGTCCTTGGACGACGCATGCGTGCTCGTGGCTGAACGCGGCCGACTGATGCAGACGCTGCCCGAGGGCGGCGGCATGCTCGCTGTCCAGGCAACCGAAGCCGACGTCGCCGACTCCGGCCTGGAGGTCGCCGCCGTCAACGGCCCCCGCTCCGTGGTGCTCTCCGGTGACGTGGACGCGATCGAGCAGTACGCCGCCCGGTGCGCGGCTCGTGGTCTACGGTTCAACGTCCTGTCTGTGTCGCACGCGTTCCACTCCGCCCTGATGGAACCGATGCTGGACGAGTTCGCCGGGGTGCTGGCCGGACTGACGTACCACCAGGCACGGATCCCGGTGGTCTCGAACCTGACCGGCAGCGTGGCGGAACCCGGGCTGATGCAGCGTCCGGAGTACTGGCTGGAGCAGGTGCGGCGGACCGTGCGGTTCGGCGACGGTGTCGCAGCGCTGGAGGCCATGGGCGTCACGCGGTGTCTGGAGCTGGGCCCGGACGGAGTCCTGTCCGGACTGGCGCGCGAGACCGCCGCGGAAGCCGTGCTCGTGCCGATGCTGCGCAAGGACCGGGACGAGGCCGCTTCCGCGATCGGCGCCGTCGGACGGCTGTGGACCGTCGGCGTCGAGGTCGACTGGGCCGGGGTGTTCGCGGGCTGGGGCGCGCGCGTCGTCGCCCTGCCCGCATACGCGTTCCAGCGGGACCGGTACTGGCCCGAGCCCGGGGCCGGGCCTGCCCGCGCCGATGCCGCGGACTCGGCGTTCTGGGACGCGGTCGAACGAGGGGACCTGCGGGAACTGGCCGGCCTCGAGGCCGCGCTGCCGGCGCTGACGTCGTGGCGGCGGCAGCGGCGGGAGCAGACGGCCGTGGACTCGTGGCGCTATCGCATCGCGTGGAAGCCGCTCGCCGGGCCGGCCCCGGCCGCGCTTCCGGGCACCTGGGTGGTGTGCGGGCGCTCGGACGAGAATGTCGTCGGTGCCCTGGAGGCCGCAGGCGCGACGGTGGTCGATGCGTCGGCCGACGAGGCCGCCTCCCTACCGGACGTCGCCGGCGTCGTGCTGATCGCCGACGGCTGGACGGACGTGCTGGTCTCGGTGCAGGCGTTGCGGGACGTCGCCGCGCCGCTGTGGGTGCTGACCCGGGGCGCGGTCTCCGTGAACGCGTCGGACCGGTTGGCGGACCCTTGGCAGGCGACCGTGTGGGGAATGGGCCGCGTCGCCGCCCTGGAACTTCCGCACCGGTGGGGCGGTCTGGTCGACCTGCCCGCCGAGTGGAGCGCCAGGACGGGCGCCCTGCTCACCGGCATCCTGGCGGACGGGGCCGAGGACCAGGTCGCGGTACGTGGGCACGTCGCCCACGGACGCCGGCTGGTGCGCGTCACTCCGGCACCCCGGACCGCTCCGGAGTGGCGCCCCGGCGGCACGGTCCTGATCACCGGCGGGACCGGCGCACTGGGCCTGGTGGTGGCTCGCTGGCTGGCGGGGCGCGGTACCCCGCACCTGGTGCTGACCAGCCGCCGCGGCGTGGCGCCGGAAGGCCTGGTGAAGGAGCTGGCCGCACTCGGCACCCGCGTCACCGTCGTCGCGTGCGATGTCGCCGACCGGGACGCCCTCGCCGCGGTCATCGACGGCGTTCCCGAGCAGTGGCCCCTCAGCGGTGTCATCCACGCGGCCGGGATCGATGATCCCGAGGCGCTGGAGCGGACCGGGCAGGAGGCGATGGCCCGGGTGATGCGCAGCAAGGTCCAGGGAACGGTCCTCCTCGACGAACTCACCCGGGACCTGCCGCTCGAACAGTTCGTGGTGTTCTCGTCCATCGCAGCGACCTGGGGCGGCGGCGGTCAGGGCGCCTACGCGTCCGGCAACGCGTTCCTGGACGCGTGGGCGCAGAGTCGCCGTGAGCGGGGACTGCCGGCCACCTCGATCGCCTGGGGGCCGTGGGCCGAGGCGGGCATGGCCGCCCAGGGCGAGGCCGGACAGCTCCTGCGCCGACAAGGGCTGTCGCCGATGAGCCCTGTGCTGGCCGTACGCGCGTTGGCGCAGGCGATCGAGCAGGAGCACACCTGCGTGACCGTCGCGGACGTGGACTGGCCCAGGTTCGCCGCGGCGTTCACGCTGGTGCGGCCGAGTCCGCTGCTGTCCGACCTCCCGGAGGCGGCCGAGGCGATCACCGCCGACGCCCCCCGTGGGAGCGGCTCGGGCGCCGACTCCGGCTCCGAACTCCGGGACCTGCTGGCCGGCTTCCCCGTCGCCGAGCACCAACGGATCCTCCTGGACATGGTCCGGGCCGCGGTCGCCACCGTTCTGCAGTACCCCGACCAGCAGGCGGTCGACCCCGGACGGGCTTTCAAGGACCTGGGGTTCACCTCACTCACCGCCGTGGAACTGCGCGATCTCCTCGTCGCACGGACCGGACTGCGGCTCCCCGCCACCCTGGTGTTCGACTATCCGATGCCGCTGGCACTGGTGCAGTACCTCATCGGCCAAGTGCTCGGCGAGGCCGAACACTCCCCCACGACGACGACGTCCACGCACGTCGATCCCCAGGAGCCGCTGGCGATCGTGGGCATGGCCTGCCGGTACCCCGGCGACGTGACGTCCCCGGAGGAGCTGTGGCGGCTGGTCGCCGACGGGGCGGACGGCATCTCACCGTTCCCCCTGGACCGAGGCTGGCCGACTGCCGTGCCCAGCGGCATCGTCGAACTGGGCGGGTTCATGCCCGGCGTGGCCGACTTCGACGCCGCGCTGTTCGGGATCTCGCCGCGTGAAGCGCTGGCGATGGATCCGCAGCAGCGGCTGCTGTTGGAGGCGTCCTGGGAGACGTTCGAGTCGGCGGGGATGGATCCACGGTCGCTCCGCGGCCGGAACGTGGGCGTGTTCGCCGGTGCGGCCTCGTCCGGATACGGGGCGGCGGGGATACCGGGTGCCGAAGGGCACCTGATCACGGGTACCGCGGGCAGCGTCATCTCCGGCCGTCTCTCCTACACCTTCGGGCTCGAAGGTCCTGCGGTGACGGTGGACACGGCGTGTTCGTCGTCGTTGGTGGCCCTGCATCTGGCGGCGCAGGCGCTGCGCACCGGCGAGTGCGACATGGCGTTGGCCGGTGGTGTGACGGTGATGGCCACGCCGGGCGCGTTCATCGAGTTCGACCGGCAGGACGGGCTGGCCGGTGACGGGCGGTGCAAGGCGTTCGCCGCGGCGGCCGACGGGACGGGGTGGTCCGAGGGCGTCGGCCTGGTGATGCTGGAGCGGCTCTCGGACGCCGAACGCAACGGGCATCAGGTGCTGGCGGTGGTGCGTGGCAGTGCCATCAACCAGGACGGTGCGTCGAACGGCCTGACGGCGCCGAACGGTCCGTCGCAACAGCGGGTGATCCGCCAGGCACTGGCGAATGCTCGGCTGACCGGCGCGGACGTCGACGTGGTGGAGGCGCACGGCACCGGAACTCGTCTCGGCGACCCGATCGAGGCCCAGGCGCTGCTGGCGACGTACGGCCGGGACCGCGACGGCGGTGAGCCGTTGTGGCTGGGGTCGGTGAAGTCGAACATCGGGCATACGCAGTCCGCGGCAGGCATCGCGGGTGTGATCAAGATGGTGATGGCGTTGCGGCACGGTGTGTTGCCGGCGACGTTGCATGTGGATGAGCCGTCGCCGGAGGTGGACTGGTCGGTAGGTGCGGTGGAGCTGTTGACGGAGGCCCGGGCGTGGCCCGAGGCGGATCGTCCGCGGCGTGCGGCGGTGTCGTCGTTCGGGATGTCCGGAACGAACGCGCACGTGATTCTGGAACAGGCCTCGGCCGTAACTCGGTTCCAGGCTCCGGCAGCTCCTGTTTCGGGTGTGTCGGCGTGGGTGGTGTCGGCGAAGTCCGAGGCGGCGCTGCGGGCGCAGGTGGAGCGGCTCGGGGCGTACCTAGCGGATGCTCCGGACCTGGATCCGGTGGATGTGGGTTGGTCGTTGGCGACGACGCGTGCGGCGCTGGAGCACCGTGCGGTGGTGGTCGGCGAAAGCCGGGAGGAGCTGCTGGCCGCCCTGCCCACGGTGGCGTCGGCCGCTGCCGGGTCTGGCGGTGTGGTGTTCGTGTTCCCGGGTCAGGGCTCGCAGTGGGTGGGCATGGCCCGCGAGTTGTGGGACACCTCGCCCGTATTCCGTGAGCGGCTGTCCGAGTGCGAGACGGCACTGGCCCCGTTTGCCGACTGGTCGCTGACCGACGTTGTTCTGCATGACGGTGATGTGGACCGGGTGGACGTGGTCCAGCCTGTGCTGTGGGCGGTGATGGTCGCCCTGGCCGAGGTGTGGCGTTCGGCGGGTGTGGTGCCGTCCGCGGTGGTGGGTCATTCGCAGGGTGAGATTGCTGCGGCGTGTGTGGCGGGTTGGTTGTCGTTGGATGATGCGGCACGTGTGGTGGCGTTGCGGTCGAAGGCACTGGTAGCGGTGACCGGCGGTGGAGGCATGGTGTCCGTCGCTGCCGGGCGCGCGACGGTTGAGGAGCTGGTGCCGGACCGGTCCGGCCGAGTGTCGGTGGCGGCGGTGAACGGCCCGTCCTCGACCGTGGTCTCCGGTGATGACGAAGCCCTCGACGCGTTCATGGCCGCGTGCGAACAGCGTGGCATCCGCACACGCCGCATTCCGGTGGACTACGCTTCCCACTCCCCGCGAATGGACCAGCTCCAGGAACGGATTCTGACAGACCTGGCCGGGCTGTCCCCGGCTGTCGGCACAGTTCCCATGATCTCCACCCTGACCGGTGGCCCCGTCAGCGGTGATCTGGACGCTCGGTACTGGTTCGACAACCTCCGCACCACGGTCGAGTTCGAGACTGCGGTCCGTACCCTCATCGAACAGGGCATGCACACCTTCATCGAGGTCAGCGCCCATCCCGTGCTGACGGTGGGTGTTGAGGAGACCATCGACGCGGCCGGCGCAGATGCGGTGGTACTGGGCACACTGCGGCGCGGCGAGGGCGGCATGCGCCGCGTCCTCACCTCCCTCGGCGAGGCATGGACAGCCGGCGCCGACGTCGACTGGACCACGGTGCTCACCGGCCGCCAAGTCCAGCTCCCCACCTATGCGTTCCAGCATGAGCGGTACTGGCTGGATGCGCCGTCGCCGTCGCCGTCGGTCCAGGGTGCTGCTGGTGGGGTGGATCCGGTCGAGTCCCGGTTCTGGGATGCCGTGGAGCGTGGTGATCTCGACGAACTCGCCGGCACGTTGCAGTTGTCGGAGGCCCCGGAACTGCTGGGGTCGGTGGTTCCGGCGTTGGCGTCGTGGCGCCGGGAGCGACTGCAGCGGTCCGTCATCGACACCTGGCGCTACCAGGTGACGTGGAGACCTCTGGAGACTGCACCTGTCACCACCCTGTCCACCGGCACCTGGCTGGTGGTTGGGCCTGAAGACGGTGATGTGGCCGGGGCGTTGACGGGTGCGGGTGGCGCAGTTGTGGGCCTGCCGGTGGACGCGCTGTCGGACCGTGCGGCTGTGGCCGGGCGGCTTGCCGAGGTCGGGGATGTGCGTGGTGTGGTGCTGGTGGCGGGGTCGGCTTCGGCCGGTCTGCCTGCCCGTGGCGGTGTGGTCGCGGACGAACTCACATGCGTGACGGTGCTGTTGCAGGCATTGGGTGATGCGGGGGTAGACGCGCCGTTGTGGGTGGCGACGCGGGGTGCGGTTTCTGTGGGTGCTTCGGACCGGGTGGTCGATCCGGTGCAGGCTGCGGTGTGGGGTCTGGGCCGGGTCGCGGCCCTGGAGTTCCCCCAGCGCTGGGGCGGCATGATCGACCTGCCCGAAGCTCTGGACGCCCGAGCGTCCGGACGGCTGGTCGGCGTTCTTACTGCCGACGGTGGTGAGGACCAGGTCGCAGTGCGTGGGTCCGGTGTGTACGGGCGCAGGTTGGTGCGGGCGGTGCCGGCCGTTGTGCCGGAAACGGTCTGGGTTCCTTCGGGGACGGTGCTGGTCACGGGCGGTACCGGTGCGCTGGGCGCGGAAGTGGCGCGCTGGCTGGTCGGCCGGGGTGTGCCGCACCTGGTCCTCACCAGCCGTGGGGGTGTCGCTCCGGAGGGTCTGGTCGAGGAACTGTCGGAGCTGGGTGCCCGGGTGACGGTCGCCGCGTGTGACGTGACGGACCGGGACGCCCTGGCCGGAGTGATCGCTGCTGTTCCCGCGGATATGCCGTTGACGGGTGTCGTGCATGCGGCTGGTGTCGGGGATGCGCAGTTGCTGGAAGCAGCCGACCGGGACACGACGGCTGCGGTGATCGGTGCGAAGATCGACGGCGTCGTACACCTGGACGAGCTGACCTCCGACCTGCCCCTGGACCTGTTCATTGTGTTCTCCTCCGGCGCTGCCGTTTGGGGTGGTGCGGGCCAGGGTGCGTACGCGGCAGCGAATGCGTTCCTCGACGCTTGGGCACAGGACCGCCGTGAGCGCGCTCTGCCCGCCACCTCTGTGGCGTGGGGGCCCTGGGCCGGTGCGGGAATGGCCGTCCAGGGCGACACCCAGCAACTCCTGCGCCGACGCGGCATGTCACCGATGAACCCAGAACTCGCCGTACGCACACTCGCCTCGGCCATCGACAACGGCGAATCGGGACTCACCGTCGCCGACATCGACTGGGCAACGTTCGCCGCGTCATTCACCGCAATCCGCCCGAGCCGACTCCTCACCGAACTACCCGAAGCAGTCAGCACGCCACCGACGTCGGAGGAGAACGACGGCTCGGCAGCCGGATTGCGGCAGCAGCTCGACGGGATACCGGACGGGCAGCGCCGCCAGCGGGTGCTGGACGTGGTGCGCACCCACGCGGCAGCCGTACTCGGGCACACAGGTGCGGAATCGGTGGACGCCGGCCGCGCCTTCCGGGACCTGGGCTTCGACTCCCTGATGGCCGTCGAAGTACGCAACCGCCTCCAGACCGTCACCGGCCTCAGGCTTCCCACCACCCTGGTCTTCGACCACCCCACACCCCTGGTGCTGGCAGAGTTCCTGCTGGCCGAACTCTCGTACACAGAGCCAGGGGGGACAGCACGGGCGGTCCCCGTGGCCGTGGCTGTGGATGAGCCGGTCGCGATCGTGGGGATGGCCTGCCGCTTCCCCGGCGGCGTGACCTCCGCCCAGTCCCTGTGGGACCTGGTGGAAAGCGCGGGCGACGCGGTCGGGCCCTTCCCCACCGACCGCGGCTGGCCCACCTCCATCGCAGGATGGGGCGCCTTCCTCGAAGATGCCGGCGAGTTCGACGCCGACCTGTTCGGCATCAGCCCCCGCGAAGCACTCGCCATGGACCCCCAACAACGCCTCCTCCTCGAAACAGCATGGGAAGCATTCGAGTCGGCAGCCCTCGACCCCGCCAGACTGCGCGGATCCTCGACCGGCGTCTTCGTGGGCGGCACCGCATCCGGATACGGCACCGGCACACAAATGCCACAAGGAGCCGAGGGCCACCTCCTGACCGGCAACGCAACCAGCGTCATGTCAGGCAGGGTCTCCTACGCCTTCGGCCTCGAAGGCCCCGCCGTCACCGTCGACACAGCCTGCTCCTCCTCCCTCGTCGCACTGCACCTGGCCGCACAAGCCCTGCGCACCGGCGAATGCGACATGGCACTCGCCGGCGGCGTCACCGTCATGGCCAGCCCGGGTGTGTTCGCCGAGTTCGACCGGCAGGGCGGACTCGCCTCCGACGGCCGCTGCAAATCCTTCGCCGCCTCCTCCGACGGCATGGGCTGGGGCGAAGGCGTCGGCCTCCTCCTCGTCGA
>NZ_JBEXDB010000041.1:0-25103 GCF_040605575.1 Streptomyces sp. NPDC005566 | reverse complement strand
TGGTCTCCACTAGCGCGGGGGCGGGGGGGCGCCCCCCCCCCGGGACGGGTGCGGCCGGACCTGCCGCAGCAGGTCAGGCCTTGCTGGTGCAGATCGTGTCGTACGGCCTGCCCGGGCTCGGGAACAGGTCCATGGGGTCGGCTCCCGCAGGGCATTCCTCGGCGGTCTTCGTCAGGGCCACCACCTTGCTCGCGCCGCCGCCCCCGGCACCGCAGGCCACTTCCTTGGCCGTATCGTCCACGCAGTCCCCCACCACCAGCTGGCCACCACCCGCTCCGGCATCACCGGGGTGGTCGCCGGACAGATTGCGGCCGCAGATGGTCTTGCTGGGGAGGCCGTTACTGGCATCACCGGAGCCGATGGCCACCTTCACCGAGATGATCTCGTCCGTACCGGCCGGGCATTCGACAGCCCCTGCGAAGAAGGAACCGTCCGTGACGGCAAGGGCCTTGATCGTCGCCTTGGGGTCGTCGCAGTCAAGGCTCTGGAAGCTGTCCTTCGCCCCGCCGCTGTCAGGTCCGGCACAGTCTCCGACCTTCCACTCCCGGGCCTTCTGATCCCCGCCGTCGGAGGAGTCGCTGCAGGCAGTGGTGACGCCCAGAACGAGCGCGAGGAGCAGCACCGCCCTGACGCCCGTACGAAAACCGCGCCGCGATGGCGCACCGGTGCTGCTTCGTCCGCTCCGGGGTCGCGTACCGCCGTGAACGCTCATGCTGCTGCTCCTTGGGTATGTGGCGTGGCACGCAAGGCATTTCGGCGTGGCACACGCATGGTGACGCGCGCCTGACGACGCCCGGACGGAGCGTGGCGGTTCCCGGACCGGGGTCAGAGATGGACCAGGACGGTCTTGGTCCCGGTGCGGGCGTCCAGCGTTTTGATGCCGTGTTCGCGGCCGGGGCCGGACCGCTTGACGGCCCCGGCGCTCACATCCGCGTAGGCGTGGGCGTCGATCCACACGGTCCCCGTACGCGGGCCGTTCGCGGTGCGGTGGGCGCGTGAGAGGTTCGCGGTGCGGTGGGTGCGTTCGAGGTTCGTGGTCCACGCCGAGGCGGAAGCGCAGGTGGTCCACGACTCTTCAGTACCGGAACGCTCGGAGTCCGAAGATCGTGAAGTCACGAGGTCTTGGACCGCGTCCCCTTCACTGAACACGGCTGGTCGGGCCGGTTCACGATTCATGGGCCACGGTGTCATCGGAGGACGGGACCGCCTTCCTTCTGCGGTACACCACCACCCCGCACAGCGCGAGGGAAAGGACGGCCACGCCGGACACCCCGAGGGCCGTCCGCTCGGCGAAGAGCCTTCCCAGCACTTCGAGCACGCCGAGGCCCGCGGTCGCGTAGATCAGCGCCCAGGCCGCTCCGCCCACGAACAGGGCGGGGAGGTACCGCGGCAACGGCATGCGCATGTTGCCCGCCAGGAAGTTGGCGGCGGTCTGGAAACCGACGGTCAGGAAGGAGACGGCCACCACCGGCGCGCCCCACCGCTGAATCGCCCGCTCGGCGCGCAGGAACTTCGCCGACGAGATCCGCCCTGCGAACCTGCTGCGCCTGGCACCGGCGCCTGCGAGCCACCCGACGGCAAACGTCCCTCCGGCGCGGAGGAGGACGATGACGTACAGGGCTCCGGCCGTGTGCGCGATCTTATCCATGACGCCTCGTGCGGAGCACTGGGTCGGAACCCGCGTGCCCCGTCACGCGCGTGGACGTTCCCGCTCCACCGGGAACACGACGCGCACGAGCCCGGTCACCGTCTCTCACCTGCGCCCTGCCTCTGCCCGTTCCGTATCCGGGTTCCCGCCTGCGGCACCGGAACCCGAACCCGCACGCGAAGGTCCGCGCGCCAGGGAAGGTCAGCCTAACCGAACGTGAATACGGCGGATACAGGGCACCGGGCAGCCCGCCGGACGGCATGCGCAGGCGGGTCGAGCGGGGGTCCCCGGACAGGTGGCGGATTCCGGCTGATCCTCACCTGCCTCGACGCCACCGACGGCCCGGGCAGGACCTCGGATGCGACGGACGTCGTCGACGTCGGGGTTCGCCGGCCGGCTCCCCCCGGAGCGTGTGGCGACGCGGCCTGTGTTCGAGGCCGACGACCCGTCGTACGCGGGCACCATGACGACGACCTGGTACCTCGCCGACGCCGGGACCGAGGTGACGTGCACCGCCGCGGACGTACCGCCCGGCACCGACCGGACGGACCACGAAGCCGGGATCGCATCCTCGCCGGCCGGCCTGGCGTCGTACGTCGAAGCGCTCGGCCGACTCTCACGTCTCCTGCGCCGGGGGCTGCCTCAATTCCCGACGCCGAGGCCGGACATGAACGCGGCCGGGTATCGGTCACCGTGTGCCGCGCCCGGCGGCACCGCCTTCTCGATCTCGGCGAGGTCGCCCGCGGTGAGGTCCAGGCCGATCGCGGGCAGCGCCTCGGCCAGTCGCTCCCGGGTGCGAGCACCGACCAGAGGCACGATGGCCTCGCCCTGTGCAGCCACCCAGGCGATGGCCAGCTGGGCAACGGTGCACCCCTTCGTCTCGGCGACCCGGCGCAGGGCTTCCACGAGGGCGAGGTTGTGTTCCACGTTCCCGCTCGAGAACCGCGGACTGAAGCCGCGGCTGTCGCCGGGACCGGCGGTGTGGCCGGCGGACCAGTGCCCGGAGATGAGGCCGCGGCTGAGTACGCCGTACGCGGTCAGGCCGATGCCGAGCTCCCGGAGCGTGGGCAGAATGTCCGCCTCCACCGCTCGGGAGATCAGCGAGTACTCGATCTGCAGATCCGCGACCGGGTGTACGGCGTGCGCCCGGCGGACGGTCGCCGCATCGACCTCCGAGAGGCCGATGTGCCGTACGTAGCCGGCGTCGACCATCTCCTTGATCGCGCCCACCGTCTCCTCGATCGGTACCGCCGGGTCAAGCCGTGCGGGACGGTAGATGTCGATGTGGTCGGTGCCCAGCCGGGTCAGCGAGTAGGCCAGGAAGTTCTTCACCGCCTCGGGACGGCCGTCCGTACCGTTGAACTCCGGGCCCGGCCCCCGCAGCATGCCGAACTTGACGCTCAGCCGGTAGCTGTCCCGATCCCGGCCGTGCAGCGCCTCGGCGAGCAGCATCTCGTTGTGGCCCATGGCGTAGAAGTCGCCCGTGTCGATCAGCGTGACACCGGCCTCCAGCGCGGCGTGCACGGTGGCGATGCTCTCCGCCCGGTCGGCCGCGCCGTAGACACCCGACATGCTCATCGCACCCAGGCCCAGCGCGGAAACGGCCGGTCCGGTGGTGCCGAGGGTTCGTGTCTGCATCGCGTTCTCCTTCGTCCGTCGGTCTGCCTCCCACCTTGCGGTCGCGCGGCGACGTACGGGAGCGGAGCGTTCATCATGGGAGAGCCGCTCCCTGGATCGGATCGCCCCCGCGAGGGATCATGAGCTCATGCAACGCGACGAGCTCGCCGACTTCCTGCGCCACCGCCGCGAGGCGATCCGCCCGGCCGAGGTCGGCATCTCCGACGGTCCCCGCCGCCGCACCGCCGGGCTGCGCCGGGAAGAGGTGGCCATGCTCGCCGGCATGTCGGTGGACTACGTCGTACGCCTCGAGCAGGGCCGCAGCAGTCAGCCCTCGACCCAGTTGCTCGGCGCGCTGGCCCGGGCCTTGCGTCTCTCCGACGACGAGCGGGACCATCTCTTCCACCTGGCCGGCCACCAGCCGTTGCCTGCGGAAGGGGTGGCCCTCCTCGCCCGAGCCGGGCTGATCCGCATGCTCGACCTGCTCGGCGACACCCCGGCCATGGTGCTGTCCGACCTGGGTGAGGTCCTCGCGCAGAACCGGGCTGCCGTCCTGCTCACGGGCGACCAGAGCGGCTTCTCCGGAGACCGGCGCTACCTCGTGTACCGCTGGTTCACCGATCCGGCTGCCCGCGCCGTCAGCTCTCCCGAGGAGCAGGAGTACCGCTCCCGCCAGGTCGTGGCCGACCTGCGCGCGGTCGCCGGCCGCCGGGCCGGCGACCCCACGGTCGCCGGACTCGTCGAGCGGTTGCGGGCCGCGAGCGCCGACTTCCGTCGTCTCTGGGCCGAACACGAGGTGGCTGTCCGGCGGGCGGACCGCAAGACCATCCTGCATCCGCGTGTGGGTCGTCTGCTGATGGACTGCGAGACCTTGGTAACCCCTGACCAGGGCCAGCAGTTGCTGGTGCTCACTCCGGCGGACGACGAGGCCCGTGAGCGGCTGGAGCTGCTGCGGGTGCTCGGCATCGAGGAGTTCCCCATGGGAGCAACGGGCACGCCCGAACGGTGAAGCGGCCGCCGGAGAAGGCAAACCTCCTTTCCGTCAGCAAAGGGCGCCGTAGGCTTCGGCTGTCCTGACTACCCCAGGCCGGGCTCGGGCCTGATCCTCTCCGGCCCGCTCACGCGCATTCGAGGAGACGGCAGTGGGAAGCAACGCCTCGCGGTGGCCTGTACCGATCATCGCGTTCGTTCTGGCAGTGCCGCTGTTGACCGGTTGCGCCATCGACGAGGGCTCGGCGCTCGCCGCGGATTTCGAAGAGGACTGGGGCGGCGCGTCGGACGTCGAGGACGTCAGCACCGTCAGGGACAACACCCTGCCCTTCATGGGAAAGGCGACCGGGGTGATCGTCCTGAAGGACGGCACTCCGCCCGACCGTGTGGCCGAGCGGGCGGACGACATGAGGGAGTACGTCGCGCGCCACGACTCGGTCACCGGCCGGATCACGGCGGACGGCATCACCATCACCGTTGACGCGGACGAGCGGCGTGCCGGCGAAGTCGTGGCACTGTGGCGGTCTCTGGCGGCGGACGAACGGGTGGTGGACGGCGATATCAGTGGTTCGTCCTCGAAGAAGGGCCACCGCTGGCTGTCCAAGGTCACCGCCGTCGACTCCGCGGGCGCCCTGGCGGTGTTCGACGACATGGTCGGCAGCGGCGGCAGGCACCGACCGCCGTCGGATGTGACATCGGTCGAGGTCCGCACGTTGCGCGACGTGCGGCCCGGCCTGCTCGTCGAGTCCGACGTCGACGGTGGCCTCCCGACGGAGGCGATCGCCGCGTACGAGGCCGTCGTCGCTGAGCACGCGGTCGCCGGCGCGAGCCTGGAGACCGACCGGGTGAGCATCACCTTGGCGGACGCGGCGGATCAGGGTGATGCCCTCGAACTCGCGAGGAGGGCTGCACCGGGTCTGGATGCCGCCGCAGTGTCGGTCACCGGCGAGGGCTGGGCCTGACCTCCGAAGGGCGGAGGCCCGGCCTCCGGTCGGGAGGCCGGGCCTCCGCCCTTCGGAGGGAGGGCCGTGCCTGCGGGGCGGCTCTCCGCGCTGCCGGGCGCGACACGGAGGCGCGCAGGGGGCGACGACCGGTGCACGCCTCGGATCGTGACCGCCACGCGGGGGTGCACCTCGACTTGATAGGCAAGTGAATGTTTGCCTATCCTGGGGTCGTGGCCGACGACGTCTTCAAAGCCCTGGCCGACCCCACCCGCCGCACGATCCTGGACGAGCTCACCGAGAAGTCCGGGCAGACACTGTTCGAGATCTGCTCGCGGCTGAGCATGAAGCATCAGCTCGGCATCTCGCGCCAGGGGGTCTCCCAGCACCTCGCCGTGCTGGAGGCCGCCGGGCTCGTCGAGACCAGGCGGGAGGGCCGCTACAAGTTCCACGACCTGAACACAGCCCCTCTGCGGCAGATCGCCGAACGGTGGCTCGTGCCCGACACATCCGGACCGGAGAAGAGCACCCCATGAAGATCCATCTGACCAGCGTCTTCGTCGACGACCAGGCCAGGGCCCAGCACTTCTACACCGAGATCCTCGGCTTCGTGACGAAGCACGACGTCCCGCTGGGCGAGAAGGACCGGTGGCTGACCGTCGTCTCGCCCGACGAACCCGGCGGTACCGAACTCCTCCTGGAGCCCGCCGGTCACCCGGCCGCCAGGACCTACCGCGACGCGCTCGTCCAGGACGGCATCCCGCTCGCCCAGTTCGCCGTCGACGACGTCGAGGCGGAGTACGAGCGCCTGCGCGGCCTCGGCGTCCGCTTCATCCAGGAGCCCTTGAACATGGGCCCTGTCACCACCGCCGTCTTCGACGACACCTGCGGCAACCTGATCCAGATCGCGACGCAGCCGCAGTAGGCGGTCCCCCGACCGGCCGGACCGCTGTGGGGCGCTCACCGGATGTCCGTACACCGCACGGTGGGGCGCCCTACGCTGACCATCATGCCGACCCCGGTGCCGATCAGCGACGAACTGCGTTCCGCGGTGGGATCCCACACGGAGGCCGTGCTCCTGGACAGCAGCCCGCGCTCGCGGGTGTGGCGGGTCGGGCTGCGCGACGGTGGCCGGGTGATCGTCAAACAGGTCACCGATGGAGGCGGGGGCGGCGCCGGGCCCGACGGGGACGCGCGCTATGCGCGGGAGGTCGCCGCGCTGCGGCTCGCCGCACGGGCCACCCGCCCGACCGTCGCACCCGCACTGCTCGGAACGGACCCGGCGTCCCGTGTGATGGTTCTGGAGCACCTGGACGACTTCGGCGCGGCCGAGGACTGGATGCCGGGCTACGCCGAGTCCCTTGCCCGGCTGCACGCGCTCACCGGGCCGGCCGATACGGGCACGCTCCCCGCCTGGTCCGGGCCGACCGCCGCCGACGCCGACTCCTTCCTCGCCCTCGCCAGGGCCCTCGACGTCCATGTCCCACCCGCGGTGCCGAACGAACTCGCCGGCCTGATCGACCGCCTCCAGCCCGCGCCCCACCATGCGCTGCTGCACGGGGACCCCTGCCCCGGCAACGACCTGCGCACCGCCACCGGCGTCCGCTTCGTCGACTTCGAGCACGCGTCGCTGGGCAACGGCCTGGTCGAACTCGCCTACCTCCGTATCGGGTTCCCGACCTGCTGGTGCGCGATGTCGGTCACCGGTGCGCCGCTCGCGGAAGCCGAGGGCGTCTACCGTGCCACCTGGCGGAGCCTCACCGGCACGGACGTCCCCGGCGATCTCGCGGACGCCTGCGCCGGCTGGCTGATCCGTGGCGACGCCCTCGTCGAACGCGCCCACCGCGGTTCGGTCGACCACCTCGCACGGGTACCGGCGGAGGACTTCGAGTGGGGCTACGTATCCGCCCGGGAGCGCCTCGTCCACCGGCTCGGTGTGGTCGCGGGCATGACCCGCGACCACGACCGTCTGCACGCCCTCGGCCGCCTCGGCACGGCACTGGCGGCACGGCTGCTGGAGCGCTGGTCCACCCTGCGCCCGCTTCCCGCGCAGCACACCCGCCCCTGGGACTGACGGCCCGAGTGACCGCCGACGCCGGCCACTCGTAGCCGTTCAGGCGTCCGGGTGGCCGGCAATGTTCAGGATGTTGCCGTCGGGTGCGCGGACGAAGAACCGGCGCAGGCCCCACGGTTCGTCGGTGAGCGGGTGCACGATCTCGTACCCGCGCCGTCGCGCCTCGGCGTACGCGTCGTCGACGCCGGCACCGACCCTGACCGAGGCGACCGGGTCCTGGGGCGCGGTGGCGTCGCGGGTGAGGAGCTGAAGCTCCGCACCTCCGTGGGGCGACCGGTAGCGGGCGACCCAGCCCAGATCGAAGTCCTCGACGCTCAGGCCGAGATAGCCGGTGTAGAAGTCACGGGCGGCCGCGATGTCCGGCACACGGAGATTCACTGTGATGCGGGTGGCTTCCATCATTGCTCCTCGAAAGCGGCAGGCTTGTCCCGTGGCGCACCGCCGTGGCGGGCACCCCGGAGCGGCGCACAACAGGTGCTCGTATCGGCAGCCTGCCACCGAGCCACAGGCCCTGTGGCGGCAACGCGCGGGAGCGCCCTCACCGTCGACGTGGCGGGCGGCCGGGGTGAGGGGGCGGGCCGGGTCTCAGGGTGCCGGCGGGGCACCGGCCTCGGTTCGGGACAGGTAGGCGCCCTTGGCGAGGATGCCGTCGATCTGCCGGCCCTCTGCCGCGGTCACGCGCCGATGGGGCAGCGGTACGCCCACGATGTGCGCCAGACGGCGGAGTTGCACGTCGACGGCGGCTTCGCAGCTGACGCAGAAGTCGTCGGCGCCGCGGCGCCCCTGGGCCCAGCCGAGGAGAACCAGGGCGAGGGCGAGCGGGGCGGCCGGCCACCAGAGGACGGACACGGCCAGGTAGGGCAGGGCCCAGGCGACGCGGACGGTCGCGGCAGCGTAGTCGTCCCACGCGGCGGAGACGGCCTTGGGGGTTCGGTCGCTGTGGAGTTGCCAGAGACGGGGCCACACCCTGGCGAGGGATACGCCGTACTGGACGGCCACCCGTTCGTCCACGAGGGCGAAGCGGTCGCCGATCCAGGTGGCGCGGTGGGGCAGGTAGCGGTCCGGCTGGGCATAGCCCCCGCGCTGGGCAGCGTCCAGGGCGAGCCGGCGGCGGCGTCGGATGCCGGGGCCCATGAGGCGGCACAGGACGGCGGACCTGCCCGTCCAGAGCCGGTTCACGACCAGGCTCAGCTCCCTGACGAGTACGGCGGTCACGGCGACCCCGGCGACGAGCAGGCAGCCGACGACGACACCCTTGGTGCTCCGGGCCGTGCCGACGAGCGCGTCCAGGCGCCGGACCAGGATGTCGAGGTCGAGCGCGTGGGCGGCTCCGGAGGGTGCCATCGCCCAGGCGACGACCACGGTCGCGGCGAAGGGCACGCCGGGCAGGATCAGGAAGGCGAACCAGCGGTCGGCTATGCGTCTGCCGAGGTCGGAGAGGATGCCGTCCATCAGCCACCGTCCTCGGCGAGCATCGGGGTCCCGTCGAGATGGCAGCGCGGTTCGGTGGCGTTGGCGTTGCGTCCCCGTGCGGGGCAGCGGCCGTGCGGGCACCGGAACCCTTCGATGAGGGGCCGCTCCTGCCAGGTCCCACCGGCCGGGAGTCCGGAGGCGCGGGATCCCTCGCGACGGAGCCGGAGTTCACCCAGTGCCTCGGTGGCGGCCTTGCCCGCGCGGACCTCGGCGAGCTCCCTGTCGAGGTCGGCCCGCCATCCGAACCGGTCAGCCTTCTGTCTGAGGTCGGGGAGGTTCGTGCACAGCCACCCCAGGGCCTCCTGTTCCTCGGTGACACCGGCGGGCCGGCGGGCCTCGGCGTCGGGGGCATTTCGACGAGGGCGTCGCTGCCAGGGCAGGCGCACGCGGATGGGCATGCGAATCACTCCTTACGGTCCGATGTGCAGCAGGGAAGACCAGACGTCGACGTCGCGCGGGGCGGCGCGGCGCAGGGACTGCGCGGCGTTGTGGACGGCCTGGGCAGCACGTGCGCTGTCGGGTGCGCCGTCCTCGGTGAGTGTCCGGTACACCTCCCGTGCGGCCTGGAGGGCTCTGTCACTGTCGACCTCCCACAGAGTGCCCACGACGTGGACGAAGGACTGGAGGTGGAGCAGGGCGGCCAGGTGGACGGCTTCGTCGTAGGCGCGCGGGTCCGGGGCGGCGGTGCTGCACGCGGACAGGTAGCAGAACTCGGCGTCGTCCATCCGGAGATCGGCCAGCTCCTCCAGCGAGACGACGCCGTCGGCCACAGCCAGCCCGGAGGCGTCCGCGTGGCAGGCGAAGTGCACCCAGTGGGCGCCGCCCAGCTGCGCGAGGACGTCGGCGACGCGTGCGGGATTGAGGGGCACCGCGTCAGGGAAGCGCTGCAGGAACTCCTCGGCCTCCTGCTCCACGGCCGGCAGGTCGGGCTTGTCGGGGGTCCGCGTCGCGGCGACGACGAGTCTCCGGCGGGGTGCCACGACTCGCTCTGCCGATCTGAGCAGTGCGCTGATGGTGGGGGTGTAGGAGGAGACGACCTCGTCGAGCAGGGCGGGGCCGCCGGCCCGGGTGTGGTGGCCCGCTGCGTGGATGGGGAGGGCGGCCAGCGGTCCTGTGGGGCACCACCAGATCCGCCGTCCCTCCCGCAGGTGGGGGGTGACGGCGCGTAGCACGGGAACCGCAAGGTCGTCCCACAGGCGTGAGGAAATGACGTTGAGTAATGCCTGGTGGCGGCCGTTGGGGTCGACGGACTGCTCGGCCCATGCGACCAGTTCGCCGTGGTCGAGTCCGTCGAGTGGCACGAGGACGGGTTCGCCGTCCGGGAGCATGACGATCGCGTCGCATCGCAGCGGGCTCGCGTTGACCACGACGACGGGCCCGTTGACGGCTGCTCCGGACAGCTCGTGGTAGTCCCGTCGCCCGGCCGTTCCCAGGCGTGCGGAGAGTTCGTTCCACTCCCTTCCGAGGCGGATGCGTCGCTCCACGTCGGCGCCGTCCTCGTCGAAGTGCCGGCCGGCCTCGTCGGGCACGTCGAGTTCGGCGCGGATCGCGTCGAGGCGTCGCGCCAGGGCGGGGTCGGCGGTCCGGACGGCCTCGACTCCGTCCCGCAGCCGGGCGAGTTGGCCCCACATGACGGCGCGCCCGTGCTCCAGGATCTCGACGGCGTACTCCACCCGTCCGACGGCGATCGCGGCCGCGGCGGCGGCCGTCGACACCCCCTGCCACCGTCTGAGCAGCCACCGCTGGTCGTCGCGGCGCAGTCCGATCCACGCCAGCTGCGGCAGGAGATCGACCGCTGCCGCGTAGCCCTCGACGGCCAGGGCACCTCCGGCGCCGAGCTCGCCGAGGCTCATGGCGGCAGCCAGCCGCGCCTGCAGCGGCGAGGAGGCGCTGTCGGCCGCCTCTCGCAGGCAGCGCGCGGCTGCGTCATTCCTGCCGGAGGCGGAGAGCGCCCTGGCGTGGACCATCAGGCACGCGGCATGCCGCGGGTGACCGGGGCCCTTCTCGTCCACGAGGCCCGCGGCCAGCTTCTGGGCCTCGGCCAGGTCCCGTTCGTCACCGTCGCGGGCGAATCGTTCGAGGAGCGCCCGGACCAGGTCAGGGTGGGGTGCGCCGCGCCGGCCTGCCCGGATGGCGGCGGCGAGCGCCCCCGGGTCCGCCGTGGCGCGGTAGCGGAGCAGCTCCAGCTCGCTGACGTGGCTGTGCACCCGGTTCGGATACCGGCGGCCCACGCGCCGTACGAGGGCGAGCGCCCGGTCGAGGTCGGCGGGGTCCCCACGTAGTTCATAACGGTGCTTGAGCGCCCAGGTCAGATTCAGGCAGACGAAGGACCACCGGGCGAAGGTGAACCAGAACCAGGGGCGGGGCTTCGCAGCGAGCCGGTCGAGAGCCGCGATCGCACGGTCCAGGTTGACCACCGCCCCGGTCCACTCGTAGCGCAGGACGAATGCCCGTGCCACGTTCGTTTCGAGCGCCGGCCATCCCAGGGTGAGGATGAGCCGGTCGATCACGTGGCGTGGCGGAGCGCCGAGTGCGGTGGGGCCGTCCCTCAGCAGGTCGTCCAGTGCCGCCGTGTCGTTCCCCCGCTCCGCCAGGAGGTTGATCAGCGCCTCGGTCCGCATGAACCAGGCTATGGAGGCGAAGTCGCGCGTGCCGGACAGTTGGAACCGTTCGGCGTGCTGCACCACCCTGCGCAGGGCGTCCTGCCTGCCGGGACCGGCTGCGTGGCGGTCGGGCCGGGCGGCCGTGGCGCGGATCGCGATGATCAGCAGCCCCAACATGCGGTCCGCCCACCACGGGACGAACGCCAGCACGGCCGGGACCAGTACCTGGATGCCGAAGGTGACACCGAGGAAGTTCGCGGTCGTCCGGTCGGCCAGGAGGTCCTCGAAGTCCTCGCCTTCGGGCAGGAAGGGCACCGTGATCGACAGCCCCAACATGCCGAGCACAGCGAGGAACTTGAGCGGCATCGCCACCGGCTGCCGGACGAAGGCGAGATAGGCGTGCCCCACCAGTCGCCGGTGCGTGACGGTCCAGCTCACCGCGAAAACGAAGAACGCGAAGCAACCGGCACCGAAGAGAGGCAGCGCGTACGGCATCAGCGGTGCGTCAGGTGTGTACCGGTGCAGCTCGTACGTGGTGAGATCGCGCCAGGCGGCCAGACCTGGGTCGTAGACGGCGTGGTGTTCGACGTCGTAGACGGGCTGATCATGCGGGCCGAACCGGAAGAGCCGGTGCTGCGCCACCTGGTGCCCCCAGAGTGCGCCCACCGTGGCGGCGACCGCCGCCGGAGCCCACACCGCGAACCGCCGCTTCCCCCATGCCATCGCACAGAGGATACGACGGGAGTGGCGCCCTGCGAGCGGAAGTGTCCACGCTGTGACCTGCGGGGCTCCGCGTGATCGTCTGCCTGCACTCGCACCTGCTCGATGCGGGTCCTCATTCCGGCGGGCGTCGACATCGGCGGTTCGGTCGTCGCATCGCGCGCAGGCGCCTGTACCCGGAAACCGGCACCGCCCGGTTGTTCCCGGAAGGCCGACAGCACCTGGTGTCTTCGGACCGGCGTGTACGAACGGAGGACGACGTCGGTCGTAGGCTGCAACCTCGCACGTGACGGACAGGAGGCTCAGGTGGCCGGGACCACAACGGTGGCCGAGGTGATGGCCGAGCTGGCCGAGCTCGAGGACCCGAAAGCGCGCGCGGTGAACGAGAAGCACGGTGACGACCACGGTGTGAACCTCAGCAGACTGCGCGCCCTCGCGAAGCGACTGAAGACGCAGCAGGATCTCGCGTGCGGGCTCTGGGAGACGGGTGACACCGCGGCGAGGCTGCTGGCGATTCTGATCTGCCGCCCGAGGGCGTTCGAGCGCGACGATCTGGACGCCATGGTGCGCGAAGCACGTACGCCCAAGGTGCACGACTGGCTCGTGAACTACGTGGTGAAGAAGAACCCGCATGGCGAAGAACTGCGCCTGGCCTGGTTCGCCGATCCGGATCCGGTGGTCGCGAGTGCCGGATGGGCGCTGACCACCGAACGCGTGGCGAAGAAGCCCGAGGGACTCGACCTCTCTGGGCTGCTCGACGTCATCGAGGCCGAGATGAAGACGGCCCCGGACCGCCTTCAGTGGGCGATGAACCACTGCCTGGCTCAGATCGGGATCGAGCACGCCGGGTACCGCGCCCGTGCGATCGACATCGGTGAGCGTCTCGAAGTGCTCAAGGACTACCCGACTTCCCCGGGCTGTACGTCTCCGTTCGCGCCCGTCTGGATCACCGAACTGGTGCGCCGGCAGCACGCTCCGTAGGAAGGTTCGCACCGGTGGGGCGAGGCCGATCCCGCACCGTGGCTCAGGGGGCACCGTCAGGTACCGCTGAGCGGCGAACCCCATGAGTGGTCGTGGTGGGCTCTCCCCATCAGGTGCGTAACCAGCAGCCCCGCGGTGTCCGGGGCGGTGGCTCGAGGTGCGCCAGTCGCCGCCAGCGCGGCACCGAGCCGTGCTTGCGCCGACTCCGGACAGTGCATGTCGCTGAGAAGGGGAAGGGCGAGCAGGATCCGGGCCGCGGAATCCTCCACCCCTTCGGCCGCGGGAGCGGGGTTGTCAGCGATGCGGACCAGCTGGTTCCAGGTGAGCCCGGTCCCCGAGAACCCTCCTTCCCAGGTGGCGATCTGCTGTGCGTGGCTCCGCCCCGGGTGAGTGAGGAGATAGTCGATGCCGTAGTCGCCGACCAGGTTGCGGTAGACCACCACGACTCCGGTGCCGTCTGCCGCGGGCAGCCGGAACACCGGCCAGCGTTCGGGATCGAAGAGGATCTCGGACAGGGCGTCGACATCGGCACCGTCGTCGCCGAACCACTCCGGAACAGGGTTCTGATGGCCTGTCAGATCAACACATATCGCCATGAGGTAGTTCGACCAGAAGCCCGGGCGAGCCACCAGCGACTCCCCCGCAACCAGCGGGCCGCAGTCGTATCCCTTGATCAGCACCCCGCAAGCCTGCCACCCTGGGCGGCCGCCTGCCCCATCCACGCCTCCGAACCTCGCTGACGGCGGATCAGGAAGTCGCCTCGCCGGGTTCCGGATCGGAACAGGTGCCGTGTCTTGTCGGCCAGACCCCTCCGCGTATGAGCAGGCCGGTGCCGCCGTGCGCCGCAGCGCCCCCACTCGCCGCGTCCACTCTTCTCGTTCCGCTTGTGGGACTGCTGCGGGGAGGGGCGACCAAGGGTGGACCCAGCATGAGCGGCCCCGCACAAGCACCGCCATGAAGCCCTCGCCGCTACGGCCGTCTCGTCCGGACGCCTGCCGCCCGGCGTGCAGCCCGCCCGCCACCCGCGTACCCGCTTAACGAAAGAAGGTCCGAAAGTTTCGAAACTCCGAAAGTTTCGACGCGGCAGGATCAGAGAGATCCCGGCCTCGCTCTCTCGATATTTCACCGGCACCCGTGTTGACCAGCACGGCAGAGATTTACGGTGTCCTCCGAGTTTCGGAAAGGTTACGGAAACCGTTGACAACTCCCTTGCCAGGCCCGACTGTTGTGACGCTCCCCGGCCGTGCAAGGGATGCGTACGGCCGGGCTGTGTCACCTCATCGATGAAACGCCGACGTGTGTTCGGCGTGTCTTTCGGTCACAGACCGCGCTATTCGCGAGGAGGAATCAACGCATGAGCGACACCCCGCACAACCCCGAACCACGTCAGGTCAGCCGCAGAAAACTCGTCTTCGGCGGTGCCGGGGCACTGATGGCGGCCGGGACAGCAGGGCTCCTGCTGCCCGGCACGGCGCGCGCCGCAACGGTCCTCACCAGTAACGCGACCGGTACGCACAACGGCTACTACTACTCCTTCTGGACCGACGCCCCGGGCTCCGTCAGCATGACGCTGTCGGACACGGCGGGTTCGTACAGCAGCCAGTGGAGCAACACCAACAACTGGGTCGGCGGTCTCGGTTGGAGCAACGGCAGCCGCCGGGCCGTCACCTACTCCGGCTCGTTCAACCCGGGCAGCAACGGCTACCTGGCGCTGTACGGGTGGACCGCCAACCCGCTGGTCGAGTACTACATCGTGGAGAACTTCGGCCCGTACAACCCCGGTTCCGCCGGCACGAGGCGCGGCACGGTCACCGACGGCGGCGGTACGTACGACATCTACGAGTCCACCCGGACCAACCAGCCCTCCGTGGAAGGCACCAAGACCTTCCAGCAGTACTGGAGCATCCGGCAGAGCAAGCGCAGCAGCGGCACCATCAACACCGGCGCGCACTTCGACGCCTGGCAAGCGGCCGGAATGCCGATGGGCGCGTTCAACTATTACATGATCATGGCCACGGAGGGCTACCAGAGCACCGGCAGCTCCAGCGTCAGCCTGGGCGGCGGCGGGACCACACCCACCACTCCGCCTCCGGGTGGGGGTACCACCACTCCTCCTCCGGGGACGGGTGCCTGCACCGCCACCTACCGCACCACCAGCTCGTGGAGCAACGGCTTCAACGGTGAGGTGACCATCAAGGCGGGCAGCAGCGGCGTCACCGACTGGAAGGTGCCGGTGACGCTGGCCTCCGGCCAGACGGTCACCTCTCTCTGGAACGGCACTTCGAGCCGGAACGGGAACGTGCTGACCGTGACTCCGGTCGGTCACAACCGCACCCTGAGCGCGGGGCAGTCGACGTCGTTCGGCTTCACCGCCAGTGGATCCAGCAGTCCGTCCCCGACGGTCGGCAGCTGCAGCGTGGGCTGACCTCGGCGTCCCCCCACGTACCCATACGCTCCGGCGCGGTGCCCATCGGGCACCGCGCCGTTGGCGGTCCATGGGCCCGGCGATCCTCCCGGCAGGGTCCGCCTCGCTCAGCACGCCCGGCCTCGCGGTCGGTGCATGGGACGGGTGTGAGTGGAAAGGCGCCCGACATGACACGTGAGCCGAAACCAGAGCACGGTGACGACCGCGAGCGCCCTGGCGGCGGGACCTGCAGCGTGGGTCCCGATGAGCAGGTTGAGGAGCGGGCGCCGGATCAGCCTTCACAGATGCCGAAGCGGTCGTGGACGGCGGTGCTGCGCGGCACGCTGAAGGAGTTCAAGGACGACGAACTGGCCGACCGGGCAGCTGCGTTGACCTACTACGGGGTGTTGGCTCTCTTCCCGGCCCTGCTGGTACTGGTATCACTGCTGGGTATCGCGGGTGAGTCGGCGACGAAGCAGGTGCTGGACAACCTGCAGAAGCTGACACCCGGCTCGGCACGCGACGTGATCAGTGACGCGGTGCGGCAGCTCCAGGGCAACAACGGTGTCGGCTCCCTCCTGGCCGTCGTCGGCCTGGCGGTAGCCATCTGGTCCGCCTCGGGCTATGTGGCAGCGTTCATCCGCAGCTCGAACGCCGTCTACGACATACCCGAGGGGCGCCCGGTGTGGAAGGTGCTGCCACTGCGCCTGGCGCTGACGATCACACTGATGATCCTCGCGGTGGTCAGTGCGTTGATCGTGGTGTTCACCGGCGGCCTGGCCCGGCAGGCCGGGGCTGCCCTCGGGATCGGTGACAGTGCGCTGACGGCGTGGTCGTTCGCGAAGTGGCCGGTGCTGGTCCTGCTCGTCACGATCATGATTGCGATCCTGTACTGGGCCGCTCCCAACGCCAAGGGCCGGGGTTTCAAGTGGGTCACCCCCGGGAGTTTCCTGGCGCTGGTGATCTGGATGACCGCCTCGGCCGGATTCGCTTTCTACGTGGCGAACTTCGGCTCGTACAACAAGACGTACGGCACCCTCGCGGGCGTGATCATCTTCCTGATCTGGCTGTGGATCACGAATCTGGCGATACTCCTCGGCCTGGAATTCGACGCTGAGATGGCCCGCCAGCGTGCCATCGCCGGCGGCCATCCCGAGAACGAGGAGCCTTACGTCGAGCCCCGGGACACCCGCAAGTGGAGTGATGAAGACCGCCGCCGCCTGGAATGAGCCCCGTGTGGCGCGGCCGCGAGCGGGGAAGCCGCGAAGCATGGACATCCTGGCATCCCTGCGCAACGCCGATCATCAGCTGACCAGACGGGTGGCCGCGTGGGATTCCGCGTGGGCCCGCCAGTTGCTGCCGCCGGTCGAGGAAGCGGCCGAGCACACGAAGCTGTGGTGGGCGGCCGCCGTGATCATGGCGTCGGGCGGGGGATGGCGGGGCCGCAAGGCCGCAGCGGCTGGGCTCACGGCAATGGCTGTGGCGGAGCTGCTGTCCAACGGGGTCGCGAAACAGCTCGTCGCGCGACGCCGGCCGCCCAAGGACTGGGTCCCGCACGACGATGTCGAGGACCGGCCCGACAGTTCCTCCTTCCCCTCCGGCCACACCGCAGCCGCCGTCGCCTTCACAGCGGCCGTCGGGCTCACCTGGCCCTGGGCCGGTGCCGCGTGCGCCGCACCGATGGCGCTGGTGGCGATCGAGCGGGTCCACAGTGGCGCGCACTACCCCTCCGACGTCGCAGCCGGCGCCGCCATCGGCTCGGCCGCAGCCGCCCTGGTCCTGGCGACGCCTCGCCTTGTCATCCGCCGCGTCGGATGACAACGAGTCGCTGCGGGTGACCAGGAGGTCGCGGGGTAGGCGCACTCCGACAGCAGGTTGCACATGACAAGGAGGGAGGGCTCCGGCATGGCAGCGCGTTTCGAGGCCCGGCACCACCAGCCGGCCAAGGGCCGGCACGTCGTTTGATCGCAACCAACGGGCGGGACGTCGCGACCGGCGAGCACGACGAAAGCCACAGCGCCCGCCTGGGTGGCACCGACTCCGTCACACGCAACGCCGCCGCTCCCGTCCAGGACACGACCGGCGGCAGTCGGAGCACCCGGAGCGGCGCCGCAGGAGCCAGACCGACGGCCGCCGTCGTGCAGCCATCAGCGAAAGAGCTCAGGACCTCACGAGTGGAAGAAGGAGTACGGATTCTATGAGCGCCGTTGGACGGCACCCGGGCCAGGGCAGTACCGAGGATTCGGTGGGCGACCTCGTCTCACAGGCGTCGCAGCAGATCTCGGAGCTGGTCCGTGAGGAGATGCAGCTGGCCCGAGCCGAGATGGCCCAGAAGGGCAAACGCTTCGGCGTGGGCGGCGGCCTGTTCGGCGGCGCCGGCCTGGTCGGCATCCTCGCCGCGCAGGCCCTGGTCGGCGCCGTGATCGCAGCCCTCGCCCTGCTCCTGCCGGTCTGGGCATCCGCCCTGATCATCGCCGCCCTGCTGGCAGCAGTAGCCGCCGGAATGGCAACTGCCGGGAAGAAGCAGATCACCAAGGCCGGCTCCCCCACACCCGAGCAGACCATCGACAGTGTCAAGGCCGACGTGGCCGAGATCAAGGAGGCAGCACACCGATGAGCACCCACTCACAGGGCGACAAAGAAGCCACACCCACTCCCGAGGAGCTTCGCGAACAGGTCGAGCACACCCGCGAGGATCTCGGCCGAACCGTCGAGGCGCTCGCGGCCAAGGCCGACGTCAAGGCCCAGACAAAGGAGAAGGCGGCTGAGATCAAGGACCAGGCCGCCCAGAAGGCTGCCCTCGTCACCGACCAGCTCCGGGACAAAGCAGCGCAGGCCGCCCAGCTCGTCAAGGACAAGACCCCCGATCCGGTCCTCGACAAGGCCGCCCACGCCGCGGCCCAGGTACGCGACACCGCGGCACGGGCCGGACAACTCGCCGCGGAGAAGACCCCGGACCCGGTCCGCGAGAAGGCCGACCAAGCCGCGACCATGGCACGGAGCAACCGCACCCCTCTGCTCGCCGCGGCCGCCGCGCTCGCCTTCTTCCTGCTGCTGCGCCGCAGCCGGAGGCGCCGGTGAGGCATTCAGATCGCCGCCAGGCCGACCGAGCGGTCGGCCTGGCGGTCGGCGCCGCACGTGGCATGATCGCCGGCGCCGCCCCTACCCGAACCGCCGGCGACCGCGTGGCCGAGCTCCACCTCGTTCCTGGACCCGTGCCACCGCTTCCCTGACCCGACCCGAGTCAGCCTCGGTGCCCCGTTGCACCGGGGGCGGGTATCCGTGGACCGTCCGGGCACACGAGAGGTCATGCACGGACAACATGCGCGTCCCACCGGCAGCAGTCTGTTCGGCCCGGCTCCCACAGCCCAGACAACGCCGCCCGGCCATACCGGCGCCACACACTCACGTCGCAGTCGGCTCACCGGCCGCCTGCGCCGACGTATCCTCGCCTACCGGGCGATCGACTTCCTGTCCACGCACGTCCCGGACAGGTCCGGGCCCGGCGACGAATGCCTTCTCCTCGTCCATATCCGACAGGTAGTCGGCCAGGTCCACTACCGGCTATGCGCCAACTGCGCCCAGGGTGTCATCACCGCCGTCGTCATCGACGAGCGCTTCCGCAGCACCGGTCTGGGCACTCGTGCGCTTTCGCACCTGCGCTCCCGCCACCCGGGACTTGCCTGGCGCACCACGCTTCGCAAGCGCACTACGCGTGAGCTCCTGCGCCGGATGCTGATTCCCACGACAACCTCTGCCGCACTCTGTCCCCATGTCCTGCGGACACCGTCCGGCTCGGGCCCGCTACGTGCCGACGGCTGAGCATGAGGAGATCCCCCGTGTGCCGGGAGGCGGGGTTCGACTAACCCGACGCATGAGGATGATCCGGAGCGGCGTAGGGCGCTGCCCGGTCCGCACCAGGCACTGGACGGCGCACCGGCAGCGATCGTGGAAGCGGTCGGCATCCGGTCCAGGGCTGTCGGACCCGGCTGGTTGCCGGTGTTCCGACGCGGCCGGTGTGCTGGGGAGCCCGAGGCCGCAGCGGCGCCACACCTACCGCGCCCCACTCCTCACAGTTGAGTCAGGGCGAACGCCGACAGGAATCCGACCACGGTGACCAGCCCCGTCAACAGGTGCACCCTGCTGTATGCCTCGGGGATCATCGTGTCGGCGATCATCGCCAGGATCGCCCCGCCCGCCACAGCGGTGATGGTCGCCATCACTGTCTCGGACGCCCCGCCCAGCAGCGCGTACCCGGCCAGTGCAGCAAGACCGCTGATGACGGCGATGCTTCCCCACAGCGCGAACACGTACCTGCGGCTGCGCCCGGCGCTGCGCATTCCGGCGGCACTCGCGAGGCCCTCGGGCAGGTTGCTGATGAACACCGCCCCCACCGTCGCCACTCCCAACTGCCCGCCTCCCAGCAGACTGGTGCCGATGACGACGGATTCCGGGATTCCGTCCAGCAGCGCCCCCAACGCGATGGCGTTGCCCGACCCCGGGGCCTCGGTCTCGGACGGCTGCTGCTCGCCGGAGCGCTTACGGTGCTGGGCACCACGCCGCGCCAGCAGGGCGTTGGCCCCCGAGTACACGGCCGCCCCGCCGACAGCACCGGCCACCACCGGCACCATGCCGGAGCGTTCGTACGCCTCGGCGATCAGTTCGAACGACACT
Organism: Streptomyces sp. NPDC005566; assembly: GCF_040605575.1. Classification (NCBI taxonomy): domain Bacteria; kingdom Bacillati; phylum Actinomycetota; class Actinomycetes; order Kitasatosporales; family Streptomycetaceae; genus Streptomyces; species Streptomyces sp. NPDC005566. Next base: position 4,978 of record NZ_JBEXDB010000041.1, on the reverse strand, counting down.
GCGGCCATCAGCACACCGCTGCCGAAGGCCATGACCAGCGCGATCAGCCGGGGCGGGACCCGCACCAGCGAGCCGAGCGCCGCCCCCATCAGCAGAGCCGCGCCCGCGAACAGCCCCCATCCGCCCGCGACCAACATTCCACTCACAACCGCCCCTTCCCTTGCTGCTGACAGACGCACCCCCTCCTACCCGCCGAGTCAGAGAACAACGAGTGACCGCCGCGCTGCGGTCTCCTCGCGGGTGATCACCCGTTGTGCGGATCTTCGCCCAGCCTGTGTCAGTTGCCCGCGAGGACCCGTAACGTGCGGCACTTTGCATGGGTGAGGCGTGGCACAGCATTTGGGGTGACCTGTGGGTGACGAGGCCGTCGCTGCCGTCGCCGGCAGACGGGACCTCGTGGCATGACCGGGGCACGGGCCGAAGAGGCACACCGTCCTCAGAGCCGGAGGGCAGCAGGGCGGGCGAACGGAGAATGTCAGTCGACCTCATGGGCTTCCTCTGCGTGGTGCTGGTGGCGTACGTGGTCCCCGGACCGGACTTCCTGGTGGTGGTCCCCTGCGGCCGAACATCCCTCGAAGGGACGGGCGGCCGCGTTGGGCGCCCAGGCCGGGCTGTGCGTGCACATGCTCGCCGCCGCCATCGGACTGTCGGTGATCGCCGCCCGCTCCCCCCATAGCCAAAGACAGGCGGCGAACAAGACGCAAGCCGCCGCGCGCGAGTCACGACGGACTCCTCTCCACCGCCATCGTCCAGGCGCGCGGCTGCAGGATTGTGCGCAGCCCTCGACGCGTCGCTTCCCGGCAGGGTCCGCCTCTTCGATACTGAACGACGTCTTCATCCGCTGTAGCCGGTTGAGGTGGGGGGCCTGTCCGGCCTGCCCATGCAGCTTTGTCTCACGGACCGCCCTACGACGGCCGGCAGCCACACAAACTTGACCATCCGGTCTGAGTGCCGTGCATAGTTTGCTCATGGATCGATTCGTGGGTCGGGCCAGCCTCGAATGGTGGGCCAATCGCGAGATCTGCCTCGAGAGGTACGGCATCGACCTCACCGTCACTGTCGATGAGGTCGGCAAGTGGCAGGCAACCGGTCGGCATGCCAATCTCCTCGACACGACCCAGCGGGAGGGCTGGGGCTTCCTGATGGAGATGGACCCCCACTTCTCCATTGAGTTTCCCGGCGAGGACAACAGCGGGATCTTGGTGAGAGTCTTCGAAACAGAGGATGGAGCCCTCACGCTCATGGAGGTGCCGAATGGGCACGGTTCGGTGAACATCACCTTCGACCTCGGCTGAGCTCAGTCCCCAAGGGCACGAACCGACTTTGCCGCCCTCCCGCCGGCTCCGGCATGCTGCCCCTCGCTGATCTTCAGAATGAAGTTCGCAGACGGCCATGGCATTTGAGGCTGCAGGCCAGTTCGAGCAGGCCTTGATGCAGATCCGCGCGTCGTTCGTAGCGGATGCGGAGCCGCTTGAACTGATGCAGCCAGGCGAAGGCGCGCTCGACGACCCAGCGCACCTTGCCCAGTCCGGAACCGTGGGCGACGCCGCGTCGTGCGATGCACGGCTTGATGCCGCGCTTCCACAGTAGGCGGCGGTACTTGTCGACGTCGTAGCCCCGGTCCGCGTACAGACGTCGGGGGCTTGCGGCGGGGACGTCCCCGCCGACCCCGACTAGGCGGAACGGCGTTCAGCAGCGGCAGGAGCTGGATGACGTCATGCCGGTTCCCGCCGGTCGGCGTCACGGAGAGCGGCGTTCCATGGCGGTCGACGATCAGGTGGTGCTTGGAGCCGGGGCGGGCTCGGTCGACGGGCGAGGGGCCGACGTGATCCCCCCTTTGAGGGCCCGGACGTGCGACCCGTCCACGGAGCAGTCGTCCAGGTCCAGCAGGTCGTTGCGGCGAAGCTCGACTCCGCACACGTGAGGGCCAAAAAAAGGGGCGAACTCACAGGTCCGAGCCCCGTGGACCGAGTTGGGCCGGGGTCCAGGCGCACGTCCTGTCGGACGCCCGAACGGACTGCCTCTCCTCGTCGGCCTCTCCGCGGCGAACACCCACGACAGCCTCGCGCCGAAGCCCATGGTTCAGGGTCACCAAACGAGACACGACCCTCATCGCGGCCGGTACTTCAAGCCTCAGCGTCTACACGCAGACAAGGCTTACGACATCCCTCATCTGCGGAAATGGCTCTGGGGCAAGCACATCGGTGTCCGTATCGCCCGCAAGGGAGTCGAGTCCAGCGAACGGTCAGGACGCCGCAGATGGGTCGTCGAGCGGACCATGTCCTGGCTGACCGGCTACCGCCGACTGAACCACCGATATGAACGTCATCCCCGCAACTACCTGGCCTTTCTCGGCCTCGCCGCCGCCCTCTGCTGCTACAAACGACTCGCTCGACTCACCACATAGGACACGGTCTAAGCGATCGGTCTGATCGGGGGTGTCTCCGAATGACGTCAACTCCCCTGTGCGCGGGCGCTCCAAATGCCACTATGTCCTCCTGAACCGGCGGTGGCACCACTCCGCCGGTTGTGCGCGAGGGGGAATGACGATGGCTGATGGGCCGTCCGCGCCGTTGGACATCGGCGCCTTACTCGGCGGGCCGAGGCTGTCTCTCGGCAACGACCGGGCACTGGCCCGGCAAGCGCTGCTCTCGACCGCACAGCCCACGCTCGTGTACCTGTGCGCGAAGGTGGCCGCCGAGGACGTGGCCGCCCTCCGCGTGTTGCGGGACGAACAGACCCAGGTGCACGCGCTCCTGACACCCCGGGCAGGGGCGTGGACCAGTGTCGTCGCCCTGGCGGACCATTTGCCGTATCGCGCGGCGAGGGAGTCGGAGCCGGGCGTCTCCCAGGCACTGCGGGCCTCCGCCGCGATGGGTCTGGCCTTGGTGGATGACGCCGAGCGTGCCCCGGAGGAACTGGCCGTCGGTATGCGCTGGCTGCGTCACTCCTGGGCGCAGTTGCCGCCCGCCGACGGCCCGACGCCCGATGTGCTCGACCGCTTCCTGTCCGGGCCGGGCCCGAGTACCAAGGCGGCCGGGCACTCGGCGCGGATCCGGCGGCTGGTCGAGGGGCTCGGCACGGAGGACCGGGACCTGGCTCTGCCCGTCCTGCTCTGGCTGCTGACGCTCGACGGAGCTCTGCCCGAACCCCGATCGGTGGCGTCGGTGAGCGTGCTCTTCGACGGCGGCGACACCGGGGTGCGCGGCACGCTGAGCGCGGCGGTGCTGCCGGAGGGACCGCCCGCGCTCGTCCCCGACCCCCGTACCATGTCGGGCTTCCGGGCCGACGAGGCGTTCCACGGTTCCCTGCGGAACGCCTGGACGGCAGCGGGCAGCGAGGTCGGCGGAACCGTCCTCTGGTCGCTCACCGACAACGAGGGCGTCACCGCGATGGTCACCGATCCCTCCCTGGGCTGCGCCTACGCCGTACTCCTGGACGAAGCGCGACAGCAGAGAGCAGGACGCATCCGGCGCGTCGTGACCGTCCGGCGGATCAATCCGCGGACCGCGCTGGTCGGCGCGCTCGACGGAACTCCCGACGGCGGGTTGAGCCGCGTCGGCGGCTACAAGCAGAAGCTCGGCGTCGCCGACAACGGCCAGATCGTCGTCCTGCCCAAGGACGATCTGCTGAAGGCCCAAGAGGTGTGGGAGGGCGACCGGGCGGCCCAGCTGAAGGGTGTCGAGACCGTCGCCGAGGCGGCGAAGGCCGCCCGTACCGTGGACACGCACGCCCTCGTACGGGTCGGGGCGTCGGCCGTCGGAATCCTGACCACGCTGGTCCTGATCGTCGGCGGGATGGCGTACTGGTTATGGGACCGCGGCGAAGAGCGCGCGCGGGGGGCGCTCGCCGCCGACCTCGTCACCGAGGCCCTGACGCGGCGCGGCACGGAGCCCAGGCTGGCGGGGCTGCTCGCGCTGGCCGGGGAGCGAATCGACCCCGGCACCCCCAACGCCGAGCAGGCTATGCGGGACGTCCTGGAGACCAACTCCGGTCTGCGACTGGCCTGGAAGGCGAGCCCCGGCAGCGTGGACAGCGTCGCCGTCGACGACGAACGGAACCGGGTGTACACCACGGGGGACGATTCGTACCTCAAGTCCTGGGACCTGCGGACCGGCAAGGCGCTGGGCAGGGTCCCGGCCGAGGTCGGCAAGCTGGTGTACAGCCCGGAGGCCGGGCTCCTTGCCGCCGAGGCCGGGGACGGGATCCGTCTGTACTCGGCGCAGGGCCCCGTGCCCGAGCTGCTCGGAACCCTGCCGGAGGCGAGCTGTGCGGGCCCGGACACGTACCGGGTGGCGACCGCGTTCACCGAGCTCGGAAACCGGCTGGTCGAGGTGCGCAATGACGGCACGATCGCTCAGTTCGATGTGCTCACGCGCGAGGAGTCCGGCTGCCGCAGGTCGGGGCCCGGCGGCGCTTCACAGGCCCACTGGCGGGTCCTCGACGTGGCGGTAGCACCGAGCGGGTGGGTCTCCGGCCAACTGCCGGGCGAGGAGCGGGCCGTCCTGCTCCTTGACGACAACAAGGTGGTCTCGGTCGGCCTGGACACGCATAAGGTCGAGTCGGAGATCACGGACGAGGACATCCCGGGCCAGGCCACCGCCGTCGGGGCCAACGACGAACTCGTGGTCCTTGCTACCCCGCGCGGCGTGTTCGCCTGGGATCGGCAGCGGAAACGCCCGCTCGACTACCCCGTCGGCGGACTGGCCGACCAGCCGAAGGTCATGATCGAGCACAGCGGAAGCGTCGTCATCGCGGGCGACGCAGGCACCGCGCTGGTTCCACTGGGCACCGGCGGCGACGCGGCGTCGAGCCGGGGACTGGAACGGCCACGCGGCGGAGCGGCGAGCGCTGCCGCGGTCGGCGAGTTGTTCACCGTCGTCGCGTACAGCACGGCACGCTCCGCGCGACCTTGTCGCAGCAGGTGGTCGATCAGGATCAGGTCGGGGATCAGCTCCCGGCCGGCATTGTCCGCCAC
>NZ_JBEXDB010000040.1:0-26982 GCF_040605575.1 Streptomyces sp. NPDC005566 | reverse complement strand
GCCCCAACGAATATGAACACCGACACCACACCGCTAAACTCACGCTCGCTGCGTGATCAATAACCGCGTGCCCACCTTCACGGGGGAAGGCCCAACCGCAATCCGAGCAGGTGGCGTAGGCGGGCAGAAGTGCCATGGAGGTTGCCGAGCTTCCTCACCTCGTCCGCCTCAAGCTCCAGCCGGCCTGCGAGAGCAAGTACGGCGCCGTAGGGCCGTTCGCCCTCTTCGAGCTTCGCGGCAACGGCATCGAGGACAGCTCGAAGAACGACACGGTTCGCGCCGGGATGTTCTGCCAGCAATCGAAGGAGCCTGTTGTCGTTCCAGACGCTGTCTCGGGCCGTGCTCAGCTTCTGCAGGGCTACGGGCGGGGTGTGGGGATTGGCGGCCAGGGCTTGCCAGACGAAGGGGTACGGACATTGCGCGAGACGCTCCAGCGCAACGCTGTCCTTCTCGGCATGCGCCAGTGCGAGGTGGTCGGCGGGCGTGGGCACGAGGATGGCCTCTCAGGAGCGTCGAAGCCGTCATCCTGCCACTGCATGTTGCCCTACCTGCCTCGACCATCATCTACGGGGCGACCCTTGGACGTTCTCTCACGTGGCAAGTTCCTCGGGTTCTCGTGGCAGCTCAGGGCACTGGCCGTGACCAGACTTTGGCTTTCCGGTCGTTGCGGTCCACGTAGGGGATCTTGAGGCCGCGAGTAGTCCATGGCAGGCTCATGCCGCATGATCGATGAATTCGCGAAGGACAACCTGCACGGGAGACTGCGGCGGGACCGCAGCGCGCTGCTCTGGAAGCTCGACGGCTTGTCCGAATACGACGCCCGCCGGCCATTGACAGCAACCGGGACCAACCTCCTCGGCCTCGTCAAACACGTGGCCAGCGTCGAGGCCAGGTACTTCGGCGAGGTCTTCGACCGCCCTTCCCCGGAACCGCTGCCCCGGTGGCAGGACCACGACGGCGGCGATCTGTGGGCGACTGAGGACGAGACCCGCGATCAGATCATCGAGTCCTACCGGCGCACGTGGGAACACTCGGACGCGACGATCAACGAGCTTCCCCTCGACGCCCCCGGCCACGTGCCGTGGTGGCCGGAGCCTCATACCGACACGAACCTGTTCGCCATCATGGTCCACGTCCTCGGCGAGACCAACCGGCATGCCGGGCACGCCGACATCCTGCGCGAAGACGTCGACGGCCGAACCGGGATGCGCCCCGAACATGAGATCCAGATCGATGAGGAAGCCCGCGCCGCCTACTACGCGAAGATCGAGCAGGCCGCCAGATCAGCCGCATCGATCAAAGCATAGAGTTCTGTGCCATGTGACTTGAGGTTCGAGCGGCATGATGGCGGCCGTGAGGGCTGATTTGTTGAAGCGTCTGGTTCCTGATGAGCTCTGGGAGCTTGTCGCCCCGCTACGGCCGTCGTTCGCGGCTCGACCGCAAGGTGGCGGGACCGCTCCGCGTGACGAGCGGGCGGTGTTCACGGCTGTGGTGTCCGTACTCGGCACGATTTGGTTCCTGTCTTGTCGTGAGTGGGGCGGGATACCCGTCACGTAGCGTGCACATCACAGAGACCTGACCATGAACCCGAGACGGGTTCCGGCTCACTTTCCGTGATCTGGTTACCGGGCGTTCGGGTATGCATGAAGTTGAGCTCGCAGAGAGAGGCCTATGTGGTCTGCCTGGTCAGCCGTAACTCGCTCCTGCTCCGGTCGCCGAAGCAGCTCGAAAATGCCTGGCCCACGATGTTCTGGTTGCAGATCTGCCATGCGCGGAACGATGTGGAAGTGCACGTGGGCGAAGCCTTCGGCTTCGGCAAATTGGACAATGTAGGTCTTGGCGCAACCAGTCATGCTCCGGAGAGCCCGGGAGAGCTCGACCTGCCATACACCTAGGGCAGTTGCCTCATCGTTGGTGAGGTCATGAACCGCGGTCACGTGGCACCGAGGCAGCAGTACCAGCCAGCCGGGCACTGTGGTGTTGAAGGCGTGCGCCACCCGCCAGTGCTGGTCGTACACCATGCACTCGCTTGGTGGGAGGTTGTCGAATTCTGCTTCCTTGCTGCATGTGTAGCAGTCGGGAGTCGTCATGAACTGAATCGTAGAACTGTGTCTCGGCGAAGTGCCTGTCGGCCTCAGTCGCCAGTCACACCCAGGAGAACCTTTTTCCGGAGGAGTTGGAAGCCGGCACGTCCGAATACTTGACGCCTGAGCATCTTGATGCGGTTGACGTGGCCCTCGACGACGCCTGAGTTCCAGGGGAGGGTGAGACCGGCGATAACGGCGTCACGGTCGCGGGCCATTCCTGCGGCGAGGGTGTGGAGGGCGTCTTGTCTCACGGCGGTGAATTGGTCCGGCAGGAACTCGCCCCGGCGCTCTGTGACCATGGTGGCGAAGGACCGGACGGGGCTGGTGAGTGCGTCGATTTCGGGGCAGCCGGCCCGGACGTGCTCCAGACGGAGCTGTTCGTTTTCGGAGAAGGTTTCCGGTCGGCGGAGGCCCAATCCGGCGACGATCTGGGGCGAGGGCGGACGGCCGTCCTCGTACCCGAGAACGATGGACCCCTGGACGGCCACGTCGGACTGTCGTCAGCTCAAACTCCGGGCCCGGCGACGGCGTACGACAAGGAGCGTGCCCGCACCTGTGGCCACTGCCGCGGCAGCCGCGCCCGTGATCGGCCATGTTGAGGAGCCGGTCTCTGCCAGGCTGCCGCCGTTCGTCGTTGTCCCGTTGTCGCCGGTCGACGACGACCCGCCGGCCGACCCGCCGGCCGAGCTGCCCGTCGAGCCGGTCGAGCCATCACCCGTGACGTCCAGCGTGATGTCAGCCTTGTCGTTGGCCTTGTCTGTGTCGAACGGCCGCGCTTCGGTGCTCAGCGCCACCGAGCCCTTGGCGTCCGCCACCCGCTTGTCGATCTTCAGCTTGAAGGTGTAGGTCTCTCCGCCGCCCTCGTTGACCGACCGCTGACTGGTGCCGCAGACGTACGCCGCACCCTTGGCCTCGCAGAACCCGTGGGGCTTGACGACCGACGTTCCATCGGGAGGTGTGACCACGACCGTGACGAGCCGGTCGCCCTCCCTCGTCAGAACCCAGGCGGGCCCGGCGTTGGTGAACGCCACCTTCATCGTCACCGTGTCACCGACGCTTCCCTTCAACGCGGCACCCGTCACCCGGTAGTCGGCGGTGTTGACCGAGGTGACGGGCACGTCGACGAACGGGGCGGACCCCTCGCCCCCAGCCTGCCTCTCGACCAGTTTCACCGCCGGTGCGGTTCCGGCCACCGGCGGAGTGCCGTTCTCGTCCGCCCCGGGATCGGCGTCCCCGACACTCACGCGAAGATCGTCGTTGAGCGCGCGGTCGAGTGCCTTGACACGGAGAGGCTTCTCGGGCGTGTACACGACGCCCGTCTCCAGCCCCTGGTCGAACGCGCACACCGCGATCCACCTCTCGGGCATCTCGTCGTAGGACGGGACCTGCTGTGCTCGGCAGTTGGAGGGAACCTCCGCGAAGTCGAGTCCACGGGTGACGGAGTAGGAGACCCACACCTTCTCGGCGGCCCCGGTGCCCCTGTTCGCCACGGTGACCGGCAGATCGAAACTGCTCCCCGGTTTCACCCCGTCGATGGGCTCGATGCCTCCAACGACCAATTCGGGTGCCGATTCATCACCGAAGGCGGCGGGAGCCGCGGCCAGCGCAGTCAGGCCTGCAGCGGCGACTGCGGCGACTGCGGCACGGGAGGCACGGCGGTTGTGCGGTGATATCGGCATGGAGGAAACCTCTGTTGGGACGCGGGCAAACGGATGGGGTCTTCCGGGAGAACGGCCCTTCGATCCCTAGACTCTTGCCGATCTCGAACGGTTGCACGTCGATTGCCTCCCAGCCATTGCACGCTGCTCTTGGGCAACGGGCAACGGGCAACGGGCAACGGGCATCGGGCAACGGGCATCGGGCATCGGGCATTGGGTATCGGGCGCGGCGAGGCTGTAGGGCTTCGTCGCGGTCTGAATGATGTAGCCGCTGAACGACTCGTTCGAGGTGATCGCCAGGTTGGTCACAGCTGGTGCCCCGCACCGGCCCGGTCGACGGCTGCGACGCGAAGCACGCTGTACGCCTGGCCCAATCCGACCCGGAAGCCCTTCTCGCGTCGGCCGCCCGGATCCGGGAGACGGGGACGAAGGGCGGAGAACGCCGACGCGACCGAGGACGATGACCCGACCGCCGCACGGTGACGCGTATCTCCTGACGAGCTTCCCCCGGCTTCGCGGCTGAGGTCGGCACGCGACCGGCGACCGAGCCCGTGCGGCACGTGATCGTCCACCGTCAGGCGGTGCCCTGCACGGAGGGAGCCGGGGTAACACCCTTTCCGAAGGCGCGCATGGCGAGGGCGCCGGCAAGAGGGCCGGGAGCCAGGAGGAGGAAGGCGTAACGCCAGCCGACGGCTTCGGCCAGGAGTGGGGTGAGCTGGATGCTGATGACGGTGAGGGCGAATCCGATCGCGGTCTGGCCCGTCAGGGCCGTCCCGATGTATCGCTGGTCGGCGACCTCGCTCAGGGCTGTCGAGAACACCCCTGAGTCCGCGATCACGGCAGCCCCCCACAGCGTGCAGAAGGCGAACAGGAGGAGCGGCGGTGCGTGGAAGAAGAACGGGGAGACCAGGCAGCACATGCCGCTGACGAGGAGCGCCGTCAGGGCGGCGGGAGCGCGGCCGAACCGGTCTGCGCCCCAGCCGCCGAGCAGACAGCCGACTGCCCCGCCGATCCCCATGGTGAGGAAGACCGTGATCTCCGGCGAGCCCGGGAGATCTTTCCTGGTGCCGGTCGCCAACAGGAAGAACGGGATCCAGGTCCACAGGGCGTACAGCTCCCACATGTGCCCGAAGTAGCCGAGGTTGGCCAGCCGCGGCCCGCGTGCGGTGAACATGCTCAGTGCGTAACGGGGGTTGCGGGCAGGGGCGCCCGGCGCTGCGTAGGGGCCGGGCCGGAGGAACAGCAGGGCGATGGCGGAGCCCCCGAGTCCGGCTGCTGCCGCGGTGACCAGGACACCCCGCCAGGGCAGGGATCCCAGCCCGGCGATGAGATGGGGAAGTGTGGAGCCAAGCGTCAGGGCCGCGATGAGAACGCCCATGGTCCTGCCCCGCCCGGCGCTGCCTGCCCATGAGGCCATGAGCTTCATGCCGGTGGGGTATACCCCGGCCAGGAACACCCCGGTCATCAATCGCAGCGGAACGGCGACGGCCAGCCGGTCGGCGGACAGGGCCAGCACCAGGGTGCATCCGGCGGCGGCCGCGGCACTGGCAGCGAGCAGGCCCTGGGGCGGGAGGCGGTCAGCCAGGTTCAGGGCAGTCGAGGCCACGGCCCCGGCGACGAAGCCGAGCTGCACGGAGGCCGTCAACCACACCGCGCCGCCGGCCGTGAGCCCCCAATCGTTCCGCAGGCTCGGCACCACCGCTGACATGGAGAACCACACAGCGAGGCCGAGCACCTGCACGACGGCGATCGCACCGCGCTGCACCCCGACGTTCACAGAAACCCACCTTTGACCAGTCCGTATCTCCCCGACCTTGCACTCTGTGGCCGAATGCAGACCCTACGGCTTCAGGAAGCCGAGTTCTGTGCGCCCTGCAGAGCAGGAAGCGACAGCCGTTCAAGCAGCCCGGGGCACGACCAAGTGATCAGGTTTCGGGGACACCGGCCCGGTCCTCGCCGGGGTCAGAGCGCGAGCTTGCTGAAATGGGTCCGACACGCCGCGGTCCAGTAGGTGATCACGTCGCAGCCCGGCGGAATGCACGGCGGGAACTTGCTGGGGAGCTCTTCGCCGACCAGGTCGGTGCCGAACGGGGAAACCACGCTGACCCAAAGGCCGAGATCGCGCCGGTGAAGGCCACTACGCGGTCGGAGTGCCGCGCTTCCGGACGCCCATCATCAACGAGTACGACAATGGCCCGCGTCCTGCTCAATGCGGATCAGGCTCTCTCCGATCGCGCCTACCGGGTCGCCCGAGCCGGCGGCTTCGCGGGCCGGGGCGGGCCGCCCACCTTGTCGATCATCACCCGTTTGCTCGATGCGCACGCGAGTGCTCAGTTCGTGGGACAGCTTCCGGAGTGGATGATCTGTGTCTCGCCGCTGCTTTCCCAGTGCAGGGCGACGACGTAGCGGGCATACCGCCATTCGTTGTTCGTCCTCGCCTCGGCCAGCAGCTTCCCGCAGCCCGCCTTCTCCACCACATCCGTCAGTTGGGACTGCTGTGCGCGGCCCCCGAGGGGTCCGTAGCCGTCTTCGGATGCCCATACGTACATTGCGTGCTCGACCGGGTCGAATCCGAGTTGGAGGGTTCCGGTGCCGAGGGGGTCGAGGCCTGCGTCGGCGGCTCTGGCATCCCACGCCGTATGGAGGGCCTTCACCGTGCCGTCCGCGACGCGGATTTCCTTCTTGTCGCTGCTGGGGATCCCGGCGGTTGCCAGGCCGGGTTCGTCGCCCTGCCATCTTCCGGCGATCTCGCGGACACACCCATCGGCAGCGTCCCCGAACCCGAGGACCGATGTGTCGTCCTCCTGCTCTCCATAAAGCCAGTACACGGTGAACCGCCCGTACGGCCACGCAGCGGGCCGCTCCTTCAGGTGGCGGGAGGCGATGGTGCAGGCGGCCATCTCGCCGACTCGGCGGAACAGGTCCTGGTGGTCTTCAGGAATCTGCGCGATGGGACCGGCGCTCACCACGACGGTTTGCACCTCGTGGTTGAAGGTGATCTCGGGGGTCGCATTCCCCCAACCCTTGGTAGCCAGCATCACTTTGGCGAGGTCCCGGATCTCCTGCGCGGCGGCCTTCTCCTCCGGGGTCTCGGCACGAACGCTTGCCGCCCACTCACCGGGACCCGGCTGGGTCTCGTCCTCGGCGCGCGTGTAAGCCGGGCTGGGCACCGAACCGAGCGCGTCTTTCACCGACCGGGCTGTCGGGGGGCCGGTCGTCTGGGTGGCGGGGGCGGGGCCGGCGTCGCGTGAGGGTGCGGACGCGGTTGTCGTGGTCCTGCCCGTGCTGTCGGGATGCGAGGGGAAGGCGAGGGCGCCACCTACGAGGCCGCCGATGACGGCGGCGGCGGCGATGGCGATGCCCGTCCGCTTCAGGGAGGAGGGGCGTGGGGAGTGCCAGACGGGATCATCCAGGGTGGGCATGTGCCACTCGGCCTGTATGAGGTCGCCGACCAGTGTCTGATCCATCCCGGGCGATGCGGGGAGCACCTGCGTGGTCTGGGAGGCCAGCAGGCCGGCGCACTTCTTGGCCGCGTCGTGGGCGGCAGGACGTTCGTCGGGGTCCTTGGCGAGGGCCGTCGTCACGATCTCCCGCAGCGTTTCAGGGACGCCGGTGAGGTCGGGTGCTTCTGACATGACACGGTACGCGACCGCGTCCGGTGCCCCCGTGCCGAAGGGGAGCCGCCCGGAGGCTGCGTATGCGATGAGAGCGCCCCAGGCGAACATGTCCCCGGCAGGCCCGGTAGTACCCGTGCGGTAGTGCTCGGGGCTGATCCAGCCCGGTGTCCCAGTCATCACGCCGGTGCGGGTGACAGAGGTGCCATCGGCGGCGTGCGCGATGCCGAAGTCCACCACACGGGGCCCGGAAGGCGAGAGGATGACGTTCTGAGGCTTCACGTCGCGATGCACCACCCCGGCCTGGTGGATTGCAGCCAACGCCTGCGCCGTACCGGCCGCGAAGGCGTACAGACTGCCGTCCACGAGGGGGCCGTGGGCGGCCAGGTACTGATTCAGGGTCGGGCCTGGCGCGTACGCGGTCGCGAGCCATGGAGCTGTGGCTCCGGGGTCCGCTGCCAGCAGTGGTATCAGGCACGGTCCCATGACACGGGAGGAGAGGGCGACTTCACGGTGAAATCTGGCTCGGAACTCAGGGTCTTGGGCATGTGCCGGGTGGACAACCTTCACAGCGACCCGACCACCCTGCGAGTCGAGCGCAGCGTGCACGGTTCCCATGCCACCCGAGCCGAGACGGCCGATGATCCGATAGGGGCCCACCCTCTTCGGGTCGCCTGGGCCGGCAGGCAGGACCCGCCCGCCGGAGCCGATAACGCTCACAGGGGTTGTCCTTCTACGTGTTCGAGCAGGGAAGAGGGCCGACCGTCAAAAGGCCCGTTCGGGACGAACTGAGAGAACTCTAGCCCCTGATGGAGCAAGGGAGAGCTGAGATCTCCACGTTCCACCACGAGCGGGCCATGGAAACCTGAAGAGTGAAGTGCCGGCGCCACCGGCACGCCCAGCGACGCGCCACCGGCTCAAGCCACGGCTTGACCTGGAAGGTTGTTGTCCGCCCCGCTGCCCCCTGATCCGGCCGGTTCGGCTTCTGGGTTCCCCTGGAATGGGCGCAGGAGCGAGTTGGGCCCCTCACATCGCCGGTCCATGACCGGGTGCCGCCCCGCACCCGCGCTACCGGCCCCCCGTTCCCCCGCGCGCCTGTCAGGCCGTCTCGGCAGCCGACGCAAGCGGACTCCACGACCACACAGAGGAGAGGTGCCCGCTTCACATCGGCGCCATCGAGGTCGCCGGCACCCCGTTCCGGGGATCACCTGGGACTTCGGCGACCACTCGATGCGCCACCGCGGTGATCGTCGCTACGGGCAGGTCTGTCCCGTGACTCCTCACCCTGGTCTCGTAGCCGGACGACGATGCGCTGGACGATCCCGTCCAACGCGCCCGGCGACGAGCACACGGACCGAGCGACAGAACCCGGCAACGACTCCGGCTTCGGGGAAGTCTCCGTAGCTGATGGCTCGTTACGCGCACGTCTTTGGTCGCCCCGACGATGCCGACCTGCGGCGTTGGCTGCTGACGCGTCTGGAGACCGCCAATGATCCCCGCGCGGAGCGGTACTGGCAGTTGCTGGCCGTGATCAACGGCTGGCCGGTCTCCGAGAGCCTGGCCCCGGTGTTCGACTGGTTCGTCCAGGCTCTGCGTGCCCGGGCGGGACAGTAGCGCGAGCCTCGATCGGGAAGCGGCATGGCCCAACCGTCCAGGTCATGCCGCGTGGGCCTCGGCGCGCTCGGCCAAGAGTCCGCGCTCGAAGCGGGCCTCGGCGCGGACCAGGGGACGAGGTGGGCGCCGTTGACGGCCTGCCAGCGGTCCTGGGCGGACTCGACGAGCTTGAACACCATGGCCAGGCAGGCTGCGCGGGAACCGGTGACCTTGGTGACCTTGGTGTGCAGCCGCACGGTGGCGAAGGTCGACTCGACGCGCTTGTCGTCGATGCGCGGTGCGCGAACCTCGACCGATCCGGCCGAGGTGGTGACCTGGCGGGGCCAGTGGTGGTCGTTGCGGACGACCGGGCGCCGACCACGCTCGTCACGCTCCCCGGGCAACTCAGCGACGTAGGAATCCACTTCCGCATCCAACGCGGCGGCGCGAATCCTCGCGGACGATCTCGTCGATCAGGGAGCCGTTTCGCGTGGAGGCGTCGTCATTCACTGGCGTAAGCACGAGCGTGCCTTCCCTACCGGCGCTGCAACGCCGGCTTACTCCGTGACCATCACAGGATCATTCGGGAAGGTGTGCCCTCTGCATGCCCTGTCGAGCTGATCCACAGGTACTGAAGCATTGCTCGTGACTGAGTTTGCCTCCGCTCACGGAGTGCCGGAGCCCCCGGCGCACAGCGCGTGGTCGATCAGGTCACTGGCCGCGTTCTCCTGCTCCACGATGTGCTGCTTGGTGTCGCCGCGTGCCTCGGACATGGAGACCACGGCGCTTCGCCTGCCGTCGTCGGTGACGCCGTTGAGAGTGATGTAGCCGCCGTCCCCGCCCTCGTGGCTCCAGTAGGTTCCTCCACAGGTCAAGGGGCGTTCGACCAGCCCGAGGCCGTAACGGCCGTCGGGCCACAGCTCTTGGACCTGCGCGCTCACGGGGACGGTCTGCTTCATCTCGGCGAGCTGCCGCGTCGGTAGCAGGCGGCCTGCGAGCAGCGCGCGGAAGAAGTCGTTCTCGTCCTGTGTGGTCGTGACCCACGAGAGGTTTTCGTAGTCCACCGGTACCTGATCGGTGACGTCCACCCGGGAACCGGGGCCGAAGAGCTGGTAAGCCTTGGCGTGCGGCCGGGGCAGGGTGGGCGAGGTGCCCATCCACCGGGTCCGATCGAGGCCGAGAGGGCGGAGGATGCGGCTTTCGATCTCCCGGCGGGCGGGATGGCCGGTGGCCTTCTGGATGATCATGTCGAGCAGGACGTAGCCGGTGTTGGAGTACTCCCAGCCCTTGCCGGGCAAGAAGCCCGGTGCGTGGGCCATGGCTCGGGCAACCAGTTGCTCGGGGCTGTAGACGTCACGGCGCTGCTGGTAGTACTCCGCCGGGGTGGTGTATCCGGGCAGGTCGTCGCGGATTCCACTGGTGTGCTGGAGCAGTTGGCGGATGGTGATCTGACTGCCGTCGTTGCCATGGCCCCGGACCACTCCTGGCAGCCAGTGGTCGACCGAGTCGTCCAGGGACAGCTCGCCCTCGGCCTCCAGTTGGAGGACCACGGTGGCGACCAGCGTCTTGGAGGTGCTGGCCATGCGGAAGTAGCCGTCGGAGGGGACCGTGCGGCCGGTGTTCAGGTCGGCGGTGCCGCTGGTGGCGACCGACTGCCGGCCGCCGGGTGCGATCACGCGGGCCTGAACACCGCTGACGCCGAGGGCGTGGATCGCCTCGGTGTCCTGGCGTAACTGCTTCAGAAGGGAGGGACCGGTGGGCTGGGCGACGGCGGGGGTCACCTCGGCGGCGAGCAGCGTAGCGATACCGAGTGCCATGGCGAGGTGCTTTCGCAGCGTCGAAGTCATGACTGGACGCTAGTTTCGCCCCCCAACGGGGCGCTATCCGGCGCACCCCAGGATCGGAAGGGGGATATCCCCCCATTGCGGTTCGCCACCAGTCCGGTGGCGACCTGCCGGGCGCGGTGTGACGGTTCTCGATCGGCGACCTGGTCGCTTCCAGAGGCCTGTCAGTCCTCCGCGCCGTCCTCGTCGTCATCGAGCCCGGCCGCATCCGGATCCCGTAGCGGGCGCAGGGTGCCGCCCGCCGGCTGAGTGGCGGTGAAGCCGTGGCGGCCCAGGACGTTGAGGTTCTTACTGCTTGAGAGGGGACAGCCGGGCCACGTCCTCGTCGCGGATCTCGTGGCCAGCAGCGTGACCAGCGAGGTGAGCAGGTCCTTCATGCGGGTGGTGCCGTCGCCCAGGTGCACGAAGGCGTCGAGGAACCCGGTCCAGGAGTGGACCTCGCAGAGCAGGTCCGGCAGGTCGATCTTCGGGAGCGTCTTCTCGACCCGCTTGCGCAGCCAAGCCGGCGACTTCGGCTCGCCGAGCTTCTCCACCTCCGAGAACCGGGCGACCGCGCGTGCGGGAACGTACGGAACTTCCGCCCCCACTCCGCAATTACCGCGCTGCACGAGTGGCCGGGTTCAGGCCTGGATCTCGCGCTGCCGAGGCACACGCATTGGGACCACGTATGCGGACTCCTCGATCTTCCCGGACTGCCGGTACATCTGCACCGCCGCGAACACGACTGGGTCGTGCAAGGCTCGATCGCTCCCGTGGGTGGCGTTCGCGAGGCCCTGCGCGGCCGGGGCATCGTCCAGTACGAACTGGACGGCCCGCCGATCCTCACTTTTGCCGCCGGCCACGACCTCTTCGGTGACGGTTCCGTCGTGCTCGTCGACCTCGCGGGACACACCCCTGGCAGCGTTGGAGTTCTGGCGCACACGGCAGCGGGCTGGGTTCTGCTCGCCGGCGACGCTGCCTGGCACACCGACCAGATCGACCTCATCCGCAAAAGGCCGACTACCCCGGCAAGCTCGCCGACGAAGACCGGTACGAGACCTTCCGGACGCTGCACCGCCTGCACGCCGTCAAGGACCGAGTCACGATCATCCCGACGCACGACCACCGCGCGGCCCGGCAGCTGCCGACTTGATCACTCAGAGGAACTCCTGCGGGCACACAGGCTGTCGTCCGGCACATAGGCCGATCCGATTCCGGTGCTGATGCCCGGTGGGCGAGGAACATCGGCTGTGTTCCTCCGGACTCCCGCCGGCTGTTTCCGGACGACGCGCGCGTCACCCTCTCCATCCCCACGCTTCCACCGACCTGATCAACGACCTTGGCAACCCCATGACCGCCGGGCGGGCTGCGGCACTGCGACGACTGCCGGCACGTCCTGGAGAAGCCGAGCCCGGTCGCCGCCGACGCCCCGACGATCACACACGGTCACCAGAGAGAGGGGCCCGACGAAGAACTGGCGACGGTTGAATGGCGAGCCCACCAGTACCGAGGCCGGACTCACTGTGACCACAACCGGAAGCCACCGGAGAACACGCGGCACCCGCGGCACCCCCTTCTCACCGTCGTCCTTCGCCAGGGCGGGGACCGGCGATCGAACTTACGATGGTTGGAGCCGGTGCGGGCAGTTCTCACAGCACGCAGGGCGGAGGAGCATGGCGCAGGCCACTGACGCAGGACGGACCGTCATTCTGACGGTGGACGACGACCCAGCGGTGTCTAGGGCCATCGCGCGGGATCTGCGGCGCAAGTACGGGGGCGACTACCGGATCGTGCGGGCCGAATCCGGGGAGTCCGCCCTCGAGGCCCTGCGCGAGCTGAAGCTGCGGGGCGATCTGGTGGCGGTGATCCTCGCCGACTACCGAATGCCGCAGATGAACGGCATCGAGTTCCTGGAGGAGGCCATCGGCGTGTACCCGGGGGCGCGGCGGGTGCTGCTGACCGCGTACGCGGACACCAACGCCGCCATCGACGCGATCAACGTCGTCGACCTGGACCACTACCTGCTCAAGCCCTGGGACCCGCCGGAGGAGAAGCTCTATCCGGTCGTGGACGACCTCCTCACCGCATGGCGCTCCAGCGACTTCCGACCGGTGCCCGCCACCAAGGTGGTGGGACACCGGTGGTCGGCGCCCTCCTCACGGGTACGTGAGTTCCTGGCCCGCAACCAGGTGCCCTACCGCTGGTATTCCTCGGACGAGCCCGAGGGCCGTCGGCTGCTGGAGGCGGCCGGTGCCGATGGCCGTCGCCTGCCGCTGGTCCTGACCCCGGACGGCACGGTGCTGACCGAACCGGAGTCGGCCGACCTCGCCGCGCATGTCGGCCTGGCAACCACGCCGACCGCCGACTTCTACGACCTTGTGGTGATCGGCGGCGGGCCCGCCGGGCTCGGCGCGGCCGTGTACGGGGCCTCCGAGGGACTGCGGACGGTGCTGGTCGAGCGGTCGGCGACAGGAGGCCAGGCCGGCCAGAGCTCCCGGATCGAGAACTACCTGGGCTTCCCCGATGGTGTCTCCGGTGCCCAGCTCACGGACCGCGCCCGCCGGCAGGCGACCCGTTTCGGAGCCGAGATCCTCACTGCCCGCGAGGTCACCGGGCTGGAGGCCAACGGCGCCGCGCGCGTTGTGCGCTTCTCCGACGGCTCGGCCGTCGCCGCTCACAGCGTCATCCTGGCGACCGGAGTGTCCTACCGGAAGCTCGGCGCCCCGGGCTGCGACGAGCTGACGGGGCGAGGCCTGTACTACGGCTCCTCGCTCACCGAGGCGCCGTCCTGCGAGGGGCAGGACGTGTACATCGTCGGCGGCGCGAACTCCGCCGGGCAGGCCGCCGTATTCCTTTCGAGGGGTGCGAAGTCGGTGACACTGCTGGTGCGCGGCGATTCCCTGACCGCGTCGATGTCCTACTACCTTGTGCAGCAGATCAAGGAGGCTCCGAACATCAAGGTCCGTGTCCGGACCGTCGTGAACGCGGCCGGCGGTGCCGAGCACTTGGAGCGCCTGACCCTGAGGGACGCGGTGACCGGCGAAAGTGAGGTGGTCGACGCGCAGTGGATGTTCGTGTTCATCGGCGCGGCCCCTCGGACGGACTGGCTCGATGGGACGGTGCTGCGCGACCGGAACGGTTTCATCCTCGCCGGGCCGGACCTGACTTCGGACGGACGGCCGCCGACCGGCTGGGAGCTCGACCGGCCCCCCTACCACTTGGAGACCAGTGTCCCCGGCGTGTTCGTGGCGGGTGACGCGCGCGCCCTGTCTGCGAAGCGCGTCGCGTCCGCCGTGGGTGAGGGCGCGATGGCCGTGATGCTCGTCCACCGGTATCTGGAGCAGTCATGAACGCACAGGTCATGCCGTGTGACCAGGCGGAGATCGGGTCGCTGTTCCTGTTCGAGAAGCTCTCCCCGCAGCAACTCGGGAGGCTGTGCGCCGAGGGCCGCGTGGAACGGTTCGAGCCCGGCCCCGTGTACGTCGAAGGCTCCCCGGCCACGTGCTTCTACGTGATGATCGAGGGCACCGTGGTCCTCTCCCGCCGTGTCGGCGGGCAGGATGTGGAGGTCAGCCGCACGTCACAACGCGGAGTCTATGCAGGCGCGATGCAGGCGTATCTGGGCGACCAGGTGCCCCAGACGTACAACAACTCGATGCGGGTGACGGAGCCGACCCGGTTCTTCGTCCTGCCCGCGCAGTCGTTCGCGAACGTCATGCAGGAGTGGTTCCCCATGGCGGCGCACCTGCTGGAGGGCCTGTTCTTCGGGTCCAGGAACACTCAGCGGGCCATCGGGCAGCGCGAGCGTCTGCTGGCTCTCGGCTCACTCTCCGCAGGACTGACGCACGAGCTCAACAACCCGGCGGCGGCCGCCGTCCGCGCGACGGCGACGCTGCGGGAACGGGTCGGCAGGATGCGGCACAAGCTATCCCTGATCACGCAGGGCACGTATTCGCGCGAGGCGCTGGCCTCGCTCATCGAGATCCAGGAACGCACCGCCGAACGCGTCGCCAAGGCACCGGCGCTGGGCGCTCTGGAGGCGGCGGACCGGGAGGACGAGATCAGCGACTGGCTCGACGACCACGGGGTGCCGGAGGGCTGGCGGATCGCACCCACGTTCGTGCAGGCGGGGCTGGACACGGACTGGCTGGAACAGGTCGCGTCGACTGTGGACGAGGAGATCCTGCCTGGAGCCGTCGGCTGGCTCAACTACACGGTCGAGACAGAGCTGTTGATGGACGAGATCGAAGACTCCACCAGCCGCATCTCGCACCTGGTCGACGCGGCCAAACAGTACGCACAGCTCGACCGGGCCCCGCACCGCAACGTCGACGTCCACGAACTCCTCGACAGCACACTGCTGATGCTGTCCGGCAAGATCGGCCCGCAGGTCCACCTGGTCAAGGAGTACGACCACTCCCTGCCGGAGGTGCCCGCCTTTCCGGCGGAACTGAACCAGGTGTGGACCAACCTCGTCGACAACGCGGTGCAGGCCATGCGCGGCACCGGCGGCGAGGGGACGCTGACGGTGCGCACGGCCCGGGAAGGCGACCGGCTGCTGGTGGAGTTCCGCGACACGGGCCCCGGGGTGCCCGAGGAGATACGCAGCCGGATCTTCGACCCGTTCTTCACCACCAAGCCGGTCGGCGAGGGCACCGGCCTGGGGCTGGACATCTCCTGGCGGATCGTCGTCGACAAGCATCACGGCAGCCTCGAGGTCGAGTCCGTGCCGGGCGACACCCGGTTCCGGGTGCTGCTGCCGCTGACCACCCCCCAAGCGGGGGCCGATGCCCGACCAGGAGACGGACCCAGGACAACCGAGGAGTCTTCATGACCGAGATCGATGGAATCGACCCAAGCGTCCCGCCCAGTGGCACCGGCTGCGCTGACTGCGACACGGCGGGCGGCTGGTGGTTCCACCTGCGGAGATGCGCCCGGTGCGGGCACGTCGGCTGCTGCGACTCCTCTCCCGGGCAGCACGCCAGCGCCCACTGGAGGGCCAGCGGGCATCCGGTGATGCAGAGTTTCGAGCCGGGCGAGGAGTGGTACTGGAACTTCGCCACCGGCGACCTGTACGAGGCAGGGCCGGTATTGACCCCGCCGGGTGACCACCCGGCAGACCAGCCGACCCCTGGCCCGGCCGACCGTGTCCCGCAGGACTGGCAACAGCTGCTGCACCGCTGACCGGAACACCCGCCGTGTCCGGGGGACCGGCGCGGACAGGCGCGTCCACACGTGCGGCACGGGGTGGAGCCCGAGTCCGCGGGGCCGCGAGCACATACCCCCTACCGGGTACCGCGAGGCTGTCGCCCAGTACGAAGCCACCCGGAGCGCCCTCCCTGCCGAGGTCACCGGCAGCGAACAGCGTGGCAGTATCGCGGTGATCGGGCGGGCCTTCGGAGCCGGCGCCCTCCCGATCGGCCGTGCCGCCAACGGTCCGCCGTCTTCCCCGACAGCGCCGCGGAACCGATCACGCATCACCGAACCCAGCGTGTGCTCCTGGACAGCAATGTGGTGATGTCCCCGCTGACCTCGGTGCCTACTACCCGGTGGTCCACCGGGCCGAGTTGCACATCGGTGGGCGCTTCGGACGACTGCTGGGATCTGCCGCGCCGCCCGTGTACCAGGAGCAGTGGCCTGGCCGACACCGCTCGGCCGACCTGAGTGTGATCCTTGCCGCCGGCCCCAGGCTGCAGGCCACCTCGGGCCGAAGAACGCACAGTGGAGCGTCCGCCAGTAGGTAGGGCGGGTCGCGACAAGTGGCAGCGGTGCAGGCACGGTTCACCCGATCATGGGGGTTCCTACGCTTCATGATCGCCGGGGGACTCGTGCCTGCCGTCCTATCAGGCGTTTTCGACCCGATCCCATGGCCAACCGCCCGGCCGAGGTGACGGGTGTGATCGGAGTACTGCTCGGCGGCAGCCGGGCACGTGGAGAGCACCGGCCGGAATCAGACCGGGATCTCGGCGCCCACTACTGTCGCCCTTAATTCGCCGGGGCACCGAGAGGGACTTTGTGTACGGTGCCCGGATGGCTTCTCAGCGTACCCTTCTGCCGCGCTCGACACCGGCCGCCTCGGGGATGTCGTCCCGCTCGATCGTCGCGCTGCTGGATCGGCTCGAAGCGCGATCGGGCGAGAGCCACTCCATCATGGTCGTGCACCATGGTCACGTCGTCGCCGAAGGCTGGTGGGCGCCGTACTCGGCCGACCGCCCGCACCTCCTCTACTCGCTGACCAAGTCGTTCACGTCGATCGCCGTAGGGCTCGCGATCGGCGACGGGCTGCTCTCGCTCGACGACCGTGTGGTGGACGTGCTGCCCGACCGCGTCCCGGCCGACGTCTCGGAGCAAGGGCGCCGCATCACCGTTCACCACCTGCTGTCCATGACGGCCGGGCACCCCACCGACAGCCTCGCCGAAGCCTGGGAGTTGGAGCCCGACGACTTGGTGAAAGGCTTCCTGCGCCTGCCGTTCGCCGCGGCCGAGGGAACGCGGCACGTCTACGACAACTCGACCACCTACATCCTGGCCCGAATGGTGGAACGGGTCACGGGCCGCGGTCTCCCGGAGTTCCTCGACGAGCGCCTGTTTACGCCGATGGGCATCGACCACGCCGAATGGGACCGGGTGGCCAGTGGCGCCGCCTTCGGATTCCACGGACTTCACCTCACGACCGAGGGCGTCGCCGCCTTCGGCGAACTCCTGCGGCGCGGAGGCATGTGGGGCGACCAACAACTCGTCCCACGCGGTTGGGTGGAGCTCGCGACCGGACGGCACATCGACAGCGAGTGGATCCTGGACGGATCGGACCAGGCGGACTTCTCCTACGGCTACGGCTACCAGTTCTGGATGTCGCGTCACGGCTACCACGGCCATGGCTCCTTTGCGCAGCAATGTGTGGTCGTCCCGTCCTACGACCTCGTCGTCGCCGTGACCGCCCAAGGAGAGTCCCAGGACGTGCTCGACGCAGTTCGGGAGTGCCTGCTGCCCGGCGTGGGTCACGCGGGAAGCACCCAGGACGACGAGATCCTCGCCGATCGTCTGCGGCAGCTTTCCTTGTCGCCGGTGCCGGGTTCGGCCGACCCGGGGCGTGAGGTCAGCGCGAGACTCGACGCCTCGGCCGAGAGGTCGGCTTTGCCCGACGGAACGACGGTCACCGTCGGTCCCACCGACGGCGGATGGCTCGTACGATTCGAGTCGCTCCTCGATATCGAGGTCGGCCACGGCGACTGGCGGGAGAGCGCCCCGCTGGGCCGGCCGATCGTCGCGGCCGGCGCCTGGCAGGGCAGCACCTACGTCGCCGATCTCTACGTCATCACCACCCCGCACCGCGTTCGGCTGGCCGTCGACGCCGACGCGGGAACCGCGACGGCGACCTGGAGCACCCTGCCCCTGACCGGCCCCAGCCTGGAGTTGCATGTGCGGTCGCCGCTTGTGACACGGCCAGACGTCGCGTAGGACCGCTGTCCGTCGACGCTGAGAGTGCGGGCCAGTTCGATTAGGTGGCTGGGGAGTTCGAAGGGGCGGACGCCTTCCTGTTTCCTCGCCTCCGATGACGACTGGCGGACGCCCTGAGGGAACTTGATCCGCGTTGCCTACGTCGAACGGCGGAACACGAAGGCCTCACCAAGGGCACGGTCTCGTACCCGTGCTGAGCGATGGCGAGGTCACTCGGCGTAGAGGAGGCACCTCTCCTCTTCGCAGCATCCACTGAGGGGGACACGTATGAGCTGGAGCGGGCGATCCACTGGCTTGCTGGTGGCGGCCATGGTGATGTCGGTAGCCGCGTGCACGGCCGGCGGCGGGGGCGGTGGGGAGGCCTCCTGCGCCAATCTGTACACCTACCAGGACGGATCGTATCTAGACGTGGCTCCACATGCGAAGTTCACACTCGGGAAGAAGCTCGGCGTCGCAACCCAAACACCCTGCGATGACACCGGCGCCCAGGGCGAGAGTGAGGAGCCGGTTCGGACGGCGACTGCCTACGAAGTGGATGGTATCTCTCCCGAGGTCGCCATCGCCATTGGGGACACAGCGAAGACGGCCACGCTCTTCGCCGTTCACTCCGGCAAAGAGGTCCCGTCCGAGGTGCAAAAACTGATCGACGGCTCCTGATCTGAAACGCGGGGTTCGGTGTGGTTCCAAAGCTGACGCCACACCGAACCCCGCGCACCGGACTGGGCAGACACGTAACGGTTGTTCGCAGCCTCGCTGTCCAGCTGGGCGCGTCCAGCACGCTCACAAGCGCTACAGCGGGCGTTCCAGGAGCGTGTCGGGTCGTGATCCATCTGCGCCTTTCGCCCTCGTCGAGCGGGCGGGTCCGGGAGTCCGTAGTGCATGACGCAGGAACAACTGACCGACGTGGAGTGGGAGTACGTCGAGAGGTACCTGCCGATCGGCGAGTACGGTCCGTATCCTGCACGGCTGCGGAAGCAGTTCGAGGGCGTGATCTGATGCTCGCGGGGCGGGCAGACAACCAAGGGACACATTGCCTGCGACCGCGATTGCCGACCGCTCGTGCCGGCCCGGACCGCGGGACAGGCTGTCGACAGTCCGCAGTTCATCCCGGTGCTGGAGAAGCTGCGGGTCCGCGGCCCGGCCGGCCGACCCCGCAGCCGACCCGACGCTGTCGCCGGCGCCAAGGCGTACTCCTCCCGCCACAGCCGCGCGTACCTGCCCAGACGAAACATCAAGGCCGTCATCCGGGAGAATAAGGACCAGACTGCCAACCGGAGGAAAGGGGGCCGCCGGGGCGGCCGACCTCTCACCCACGACACCGACCTGCACAAGGAACGGAATACCGTCGAGTGCCTGATCGGCCAGCTCGAGGCCTGGCGCGGCATCGCCACCCGCTACGACAGGACCCCGGGAAGTACCTTGTCGTCCTGCCACAACGCGCCTTGATGACATGGATCAAAGACCTCACCCAGCACGCTGATTGATCGCGACTCGATACGCGCTCTAGGTGTGGGTGCGGGTGGTGCCGAGGATTGCTGTGTGTTCGAGTACGTCCTCGAGTGGGTCGTCGATCTGGCCGGTCTGGATGAGGCCGACGTGGGGTGCATTGTGTGAGTGGGTGTGGGTTTCGTCGGCGTGCGCCGCTCCCGTGGACAGCCCCGCCGCCATGAGGGCGGCGCCGGATCCGAACAGTAACCGGGCCAGTGCTCGTGTCTGCTGTGTCTGCATTCTGCTTCTTCGTCCTTTTCTCAACCGATATGTCCGCCTGTTCATCTGTCTCAACCAGTGGCAGGTTCAAAGGTCACGCAAGATCATCCCCGCCTCGCCTCCCCGCCTCCCCGCCTCCTGTGTCGACCCGCCTCGCCCCGCTGGGGGTGGCCTTGCCTCGGCCCGGTCAAGGATTCCTCGGGCAGTCTCCCCGTCCCGGCCGATCCGTCCGGCACCGGTCTCGCTTCGCTTCGCGCGCTGCTGACTTGGCCCCGGCCGGTCAGGCCTGGCCCTGGCCGGTCAGGGTTCGCTGGTCGGGGGGTGTTCGCGGGTCGCTTTCATTCGGAGTGGTCCGCTCTTGCGTGGTCCCGTGTGCGGCGTGGGTTCCGTGCAGGGTCCCGGTCGCAGCTCTGCGTTCGAAATGGTCATGGACACGGCGCAACCGCAACCATGCGCGCGGCACAACCTTCTGTGCGTGTCGTGGGTCACATCAGGTGTGAGCAAACCGCTCTCCGAGGTACAAGGGGGAAATATGAGAATCACGCGTAATGTTGCGGCTGTTGGGGCGCTGACCGCTCTGGTGGTGGGTGCCACCACCGCGCTCAGTGCGACTGCCTCCGCCGCGCCGAACGTCACACCGCGGACTGTCTGTGGCAGCGCGTACAAGACCGTCAACTCGGTTCCCGTCGGGTCGCTGGGTACCGTCTACCTGACGTACAACTCCACGAACGGCAAGAACTGTGTTGCGACGATCCGCAACAACCCCGGCGCCGCCAAGAACATGTCCACGTACATCTACGTCCCCGCGACCGACGAGTGGGCCGGCGACTACGGGAACTTCACGTCGTACGCGGGTCCGGCCTACGTCTACGGCAAGGGCTACTGCGTCAGCTGGGGCGGCAACATCGACAACGTGTACGTGTCGGTGGAGAACTCCAACTGCGCCGCTCTGAGGGAGCACCGGGTCACTGAGATCCGCTGACCCGGCACAGCACACTGCTGCGCATCGCCGTGCCACCGCCACCCACAGCCCGACCTGGGTGAGCACTGCGGCTGAACGGCTGTCAGGAAGTCAGCTATGAGCCGCAGGTGGTGGTGCGGGACCTCGCAGCGTGCTTGGCAGGGCTGGGCCGGCGGCCGCCGGCCCAGCCCTGGACCATGGGCTGCAGGGTCGCTTCTCCCGGGCTGTCGGTGCGGCGGACCTACGGCCTCAACCCGGATGAGGCCAAGACGGACGCGAAGGATGCGTTCATCGTCGCCGACGCGGCCCGCGCGATGCCCATACGCTGCGGACCGTCACCTTTGAGGACGAGACGGTCGCAGAGCTGGAGATGTTCGTCGGCTTCGACGACGACCTGGCCGGCGAGGCCAGACAGGTCGCGAACCGACTCCGCGGCCTGCGCTCGCAGATCCGTCCTCACTGAAACAGGTGCTGGGGCCGCGGTTGCAACACCCGGCAGTTCTTGCGCTGCTGGCATGGTTCGGTTCACCTGGCCGGAATGGCAAGGCCGGTAGGCGCCGCCTGGTCATGCTGATGCGGTCGAAGGCACCGAGGATGGCCGAGTGGCTGGTCGAGGAGATCTTTGCCGCGCCGGACCAGCAGACCGTGACGGTCCCGGGATACCGAGCGGGCCGCGCTGATCGTCCCAAGCCTCGCCGGCTCACTGATGGCGTCCTTGACCCGGCAAACTCTTGGCCGGGCCGACCGAGGAACTGCTGGAAGCCCACCGCCTTTTGACAAGTCTCGGCCGTCGGTCACCTTGCCGCCTACGCGGGTCTCGCCCCGGCGACCCGGAGCTCGGCTCCTCGATCCGTGGTGAGCAGCCCCACCGGGAGAGGAAGCAAGCAGCTCAAACGCTGAGGGCTCTCGGCGCGGACCGGCCGCAGAACCTGAGCCGGAAACCTGAACTGTCGGTCAGGACCTCGTACGGGCCACGGCCGGCCGGCCCGCCAGGAGACAGGTACGGCCAACCGGCTACTAGACATCTATGGCCAACCCGTATGAGACGCCTGAGCCGACCCGAGCACCGGCCCGAACAAGGGCCTGCGTACCGGCCCACGTGCCTCCTGGCCGATACGCAACCTTGCGCACAGAACACAAGACCCCCCGTCTGCCGGGCCGGCGTTCAGGAGGGCCAGGAGCCCGCCTTTGCCCCCCTCGGGGTTTCTGGTCACTTGGGGATCGACGCGGTGAGGCGTTGCAGGGCGGCGTGGGCGGGCGGGCCCCAGGTGGGTTTGCCTCCGGGCCGGCCGCGGACACCGGCGTCTGCGATGTGGAGGGCGCTGAGGGCGCGCTGTACCGCCCACCCGCGGGCGCGGCGCAGTGTCGCGGCGTCCGGGTGCGGCCGGTAGGCCTGATGAAAGTGGTCGGCGGCGCCGTCCGGCAACAGAACCCAGGCGGCGGCGAGGTCGCAGGCGGGATCGCCGGCGAACATGTCACCGAAGTCGATCACGCCGGAGAAGGTGCCGTTCGTGGTCAGGATGTTGGCGGGATGCAGGTCGCCGTGGAGCCACAGTGCCGGACCTGCCCATTCGGGTGCGGCAGCGGCGTCTTCCCAGACCGCGCGGACTGCATCCGGGTTGCGGATCAGTCCCAGATCGACGGCCGAGACGAGCCCTCGGGCGAATTGTTCAGCGGTCTCGGCCAGCGGGCTTCCGCGGTCTCGGCCTGAGGGAGCCCCGTCGGGGGCGGGCTGGTGAAGGGCGGTCAGGAAGTTGGCCAGGGTGACGGCCGCGTCCGCGCCGCGCGTCGCGGGGGAGCGGTCGGCAGGCTCGCCCGGCACCCAGGTGGTCACCAGCCAGGGCCGTGGAAACCGGTCGGAGGGCTCACCAAGTCGCTGCGGGACGGGGACCTGCAGAGGAAGGCGCGGGGCGAGGACGGGCAGCCAGGCGTGCTCCTTGCGCAGCAGCTCATCCGCGGACTGCGTGGCCCACGGCAGCCGGACGGCGAGGTCGTCACCGAGCCGCCACACCTGGTTGTCCCAGCCTCGCGCTCCGAGCTTCACGGGCCGGTCGGCCAGGTCGGGGTGCTGGTCGTGCAGCAGATCCCGGACCAACTCCGCAGTGATCTCCAACTCGATGTGGGTCATGCGGGACAACCGTAGTCGCGTGGCAGCCCGGCCCGTTCCGTCGAGTCCGAAGTGGCAACGTTCACACTCCGCTCGCCCCGTCCCCTCCGTTCGCCCTCGCTTGCCGCACTTGGCGCCGCAGCTGTCTTGTCGGCGAGATTCAGCAGTAGCAGCCGGTCATCGGCCGGCTCGTGCATGTCGGAGAGGAGACGGCAGTCCCGTGGCGCCGAGACGGCCAGGCCGAACGGTGTGTGGTGGCGGGGCGGTCATGTCCCTGTGGTGGCACGGTTGCAGCTACGCTCCACCGATTCATCGGACGGTGTACCCGTCCCACAGCGGGCCGCCGGCCTGGTCCAGCACTTCGGCCACGACCGCGGCGAAGCCGTTCGTGTGCCCGGTGACTGCCTGCGTGGCGGCCTCGGTCAATGCGCGGTGCAGTTCGGGGTCGGCGGCAGCCAGCCGCCGCGACAGCCACTTGCCCGTGCCGAGCCAGTGTCCGCCGGCAAGCAGAGCCAGCTCCGAGGCACGTTGCAGCATGTGCGCGACCAGGTGTGTCCGCTCAGCAGGGTCTGCGCAGCCACGCAGGTCCTCGAGCAGGTCGGTCAGGACGTACCGCTGGTAGTCCAGTTCGCGGTCCGAGAGCGGCGCGGGGCCTGCAGCCCAGCGCTTTCGTGCCTCAGCCTGGAGAGATGCGCCCAGCCCGTTCGTGTCCGCGAGGAGCAACCCGTCGGCACACATGGAGAGCAGCGGTGAGTTCCGCTTCGCGGTCTCCTGGTCGGCGAACGTACGCCAGACAGCCTCGGTCTGCAGGAACAGCTCCACCGGCCAGCCGCGGTACAGCAGGTTCTCCCGGCTGGGAGCCGGCGGTCCGTCCAGCAGGACCACGATGTCCAGATCGGAGGTCGGTGTCCGGCGGTCGGTCAGCACGCTGCCGGCCAGGAAGGCCGCTCGGGCCGCGGGGAAACGGTCCCGCACCAGGTTGCGGGCGGTGAGCACGGGGTCGTCGTCCATGACCGCATCGTACGTACAGGCACCTCGATACCGCCCTGGCAGGAGCCCGCCGTGCCACCCCCCGGACGATCGGCGACCACCTGCGGCCGGAGCACCGCCGGCCCACGGGCCCCTCAATGCCGCACCTGGGGGTGTCCGGCACATCATCGACCGGTCAGCACCGGCTGTGTTCGGCGCCACGCTCACCCTGGCTGTCGACGAGCAAGGACCGCTCCGAGCGTCCCTGTCCTGAACGCCGGCCGACCCGAACCGCCGGGCGGTCGCCCGCCCCGGCCACGACGGCCTGCTGCCCGTCACCGTGAACACCGTCGCCCCCGCCCGGCCCTGTTGTGGAGACACCTCTCGGCGGGCGGACTCAGACATGCAGGGTGGGCCGGTACACGAGCTCCTGGATATCGCCGTCGAGCGTCCGGCGCTCGATCAACTCGAGGTCGAAGTCGGCCCCGCCCTGGAAGACCGGGTCCAGCCCGGTCCGGCCGGTGATCACAGGGAACAGCGTCACCTGGACACGGTCGACGAGACCGGCGGCCATCAGCGCCCGGTTCATCGACAGGCTGCCGTGCGAGCGCAACGGCACCCCGGACTCCTCCTTCAGCCGGGCCACGACATCGACCGCATCCCCGCTCGCCACGCTCCCGTCCGGCCAGTCGAGCGGTCCCTCCAGCGTGGTCGACACCACCGTCGCCGGCAGGCTCCGCATCCGCGTGACCCACGGGTCCCGTACCTCTGACTCCTCGCTGCTCGAAGCCAGCATCTGCGTGAACAGCCGATACGTGTTCGCCCCGAAGACCATCCGCTGTTCCCCGGCGTACAGGGCGAGGCGGTGGGCCAGGAGCTCGGGGCCCTGCTTGCCCCAGTAGCCGGTCCAGTCGCCGCCGGCGGCGCCGAAGCCGTCGAGGCTGGAAAAGACATCGAACGTATAGGTAGCGGTCATCACGCTCTCCTCGAATGCGGTTGACGGCGTTTCGGACATACGGACCGGCAGACGCAGCGGGAATCATCGCCCACAGACTCCCGAAGCCCGGCAGCCCCGGATCCAGCCCCCAGGGCTCCGCCACGGCCAGAGTCGTGGCAGGCCGGTGCGATCGGGGCACACGTTGGGCGGGAACCAGCAGGCAGGACGCCGGTCCACAGAAGCGACACCCGTGCGGCCACCGGCCTGACCTGTACTGGGCGCCGGTGGTGGAGCCTTCTGCTGCCGGTGGCAGGACACCTCGGATGATGTCCTGGCCGAAGGCAGGCAACGGCCCGCCGCACCGGGCCCGCGCCCGGACCACCCGACCGGTCGGCAGGAGACTCGCGCTGCTGGAGGGACGGCTTGGACGCCACCTGCTTCGGCTCGGCTTCGGCACGGGCGAAAGGGCTACGGAGCACCCCCGGGGACGCGGTTGCTCGACTCGTGGACCGGAGACGGACACCCGTCAACCGACGGTACTGCCGATGTCACCTACTGGGGCGGCTACGCGGACGCCGCCCACCTGCAGTTCGGCGGACAGTCCATCACGCAGCACGGCAGCCAGGTCCGAGGGTGGCTCGACCTCCCGCTCGATGACGCCCAGGCGCTCGCCGGTGCCCTCAACGCCTGGGAAGGCGACGAACAGGGCCGGGGCGTCATGGTCGCCCTTGACGAGCACACCGACTTTCACCGCTTCACACGGGCGAGCTGGACCCACCCGCTTCGCATCGGCGCCATCGAGGTCGCCGGCATCCCTATTCTGGGGATCACCTGGGACAGCGGCGACCACTCGATGCGACACCGCGGTGAACGGCTCTTCGGGCAGGTCTGTCCCGTGACTCTTCGACCTGGCATCGAGGGCCGGACAACGATGCGCTGGACGATCCCGCCCTACGCGCCCGACGACGACCACACAGGCTGAGCGACAGAGTCCGAGGACGAGTCACCGTGACCACAGCCGGAAGCCACCGGAGCTCACACGGCACCCGTTCCTGACCATCTCTGTCCCACCCACTGAACGACCTCACTCGCCGGATCGACTGATCCGACCGGCGACGCCCCCCCCGGCAAGCTCACACGCCGGCCACCACCCCCGACATGCCGCAGGCGGGACACGAAGATCACGATCTGCACCCGGACCACCAACTGACCGCAGCACGCCCGGCGCTTCGCCGCAACGCACTCGATTGCGTGATCACGAAGCCCCGGCAGCGCACTCCCGCGTCACGCCAACGAGCGTGTCAGCCAGACCACTTCACCGTTTTCCTCCATGGAAACGCGATCCCGCTCGAACCCGAGCTTCTCAAGGACTCGGAGCGACGGCGTGTTCCACGCGCCGACGGTCGACCAGAGCCGCTTCCGCCCGGTCGCGGCAGCGGCATCGAGCACCGCGCCGGCCGCCTCGGTGGCATAGCCACGGCCATGAGCACGCTGGAACAGCTCATACGCGATCTCGGGCTCCTCCATGGTCGAGCGGCCGATGATCAGCCCGCAGTAGCCGATGAAGTCGCCCTCGTCACGGCGCTGGATGGGCAGCAGGGCCATCCCCGTAGTCGCCGTCGCAGTGAGCAGCTCCGCGATGGACGTCCGGATGTGCTCAACCGTGGGGATTCCTTTGCCGCGTTCGGAGAGGAGGGCGCAGAACTCAGCGGCGTCCGATTCGGCCCACGGCCGCAGTATCAGCCGCTGGGTCTCAAGGTGGAAAGGCATCGTCGCGAACGTGGTCATGCTCCCACTCTGCCCCACGCATCATCAGCAACCACGGTCGGAGCAACAGCGAGTAGAGCCACCGACCCGAAGAACTCGCCACACGGCCCTGCTGGAGGCCGGCGGCTGGTACAGGGGTGCTGTGGAGCAGGTGGCCGCTGCCCCAAGGAGCGAGTAGATCACCGAGTGAGTGGCCCGGGCGGGGGGCCGGCCCGGGCGCGCGCGGGGCGGGCAGCCAGCCCACCAACGGATAAGACCACACATAAAAACACACACAACCACACCGAGAAAGATATACGGT
>NZ_JBEXDB010000039.1:0-29041 GCF_040605575.1 Streptomyces sp. NPDC005566 | reverse complement strand
CGTGTGGCCCGGCACCGGTGCCGGGCCACACGCACGCCGAGTCGGTCTACGGACCCACCGGAAGCGGGGCTCTACGGCCTTGGCAGCAGGCCGTAATCCACTGATCCTGTGATCCTCGCATTGCGAGCCCACAGTCGGGCCACCCACGCCCTCGCCCTCGCCCTCGCCCTCGCCCTCGCTCACGCAGCTTCCGCCGTGATGGCTCGCGGTGTGACTCCTCGCGAGTTTCCGTCAGGCTTTGGCCTGCATGTCCCGTCGCGCGGGATTGCTCTGCTTCTCGGCCTTGGGATCCTTCTCGTCCGCCTTGGCGCGGACTCCCTGCTCGATACGCTCGCCGATCGACTTGTCGATGTTGGACCAGTACTCGAAGGCTCGTTGCAGAACGGGCTCCGTGACTCCGTTGAGGAGATGGCCCACGACGTTGTCCACCAGACGGTCCCTGGCCGCGTCGTCGAAGACCTCGCGCACCATGGTGCCGGGCTGGCCCCAGTCGTCGTCCTCGGCGTGGGAGACGTATGCGGCCCGGGTGATGTGCCCGTCGGCATACCAGCTGGGCGGGCTGCCGTACCGCGCGGTGTCGGCTGCGGGTCCACCCTTGGAGTTCGGTGCGTAGACGGGGTCGGTCGTCTTGCGATACGCCATTGCCCCGTCCTTCGAGTACGTGTGGACGGGGACGACGGGCGCGTTGACAGGGAGCTGCTGGTAGTTGGCTCCGATCCGGTAGCGGTGCGCGTCCGCGTACGAGAACAGGCGGGCGAGCAGCATGCGGTCCGGGCTGGGGCCGATGCCGGGGACCAGGTTGTTCGGCTGGAAGGCCGCCTGCTCGATCTCGGCGTGGTTGTCGGTCGGGTTGCGGTCCAAGGTCATCCGGCCGACCTCGATCAGCGGATAGTCGCCGTGCGGCCACACCTTGGTCAGGTCGAACGGGTTGAATCGGTAGTCCGCGGCGTCCTCGTACGGCATGACCTGTACGTGCAGGGTCCAGCTCGGGTAGACACCGTCACGAATGTGCTCGAACAGGTCCCGCGTGTGGTAGTCCGTGTCCGCCGACGCCATCTGGTCGGCTTCGTCCTGGGTGAAGTACTCGATCCCCTGGTCCGTCTTGAAGTGGTACTTCACCCAGAAGCGCTCGCCCTGCGCATTGATCCACATGTAGGTGTGGGAGGTGTAGCCGTTCATGTGACGCCAGCTGCGGGGGATGCCGCGGTCGCCCATCAGCCACGTGACCTGGTGAGCCGACTCGGGCGAGAGGGTCCAGAAATCCCACTGCATGTCGTGATCGCGCAGATTGTTGTCCGCGCGGCGCTTCTGGGACCGGATGAAGTGCTGGAACTTCATCGGATCCTTGATGAAGAACACGGGGGTGTTGTTCCCCACCATGTCGTAGTTGCCCTCGCTGGTGTAGAACTTCACCGCGAAGCCCCGGGGGTCACGCCATGTGTCCGGGCTGCCACGCTCGCCGGCGACGGTGGAGAAGCGGGTCACAAGTTCGGTCCTGGTCCCGGGCTGGAACACCGCGGCCTTGGTGAAGGCGCTGACATCACGGGTCACCTCGAAGTGCCCGAAGGCGCCGCTGCCCTTGGCGTGAGGCTGCCGCTCGGGGATCCGTTCCCGATTGAACTGTGCCATCTGCTCGATCAGGTACGCATCCTGCAGCAGGACCGGGCCGCCCGGTCCGACGGTGAGCGAGTGTTCGTCGCTCTCCACCGGGGCACCGGAATCGGTGGTGGTCGGCTCGCGTGAATTGTCGGTCATCGGGCTGCCCTCCATCATGTTGCCGTGAGCGCAAAGCTGGTCCCGCCGGGTGGGCGAAACGGAGTCACCACAGTTCGACTAGCCCGGATCGAAGGATGTCAAACCTGGGCGAATAGAATCTTTTACCGTCCCGGCGCAACTCGTCGCTGCCATGTCTGTCCGACAGTCCGTGGTGGCTCAGCGCTCGGCGTCGGATGCGGCGCGTCGTGAGGCGGAGATTTCCGCATCCTGGGCGTACGCAGACGCTGCGACATCGTGGCGAGAGCGAAGCCTTCCCTGATCGAGCACAGCCGAAAGCCTGGGCGAGCAGCTGCGGAGTTCCCGAGACATGTGTCAGGCGCCCGTGCAATCCCCTCCTGTCCTGTATCAGGAGGCATATTCGTGGGAGCCCGACCCACATCTGGTGCAGGTCTGGCCGCAACCACAGCACGCTCCTGCCCGCGCGCATCGTCGAAGCGAAACCCTCCGGCACCCCCGGCCACCTCTGCTGGAGGGCGCCTGGCGGCAGCCGGCGCGTGTGGCACCTTCGAGAAGCGGTCGGCAGACCGCCACGGCCGCGCTGCGGGGCCGACGGTGTTCAGCGCCGGGCGGACACGGCTGCCGCGGCCGCGGTCAGGATCCGGTGCAGGACGGGGACCGGGATCGCCGGATTGGTGACTGCCGCGCCTGCCGTGTCGCGGTCGTGCAGCAGCCCGGCGAGGACGCGGGCCGGGAGCCGCGGATTGCGCATCGCGGTCCCGCGGACGTGGGCCGCTGGGTCGTTCAGCAGCCGCACCGCGTCGGCCGGTGACAGCCGGGGATCCTCGGCCGCGCGGCGGCGCACCTCGGCTTCCGGGTCGCGGGCGAGACGTGCGACGTCGGCAGGCGTGGACTCCGGATCGTCCAGGGCCAGGCGGCGCATCCGTCCCTCGGGGTCGCCGACGTAGGCCAGCAGGCCCGTACGGGGGAAGTTGGGGTGACTGCGGGGGCGATCGGGGTGAGTGAGGCTGCCGTCCCACCAGCGCCAGACGTCCAGCAGCATCTCGGCCGGCGCGTCATCGCACGATTCGGCGAGGAACAGGCGGACGGTCCGGTCCTCGTCCCGCGCAAGACGCTCCACGACGTCCGGTGGCAGATGCCGGGCACGGGCCACGCTTCGGCGGATGAGCGGATGGGACGATACGGCGAGGCGGCGCATCGCGTCGGCGTCACCGTGCAGGCCCTCGACCCAGGGCAGAGTGCGCGACATCGACGTCGGGTCGAAGTCGTAGCGCACTGCGGCACGCTGCTCCTCGTGGAGGTCGGGCCGCAGTGCCACCGCCGAGCGGATGTCGCCGCACGGGTCCTCGGCCAGGACGGTGACGCTGTGTGCACTGATCCGCGGGTTGGCAGCCAGCGCCCGGCGTACCTCCGTGTCCCCGTCCCGGACCATCTCCGCCTCCAGCTCGGGCGAGAGACGGCACTGTTCGAGCGCGCGCCGGGACGCCGGCAGCGGCGCAAAGACCTCGCGAGGCATGGGGACGCCGGTGTGATGGGCGAGTAGTGCTGCCGTCTGCACCGCGTCGTCGATGTCGGCCAGCAACCGCGCCTGCAGCGGCGCGGCAAGGTCTTCCCACCGGGCGCAGGCAGCTGCCCGCACCCGGGGATCGGAGTCGGCCGCGAGGCCGGGGAGGTGGTGTGCGGGGAGCCCCGGGAGTTCGGCTGCCTCCGCGCGGGCCGGGCCGGCGAGGAGGTCGTCGTACAGGTCCCCGGGGAGTTCGACGCCCCAGGCGCAGGCATGCTCGGCCCAGAGCACGCGCCGGCTCGGCGCCGGTTCGGTGCGGACCAGGCGTACCCACTGACCGGAGCTGAGCTTGGGCCGGAAGGTGCCCGCGGGCCTCGAGCGCACCCGAGGTTCGGGATGTGCCAGGGCAGCGTCGAGTACGGCGGGCCGGTCGCAGCCGTGCAGGAAGCCCACCTCCACATCCAGCAGCCGGATCAGCAGCTCGTCCGGCGCGGCCGGATTCCACCCGATTCCCTCCGCCCAGTGCAATGGCCATGCCGGCTGGCCGGGCACCGCCGCCCACGCCTCGGCGCGCTCGGTCTCCGTCTCGCGCCCGGCGGCCTCGGCAGTCTCCTGCAGCCGCTCCGGCAGTCGGTCGATGGCCGTCACGCGAGGACCGTCTGCGTCGGGCACTTCTGCGAGCAGCACCTGACCGTCCAGGGAGAGCGCCACGAACCCGGGGCCACCGGTCAGCCCCGGCACGCCGCCGCCGTGGCGGACCCGGGTCCAACAGGAGTCGTTGCCGCCGATCCGATATCCGAGGACGGCCACCAGGAACTCGCCGTCGGCATCCGCAAGGCGGCGCCACCACGCCGCGTCGAGCGCTGCGCGGACCGCGCCGTCCGGCGCCGCGATCCCCCGCGCGATCCGCCGGCCGGCCTCCGGTGGGAGCAGGGTGCCCGGGCGAATGTCCTGGACGACCGTGAGTCCGGCGCATGTGAGCAGTTCGTGGAGTTCCTCTCGGCGTTGCACGCGGTCATGATCCCCGTCGCCTCGCGGTGGGACAAGGCAGCCGCTGGCCAGACAGGAGTCAGGGGCGCGCACCCTCCCCTGCACACTCCTCGAACCGGCTTCGACACGCTACGAGTTCATCCGCCGCCGCAGCAGCAGTTGACCAAGAATATGACTGCCCGCACGGAGACGTGACCAGGGCCCTGGTGGGACGACGACAGCGGGTATCCTGTACACAGTTGTCTGGCGGCAACTATTTGCCGACGTGGAAACGTTGCAGGGGGAAGGCCCGCGGTGCCGGGCCTTGGGGTGACATTCCGCTGTTCAGGCGGATGGTGGGCGAGCCTATGAGGATTGGCCATGGCGGAGACGACAGATGAGAACACGCGTCCGGTGCAGCGCACCCGCGCCCGGGGCACAGGGAAAGTGGGCGAGCCGGAACTACGCCAGCTCCTCGCAGGACTCACGGCGGTGCGCGACGGAGACTTCGGTACGCGCCTGCCGGACGGGCCCGAGGGACTTCTCGGTGAGATCGCCACCGTGTTCAACGGCATGGTCGACCAGCTCTCCCTGTTCACGTCCGAGGTGACGCGAGTGGCCAGGGAGGTCGGAACCGAGGGAACTCTCGGTGGCCAGGCGGAGGTGCCCGGCGTATCGGGCACCTGGGCAGATCTGACGGACTCCGTCAACGCCATGGCGGGCAACCTCACCACGCAGGTCCGGGACATCGCCCACGTCGCCACCGCGGTGGCCAGGGGTGACCTCTCGCAGAAGATCGACGTCGACGCCCGCGGCGAGATCCTCGAACTCAAGAAGACCATCAACACGATGGTCGACCAGTTGTCCGCTTTCGCCGACGAGGTGACCCGCGTGGCACGCGAGGTCGGCACCGAGGGCAATCTCGGCGGACAGGCGGACGTGAAGGGGGTTTCCGGCACCTGGCGGGACCTGACCGACTCCGTGAACTCCATGGCCGGCAACCTCACGGCACAGGTCCGCAACATCGCCCAGGTGACGACGGCCGTGGCACAAGGCGATCTGTCGCAGAAGATCACGGTCACCGCCCGCGGCGAGATCCTGGAGCTGAAAGACACCATCAACACGATGGTCGACCAGCTCTCCTCCTTCGCCGACGAGGTGACCCGCATGGCACGGGACGTCGGCACGGAGGGGATTCTCGGCGGACAGGCGGACGTGAAGGGGGTTTCCGGCACCTGGCGGGACCTGACCGACTCCGTCAATTTCATGGCCGGCAACCTCACGGCACAGGTCCGTTCCATCGCCCAGGTGGCTACCGCCGTCGCCCAGGGCGACCTGACGCAGAAGATCGGTGTCACGGCCCGCGGAGAGATCCTGGAACTGAAGGAGACCATCAACACGATGGTCGACCAGCTTTCCGCCTTCGCGGACGAAGCGACTCGTGTGGCACGAGAGGTGGGCACCGAGGGCAAGCTGGGAGGGCAGGCGACCGTCCGCGGCGCCTCCGGCACCTGGAAGGACCTCACCGACAACGTCAACGTCATGGCGTCCAACCTGACGGGCCAGGTGCGCTCCATCGCCCAGGTGGCGACCGCCGTCGCCCGGGGCGACCTGTCTCGGAAGATCACCGTGGACGCCGAGGGCGAGATCGCGGCGCTCGCCGAGGTCATCAACACCATGGTGGACACCCTGTCCGCGTTCGCCGACGAGGTGACCCGGGTGGCGCGCGAGGTCGGGACCGAAGGACGGCTGGGCGGCCAGGCCCGCGTCCCGAACGTCGCGGGCACATGGAAAGACCTCACGGACAACGTCAACTCGATGGCGAACAACCTGACCGGCCAGGTCCGCAACATCGCCCTCGTCACCACAGCGGTCGCCAACGGCGACCTCTCCAAGAAGATCGACGTCGACGCCCGCGGCGAGATCCTGGAACTGAAGACAACCATCAACACGATGGTCGACCAGCTGTCCTCCTTCGCGGCCGAGGTGACGCGAGTTGCCCGCGAGGTGGGCAGCGAGGGCCGCCTCGGCGGCCAGGCCGAGGTCGAAGGGGTGTCCGGCACCTGGAAGCGCCTCACCGAGAACGTGAACGAACTCGCAGGCAACCTCACCCGACAGGTGAGGGCTATCGCCGAGGTGGCCAGCGCCGTGGCCGAGGGGGATCTGACCCGATCCATCACGGTCGACGCCTCCGGCGAGGTCGCAGAGCTGAAGGACAACATCAACTCCATGGTCGGCTCCCTGCGCGAGACGACCCGGGCCAACCAGGAACAGGACTGGCTGAAGTCCAACCTCGCCCGCATCTCCGGACTGATGCAGGGTCACCGGGACCTGAACGTCGTCGGTGAGCTGGTCATGGACGAGCTGACCCCGCTCGTCGCCGCCCAGTACGGTGCCTTCTACCTCGCCGAAGACACTCCCGAGGGCACCGAGCTGCGCATCGTG
Source organism: Streptomyces sp. NPDC005566 (assembly GCF_040605575.1). Lineage (NCBI taxonomy): Bacteria > Bacillati > Actinomycetota > Actinomycetes > Kitasatosporales > Streptomycetaceae > Streptomyces > Streptomyces sp. NPDC005566. Next base: position 22,389 of record NZ_JBEXDB010000039.1, on the reverse strand, counting down.
GGCTCATACGGCCGGCCTGTCGGCAGCGCGCGGAACAGCCGCTTCAGAATGGGGGAGTCCCTCGTCGGCCAAGCCGCCCACAGTCGCCGTACCATCGCGGCGGACGGCGTCCCCGGCGACTACATCAGCATCTCCTCCGGACTCGGGCCGATGCCCCCCGGCAGCCTGATCGTGCTCCCCATCGTCGTCGACGACCAGGTGCTCGGCGTCATCGAACTGGCTGCATTCACCGCGTTCACGCCGGTCCACCGCGACTTCCTCGAGCAGCTGATGGAGATGGTGGGCGTCAACGTCAACACCATCGTCGCCAACGCGCGTACGGATGAACTCCTCGGGGAGTCGCAGCGGCTCACCGGCGAACTGCAGTCACGCTCCGAGGAACTGCAGGTCCAGCAGGAGGAGCTGCAGCGGTCCAACGCCGAACTCGAGGAGAAGGCGGCTCTGCTGGCGGCTCAGAACAGCGACATCGAGGCGAAGAACCTGGAGATCGAGCAGGCGCGCCAGGAGCTGGAGGAGAGGGCCCAGCAGCTGTCGCTCGCCTCCACCTACAAGTCCGAGTTCCTGGCCAACATGAGTCACGAGCTGCGCACCCCGCTCAACAGCCTCCTCATCCTGGCCCAGCTGCTGGCCCAGAACCCGACTCGCAACCTCACGGTCAAGCAGGTCGAGTACGCCGGGATCATCCACTCGGCGGGCAGCGACCTGCTCCAGCTGATCAACGACATCCTCGACCTCTCGAAGGTCGAGGCGGGAAAGATGGACCTCAACCCGGAGCGGTTCACGCTGCGGCAGCTCCTGGACTACGTCGAGGCCACGTTCCGGCCCATGACCACGCAGAAGAGCCTGGCGTTCACCATCTCGACCGCCCCCGGCGTGCCGGTCGACCTGCTCACCGACGACTCACGGCTGCGGCAGGTGCTGCGGAATCTGATCTCCAACGCGGTGAAGTTCACCGAACGCGGCAGCGTGGAACTGCGTATCGAGCCCGCCACGGACGGCGAGCTCCCCGGCTCGGTGCACCGCGGAGGCGCGGTCGTCGCCTTCCGAGTGAAGGACACCGGCATCGGCATCGCCGAGCAGCAGCTCGAAACGATCTTCGGCGCGTTCCAGCAGGCGGACGGCACGACCAGCCGCAAGTACGGAGGCACAGGGCTGGGGCTGTCCATCAGCCGGGAGATCGCGCACCTGCTCGGTGGCGCCCTCACCGCCCGCAGCACACCAGGTCAGGGCAGCACGTTCACCCTGTATCTGCCGGTCGCCCGCGCCGACTTCCAGGACCAGGCAGCTCCGGCGGCCGAACTCCCCTCCGGTGCGGTACCGACTCCCGCCGACGAGGCGCACGACAGCCGTCGGCAGGTCGGTCCCGTGGAACCTGAGCCGCGCAAGCCGCGCCGACTCCTGGTGATAGAGGAGCGCCCGCGCGGCCTGCTGTCCCTCGTCGCGGAGAGCGCGGTGGCCGAACTGACGGGGAGCCACGGCAGTGAGGACATCCAGGTGATCGCCGCGGTCGGCCCTCAGGACGCCGCGAGTGCCCTGGCCGCGGCACCGTTCCACTGCGTCGTCCTCGAACTCGACATGGCCGACGACGGCGCGAGGGGATTCCTGGACGCGGTCGACGGCGACCCCGCGCTCAAGACCGTGCCCGTGCTCGCGCACAACAACCGCCGCATGGATGCCGCCCAGGAGCGCGAACTCCAGGCCAGAGGCCGGGTCCGACCGCTGGAACTCCTCTCCAGCCTCGACGAGCTCCGCGAACGCATCGCCCTTCACCTGTCGGCCGAGCAGCCCGGCGCTGTCGTCCCGCTGGTGCGGAGCGAGGAGGTGGGGCCGCCGGCCCCCGAAACCATCGACGAAAGCCTCCACGGCCGCACCGTGCTCGTCGTCGACGACGACGCGCGCAATCTCTACGCACTCAGCGGCATCCTGGAGATGCACGGCGTGAACGTCCTGCACGCGGCGAACGGCCTCAAGGGGATCGAGGCACTCGGTGAGCGTCCCGACATCGACCTGATCCTGATGGACGTGATGATGCCGGAGATGGACGGGTACACCGCGACCATGAGGATCCGGGAGCTGCCCGAGCACGCAGCTCTGCCGATCATCAGTGTCACCGCGAAGGCCATGCCAGGAGACCGGGAGAAGAGCCTCGCGGCCGGGGCCAGCGACTACGTCACCAAACCGCTGGACGCCGATGACCTCATCGCCTGCGTTCGCCGGTGGCTGGCCGCCCAGTCCGACGAAGCACCGGTGGTGTCGTGATCCGGAGCGACGCGGTCGGTGAGGGCACCGGCGCGGTGGGCCGCAGGGAGCAGAGTGTCGACATCCCGCCGCCCGCATCCGAGGTCCCGGTGTCAACCGTGGGGCGCCTCGCAGCCACGGTGAAGCGCCTGCGGGCGGAGGTGAGCGCCGCGCACGCCGAGGCGGACGGACGTGCGCTGGTCGAGCTGGCCAAAGGCATCCTGATCGAGCGGCTGGGGTGCGGTCCGGCCCAAGCCGCACGTCAGCTCACCGAGCTTGCCGGCCTGGCCGGGCTGTCTCCCCTCGAACTCGCCGCCGACATCGTCAACGAGGCCGCACGCGATCACGTGACCCAGGCCGCTCAGGACTTCGTCCGGCAGGCGAACAGCAGCCCCGCGAGCGACGAAGCACACGGCGACGGCAGTTCGGCCGCTGTGCGCCTGCGCACCGCCGAGAGCGGCGCGCTGGCCGCGAGTGACACCCAGGCCGTCGCCGAATCCCTCCTCCAGCACGCACTCGCACCCCTGGGCGCCACTGCGGTGGCTGTCTGGTCCGCAGGTCCTGATGCCTCACTCACCCTGTGCGGCCATGCCGGTTTCGCCGTCGGCGAGGCCGAGCGCTGGCGCTATGTACCGCCCGGTGTGGCGACCGTGGCACGCCAGGCGCTCACCGAACTGCGTACGGTGCGGGTCGGCTCCCTTGCCAAGGCCCGCATCCCGTCCGTCGGCCACCGGCAGAACCCGCAGAGCGGCCGTGTCGCTCTCCCTGCCGGCACCGGGGGCCGCATTCACGGTGTACTGGAGATCTGCTGGCCCCAGGAACTGCCCGACCAGTCTCCCGCCGTCGTCCGCCAGATCGAGGCCCTGGCCGAGCTGTGCGCCCACACTCTTGAGAGCATGCCCGCCGACGGGCTGCACCCTGACGACCGAAATCCGGCCGGGCTCGCCGAGCTCGTGAATCTGTCCGAAAGCCTGTACGACTCGGCTCTCGTGCTGACACCACACCTGGACGATGAAGGCGCCCTCGTCGACTTCCGGATCCTTCACGTCAACAGCCGCTTCCTGGACCCGGCAGGGCGCTCTCGCGGCGCGGTCGACGGCGCCCTCCTGCTGGAGGCCTACCCCCTGGCCGCCGGGGACAGCGAACTCTTCGAGAAGATCACACGTGTGTACGCCACCGGAGAACCCTTCCGGGCACATCGCATGACAATGACCGCCCTCATCGACGACGTGCCTCTGTCCTCCGTTGCCGACCTCAGCATGACCCGCCACGACGGGAGCGTGCTGCTGATCTGGCGTATAGAGGACGAGACGGCCCGGCTCGCCAGCCTTCTCCAGCACGCGCAGCGCCTGGGCCGGATCGGCGGCTTCGAAGAGAACCTCGTCACCGGGCAGATCACCTGGAACGGGACGCTCTTCTCCCTGTACGGGCGTTCCCTCACCGACATCCCGGTCCCCCTCCAGGACCTGGCCGACCACGCACACCCCGACGACGCCGTGGCCATCGGCCGGTTCCTGCGCGCGGTGCTCCACCACCGCAGGCCCGCGTCCACCGCCTTCCGCCTGGTGCGGCCGGACGGGGTGACCCGGCACATCCGGGTGATCGCCGAGCCGGTGCTCGACGCGGACGACCGTCCACTCGCCGTCCGGGGCGCCTACCAGGACATCTCCTCCCAGCACTGGACCGAGGTGGCTCTGGCGGCGACCCGCGACCAACTCGCCCACTCGGAGCAGGAATCGGCAGAACGCAACCGCCTGACCCTGCAGCTCCAACACGCCATCATGCCGCCGGCCCAGGCGCCGCTCAACGCGCCCGGGCTCGAAGTCGCCGTCCGCTATCGGCCGGCGGAGTCGGAGGCCGAGGTCGGGGGTGACTGGTACGACGCCGTCGTCCTCCCCTCGAAGCAGATACTGCTCTGCGTCGGTGACATCGCCGGCCACGGCATCAGGGCCGCAACAGGGATGGTCGTCCTACGGAACGCGATGCGCGGTCTCGCCATCACAGGGGCGGGCCCGGGGCAGCTCCTGTCCTGGCTAAACATCGTGGCTCACCACCTCACCGAACAAGTCACCGCAACAGCGGTCTGCGGTCTGTTCGACCCTGAGACCCGGGTCCTTCGCTGGGCCAGGGCCGGCCACCTCCCCCCCGTGCTCGTACGAGGCGAGGAGGCTTTCAAACTGCCCCTGCTGCGAGGTCTGCTACTCGGCGCCCTCGCGGAGGCCGAGTACGAGGAGGAGGAGATTCAACTCGAGGCCTCCGACACCCTTCTGATGTATACCGACGGACTCATCGAACGCAGGGACACGAGTGTCGAGGACTCCTTGACCCAGCTCCTCACCACGGCGAAGGCACCGGCGTCTTCACTGGACCGACGGCTCGATCGACTGCTCACCCACAGCGAGTCCGACACGGATGACGACACCTGCATCATCGGCGTCAGGGTGGAGTGAGGTACCCCCGAGGCGGCGCTTGTGCACGCCCCGTGGAGCTGTCACGAGAACGATCTCCGCGCTCAGGGGTCTCGGGGGTGGTAAGGGTGATCGGCGTGAGGCGACGCGTGGTCGAGCAGGTCCTTGCACGGCCAGGTCTCGTTGCACGGCGAGCTCTTGTCAGTCGTCGTCAGGGTGGAGCTTGCGGTTGGTGCCCGAGCGGCTGATGTCCAGGTCCAGGAAGGCGGTCAGTGGGGTGCCGCTGTTCCAGAAGCCGAGCAGATTGATGTCGATGAGGCACAGGCCGTGCCGGGCAGCGAAAGCGCGGGCCGGTTTGGTGAAGACGCAGGAGGCGACGAGGACGGGGGCATCAGCTTGATGCTCCGCTCTCGCCGTGCCGTTGAATGTCTGCAGGTCGCGGCTGCCCACGGTGCGGTGCTTGGCGTACCGCTTGCACTGGATCACGAGGCGACGACCATCCGGGAGGCGGCCGGTCACGTCCGCGCCCAGGTCGCCGGCGCCGCCGACACGCTTCACGTCGGTGCATCCGTCCCGGCGGCACAGCTCGGCGACGTACTCCTCGAACTGCCGGTCGTTCATCGCCCAGACCGTGTCCAGCGACCGGCGTGCCCGTCGTCGCGCCTCCTCAGCAAGCCGGGCTTTCTCCGCCTGTGCCTCGCGTCGCCCAGCACGCACCAGGCCTGTGACGACGACCCCGGCCGCCACAACGGCTAACGCCACCAGCAGCACTGTCCCCATGTGTGTTGCCCCTCCCACGCAGGTGTGTGTCGCCTGGTTACTCCCCACCGGACAGGCGGCCCAGACACCCCCGCGAGCCGAGGTTCGCGCGGGCCCCTGCCTCCGGAGACCGGTGATTTGCGTGATGCCCTCTCGCACGGTTCCCGCTCTAATCGCCAAGGACCGTGCGGGAGGCGCGCCGTCCGGCCGTCCGCAACGAACACCTCACGCGCACGTGCCCGCCACGACGAAGCGCCGCAGCAGACGACCGGCGCAGCCTGGAAAGGACATCGGACATGTCTCACCTCAGCCGGCGCCTGCGAGCAGTCAGCGCAGTGGCCGCCAGTACGTTGGCCCTGGTCGCCACCGGCGCCTCCACGGCCCCAGCCTTTGCAGTCGCTTCCGTGTACAGCGAGGGCTTCTCCAACGGACTCGGCACCTTCACCGCCTCCGGTTCCGTCAGCACCGGCACGTACGGTGCCCGCTTGAGCGGGTCGCTGCGCTCCGACCCGACCCTCACGTCCGCATCCGTCGACCTCGCGGGATACCGCGACGTGAGGGTGTCGTACACGCGCGCCGCGTCCGGTCTGGACCTCGGTGAGTCCTTCGAAGCAGCCTATTCGGTGGACGGTGGCGCCTACACCGCGTTGGAGTCGGCGCGCACCGCCACGGGCAGCGTGTCCTTCCCTCTTCCTGCCTCGGTCGCGAACCGCACGCTGCGGCTGCGGTTCTCCCTGGACGCCAACAGTGCGCTGGAGACCCTCACGGTCGACGACGTGCTCGTCGAGGCCGAGGCCGGAGGGGGCCCGACCGACCCGCCTCCCGGTTCCCTGCCGCCCGTGACGGACGTGACGGCGCCGGGGCCGTACGCAGTGACCATCGACAGCACCTCGGGCCCCGGCAACGACGGGTGGCTCGTCTACCCGACGAACGCCGGCCAGAACGGTGTGAACCACCCGATTCTCGTCTGGGGCCCGGGAGCGGGAGCGGACCCCGCGGACTACGAGGACATGCTGCGGCAGTGGGCGTCGCACGGCTTCGTCGTCTACAGCGAGGTCTCCTCCAGCAGCGGCGACTACATGGTCGATGCCCTCGACTGGCTGGAGGACCAGAACGCCGCCTCGAGCAGCCCGCTGTACCAGGACCTCGACACTTCCGAGGTGGCATTCGGGGGCCATTCGCGCGGGTCGATCGGTTCGTTCGACGTAGCCGGCGAGTCGCGGCTCGAGACCACCGTTCACGTGGCCGGCGGCTCCTTCGACGGCAACGGCCCGGCCGGTCTGCGCAACCCGGCTCTCTACGTCGGCGGCGACGAGGACTTCGCCACCGCGAACATGGAGCGTGACTACGCCAACACCGCCGTACCGGTGTGGTTCAACGTTCTCAACGACACCGACCACATCCTGGCCACTCGCAACGGCCAGCACATCATCACCGCCTGGCTGCGCTGGCACCTCGCGGACGAGGATTTCCGGCGCATGGAGGATTTCCTGAGCCCTGCCTGCACGTTCTGCGGCCTCGGCGACGTCCAGTACAAGAACTGGTGACCTCTACGTGAGCGGTCGCTGCCGCCCTGCTGCTCAGCGACGGCGGCGAGGCGGTAGTGACCCGGCCGGGACGGCGGGGTGTTCGGGTGGACCTCAGGGTGCAACCCGCTCGACCCGCCATCCATCGTCCGAGGGGTAGTTGAGGGCATGGAGTTCTTACACCCCTCCGGCGACTCGTTCTGCACAGGCTCCTGCTGAGTGCCGATCGGCCCGCTCCGCGCTGGGGTCTCCACGGTGAGCACCTGCGGTCGTGTCACGGAGTGCGGCTGATGACGACCTTCGCCCTTGGCGGAGCAGACCGTGCCGGATCAGTAACGGGCAGCAGAGAGCCCATGCCCCGTCGACGGCGACCGGTGTCCCACGGCCGAGCGCGAGGGCCGTCGTTACCCGTCCTGGCTCGCCGGCGAACCCTCACCCATCTCAGGTACCCACCTCGCCGTCGTCCGCGCGAATGCGCACGCCCGCTCCCGACACCGGACGGACTCGGAGCGCGTGAGTCCGTCCGCGCCCCGGCCGCGGAGGCGCGGCCGCGCGCGCCTGATGAGTGACTCCGCGAAGGCACAGCCACAGGAGCCTGTTATCTTTACGTGACTTTCGGCGCGACTCTCGGTCATGCTTTGGCCTTTGGATGCGCCGGATCCGTGGGATGGGTCATGTGCCCCCATCCTCCGAGTGATTCCGACCGATCAGCTGCCCCATGGGCTGAACCCGAGGATGCGCATGGCCTGTAGTTCCGCCGAAGGGTGTCCCGCCTAACCGGCGCGGTGACACGTTCCACGAGCCCCGGACGGGGCGGCCACGAAGGCCGGGACAGGCGAGCGCATGACCACTTCACACGTAAGGGCGCGGCCGCGGTGTGCGAGCCGGGCCAGGACTTTCATGGCTGGGCGGTATGACGAAGCATCACACCTTAGATTCGATCGTTCGTGCCGTGCGAAAGGCACTGCGGTCCGGGGGGCCACGCCGCAGAGCGACGGCAGGACAGCGCTCGCGACTGAGCCTGCGGCCGGACTATCCACGGGCGGGCCGGCACCGATGGCGACGGTGGGTGCCCTCGTGGCGGCTCTCTCTCGCCTCGTTCCTCATCTGCACAGCGGCACTCACGGCCGTGGTGGGCGTGGCCTACGCACGTACGGACCTGCCCGAGGACCTCAACTCGTTCGCCACCCAGCAGGACACCGTCTACTACTGGGCCGACGGCTCCCCCATGGCCCGTACCGGCTGGGTGAGTCGCCAGGAGATGCCCCTGTCGAAGATTCCCGAGTCCGTCCGGTGGGCCGTACTGGCGGCTGAGAACGCCAACTTCTACTCGGACCACGGTATTTCGACCAAAGGAATCACCCGCGCGATGTGGCGCACTGTGGGCGAGGGTGACACCCAGGGCGGATCCACCATCACCCAGCAGTACGTCAAGAACGTCTACCTCTCGCAGGACCAGTCCTTCTCACGCAAGTTCACCGAGATGCTCCTCGCGGTCAAGCTGGACCGCCGGCTGAGCAAGGACACCATCCTCGAGGAGTACCTGAACACCAGCTGGTTCGGGCGTGGCACCTACGGTCTGCAACGCGCCTCGCAGGCGTATTACGGCAAGGAGGTCACCCAGCTCAATGCCAGTGAGGGTGCTTTCCTCGCCTCCCTGCTCAAGGGCGCCTCCCTCTACGATCCTGCCGTCGACCCCGACAACCGGCAGCGCGCCGTCGAGCGCTGGAGCTGGACGCTGGACCGCATGGTGAAGATCGGCAGGCTGAGTCCCGCCGAGCGGGCTCGGTACACCACCTTTCCGGAGCCCAAGGCACCCCCCAGGCCGAACAATGCCGGCGGGCAGGACGGTTATCTCGTCGAGCTCGCGGAGTCGTACGCCAAGCGCGCGGGGCGCATCTCAGACGCCCGGTTCGATCTGGGTGGTTACCAGATCTACACGACGTTCGAGAAGCAGCGGACGGCAGCACTCACCACGGCCGTGCAGCAAGCCCGCGAAGAGCTCGATCCCCGGCGCCGCACGGCCGACCGGAACACCCGCTTCGGGGCCGCCTCCGTCTCTCCGGACGGCCGGATACTCGCCGTCCACGGCGGACCGGACTTCCAGAAGCAGGCTTTCAACGAATCCAACGCGAGTACCGTGCCCGCCGGGTCGGCCTTCACCCCGTTCGTCTACGCCGCCGGCCTCGAGTACGGGGTATCGCACGAGCGCGGTGGTCCTCGTACCCCGCTCACCCCCTCGACCCCGTACGACGGCGACAACGGCCTTCCGGTCACGACGCCGGAAGGACCTTACTGGGACCGTTCGGGCAAGATGGTCAAGGGCCACAACGAGGGCGATCGCTCCTACGGCCGCATCGGCCTCCACGACGCCCTGGCCCAGGGCGTGGACGCACCGTTCTGGCAGCTCGGCATGGACGTGGGCCTGGACCGGGTCCGCCGCATCGCCGAGGGCTCCGGGCTGCTCGCGTCCAGCTTCGGACCCCCCGTCCCCGCGTTCTCCCTGGGCAACTCCACTCCCAGCGCCATACGCATGGCCAACGCCTACGGGACGTTCGCGGCTCATGGTTCGCACACCACTCCGTACTCGGTGGCCAACGTCACCCGCAACGGCGAGTCGGTCCCGCTGGCCCGCCCGAAGGTCAGCCGCGCCATGAGATCCGCCGTGGCCGACGAGATCACCGCCTCCCTCGCCCGAAGCGGGACGAGCGACGACACCTTTGCCGCGCCGTTCTCCGGGAAGGCCGGCACGACACAGGACCAGACGGCGCACTGGTACGTCGGCTACACGCCCGAAGCGTCCACCGCCGTCGTCACGTACCGGATGAACCTGACGAAGAGCCTTGCACCGCTCCCCCTCGAAGGGCTCGGCGGCGACCCGGCGTCCGGCAGGGACTTTCCGGCCCAGATCTGGTCCAGCTACATGAAGGCCGTATCCAAGTGAATGAACGAGATCAGGGCCTGCAGGACACCGAACGACACGACAACCGACACGGAGCACCGCGCCCGACGATGGCCGAGCGCGCCGCGATGCTCGCCGACCGGGCTGGTATGAAGCGAATACGGGCCCGAATCCGCACCCGCCCCCGTGCCACCGCAGGACTGGTGGTCTGCCTCGCGACATCGCTCTGCGCGGCCCTCGTGCTGTTGCCCTCCGGTGGCGCATCCGACGACGCGACGCCCTCACAGGCCACCGAGACCGCTGCTGAGCCAAAGCCCCCCGCCCGGCAGAAGCGCGCCGGCGCGAAGAAGGCCGCTACGGAGGACTGGGACGGAAAGGTCAGGGTCCTGGGAGACGGCTCCACCTCCTACACCGGTCCGCAGCCCCGTCAGCTCAAGCCTGAGAGGCTCAAACCAGGTCAAAAACCACCGCAGTTCGTCGTCTTCTCGTGGGACGGCGCACTGGAGGGCGACGACCGGATGTTCTCCCGCTTCCGGCAGGTGGCGAAGGAGAGCGACGCACACATGACGTTCTTCCTCACCGGTATCTACCTGCTCCCGGAAGAGCGCAGCAGCCTGTACCTGCCGCCCCAGCACAAGGCCGGCGCCGCAGCCATCTCCTACCCCACACGCGAGCACATCCGCATGACGCTGGATCAGCTCGGCGGGGCGTGGAAGGACGGCCACGAGATCGGGTCACACTTCAACGGCCACTTCTGCGGGAAGAAGGGAGGCGGAGACTGGAGCACCGCGGAGTGGACCCGGGAAATCGACGCGTTCTATTCCTTCGTGCAGAACTGGAAGACCAACACCGGCTTCCAGGACCTGGATCCTCTCCCGTTCGACCCGACCCGCGAGGTCGTGGGCGGGCGGGCACCCTGTCTGGAGGGCCAGAAGACACTGCTCCCCGCCACCAAGGCTTTCGGATGGCGGTATGACGCGAGCTCACCCGGTGACTTCCAGATCTGGCCCTCGAAGAAGGACGGTATCTGGAACCTTCCTCTGCAGATGCTGCCCTTCCCGGGCAAGGACTTCCAAGTCCTCTCCATGGACTTCAACTTCCTCTACAACCAGTCGGACGGCAGCACCGAGGGTGACCCTGCGCTCCACGACCGCTGGCGCGAGCAGGCCCGGGACGCCTACCTCGCCGGTTTCGAAAGGGTTCTGCACGGCAGCCGCGCACCGATGTTCATCGGCAACCACTTCGAGGCCTGGAACGGCGGAATCTACATGGACGCCGTCGAGGACGTGATGCGCAACATCTGCCCCCGCGAGGAAGTGCGGTGCGTGTCCTTCCGTGAACTGACCGACTGGCTCGACGCACAGGATCCCGACGTGCTCGCCCAGTGGCGTACCCTCGACCCGGCTCAGCCGCCCGGCTGGTAGCGCCGAGCAGACCCGCCCCTGACGAAGCGGCCGGGGCGGGTTACCCGGGGCCTGCTGGTCGACAGGCACGTGGTGGCCCTGCCCGCCTGCCGGGTACGCCGTCAGCGGACACGGGCCGCCGTCGAGCCCGAACCGTCGCCCTGCATCATGTAAGCATGATCACCATTCACCTGACGTACGAGATCGACGCCGACAAGATTGAAGACTTCGAGGACTACGGGCGCCGCTGGGTCGGGCTCGTCAACCGTTTCGGCGGGACGCACCATGGCTACTTCCTGCCCAGTGAGAGCGACAGCGACATCGCCTACGCCCTCTTTTCGTTTCCCAGTCTCGCTGCGTACGAGCAGTACCGCACGGACAGCATGTCTGACCCGGAGTGCCAGGAGGCGTTCGAACTGGCTCGTCGCACGCGCTGCATCAAGCGGTATGAACGCCGCTTCCTCCGGCCACTGGGCAGCATGTCCTGAAACGTGTGCAGGACGTGTTCCAGGTCGGCCGACGTGAGCGGCCGGGGGCGGAGTTATCGATATGTCGGACCGGTCGAGTTGAAGGCCGCGGTCCGGCCCGGTGACGGCGGGCGTCGGATCGGCTCGGCGGCTGACTTCGATGGCTGGACCGTGGAGCAATCGGCGGCGGATCTGGGCGAACCCTTCACCTTCGTGGTCGGTATGGACGGTGCGCTTCGGCTGGCGCCGCGGCGAAGCGAGCACGTGGCCTGTGCCGGCGGAGACATGGTTCTGAGTGCCGGCGAGATCAGCTTCGTGCATGAGGGTGGCCGGTGGGCCGTGAGCGAGGTCAGCAACCAGTCCACCGGGTACTGCCCGGACGTCAGCTCCTGGGACGAGGTCGCCCTCGCTCTGGACGATGCGGAGCTCGGGCGGCCCTCCCGTTTCACTCACGAGGTGGTGTTCCGGCGGTGTCCCGACTGCCAGGAGCACAACATCGTGCGTGAGGACGACTTCGTCTGCGTATTCTGCGGCAGCGATCTGCCCGCGGTGTGGAACGTGGAACGAACCGCGTGACGGCCGAGGGCCAGAGCCGATCGTTGATGGCAGCGACGAGCAAGGTCGCCTCACAGCGGACGGCGAGCTTGTCGCATCGAGTGGCGACCGCGCGGTGTCTCTCGAAGCGAGTGATCCCGCACTCGACCGCGGGGCGCTCGCGGTAGTCGGTCGGGGCGGAGCGCGGCGGTCGGCCGCTGCGGGAGCTGAGCTACTGACGGTTGCGTGCACGGGGCGCCGGTCGTCGGCTGGTGCCTCCGGGAACCGGACTTCATCGGTGGGTTGGCGAGGTCGCACACGGGTGATCGGCAGGGCACCTTCGTTGGGATGGGTGACGTCGCAGTGGAGCTCGAAGAAGGCGGTGGCGGCTGCGCAGTCGGAGTCCTGAACCCTGGTGTCGTCGGAAGCTGGGCACATCGGCGGTTGCCCTTGAGGCGGCGTGTGACGGTGACTGGGTCGCTGACGTCTCGTTCGGTCGACGGCGGCCGTGCGTGAAGGACGCCCGTCACCCGGGGCAGGTGGCGGGCGCCGGTGCTGGTCGGTCAGTGCGCGTGCTGCGGCGCGACGGCCCAGGCGTACGCCTCGGCGAGGGACTTCAGGACATTGGAGGTGTGCTCGGGGCGATCGGCGTCGAGCTGGTCGGCAACCTCCTTGATCTTCGAGAGGATCGCTTCCTGTGCGTGCTCTTGGGGGGAGCGGGTGGTCATCACGGCGCCTTTCGGAGGGAAACGGCTGGGCTGTCTCCATGATGCTGTTCGTCACCGGCAACGGGTGTCGAACGACCCGCGTGTCTGGGCCTGCTCCTGCCGTCTGCAGACCCGGAAGGTGGGCGAGGCAGTCGGCGTCAGCCATGACCTGTGGGACTTACGCGTTCATCTGCCCGCGGCCCTTCTCGGAACGATGGCCGCGGCTGGCCACCCCAGTGAAGCCGCGCCGATATTGCCACAGCGTTGCCCGCCTCATTCGAGTGCCGGATGCAGCTCGGGGCGGGCGTCCCACCAGGTCCGGTGGAAGGGGTTGTTGTCCACATTGGCCAGGTACGCGCGGGCGGCCGCCCGGTACAGGAGTTCCGCCTGCCCTGCCGAGACCGTCGAGCGGTTCCAGGCCAGGCGGATCCGCCCGGTGATCGGCGTGCCGACGAGGGGTCGCAGGACGGTGCCCTGGGCGAACGGGGCCGTCGGCTGGCTGAGCGAGATCGCGCGGCCCGCGGCGATCAGCCCGTAATGCATCTTGCGGTCGGTGATCCGGTAGCGCAGTGACGGAACGAACCCGGCCTTCGCGCATGCCTCGACCAGCGCTTCGGGGCCGCCGTCGTCGTCCTCGACCAAGGTCATCCACGATTCGTCGGACAGGTCCGCAAGGTCGATGGACTCCTGCTCCGCGAGGGGGTGTTCGGCCGACATCCGGATGCAGAACGGTTCCTTGGGAATCAACGTCCTGGCCATCACCCCGACGGGGAGGGGGACTTCGTGCTCGTTGACCTCTCCGTACGCGACGGCGTCGTACTGTCCCGCTCCGAGCATACGAAGCAGTGCGGTCGCCGAGTGTTCCAGATCGACGGTGATCTCCTGCCCCGACATGGCCAGATCCGTCTGCTCCAGCAGTCCGTCGACCAGCACCAGCAGGATGCAGCCCAGCCGTAGCGGTCTGCCCGTGACGAACGCGCGCGACTCCGCGCCCAGCGCGTCCATCTCGTTGAGCACCCGGCGGGCTTTCCCCAGCACGAACTGGCCGAGCGACGTGGGCTCCACCCCGTGCCGGGTGCGGACGAAGAGCTCGCCGCCCGCCACCCGTTCGATCCGGCGCAGCTGCGCGGAGAGCGCGGGCTGTGACACCCCGAGCCGGCGCGCCGCGAGACCCAGGCTGCCCGCCTCCGCTATCCGGCAGACGGCTTGCAGATGCCTCAGTTCCAGCTGCATTTCAGCAGCGTACGCAGCGTGCCGCCGTCGCACCATAACTCGCGTCTTATGCCCGGCGGGATGTCCCTCACCGGTCATGCTCACGCCCATACTCGGCGGCGACGTACCCGTCTCCCCCACGCTTTGGAGCCCTGATGAAACGAAGAACGGTGACGGCCGGCCTGACACTGGCCATGGTCGCCGGGCTGACAGGCACCTCGGTCGCCCAGCACACAGAAGCCCCGGCGAGCACCGCCGAAGCACGCACGACCCCACTCTCGCGGGCGGTCGCCGCAGCGGACCGGGCCGTCGACAGCGGTCTCGACTCCCTGGTGAACTCCTCGCAGGAACAGTACGAACGGCGCCTCGTCACCCCCTGGGTGAAGGGCCTCTACTCCGTCGCCTACGAGCGCAGCTATCGCGGTCTGCCGGTCGTCGGCGGCGACGCGGTCGTGCTGGCCGACGGCGACGGTGACGTACGCGCCCTGCAGTCGGCGTCCTCCACGCGGATCGACGTGGCGACCGATCCGGCCGTCACTGCGAAGAAGGCCGAAACCGTCTCGCGGGCCGAACTGGCGAAGGTCGACAGGGTCCGCAGCAGCCGGCTGGTCGTCAGGCTGGACAAGGGCAGACAGACCCTCGCCTGGGAGACGGTCCTCTCCGGCCGTACGAAGAAGGCGCCCAGCAGACTTCATGTCTTCGTGGACGCCCGCACCGGCAAGGTCATCGGAACACATGACGATGTCGCGGCGGGAAGCGGCACCAGCAAGTGGAACGGTCCGGGGCCGATCAGCATCGACACCACCAGTTCCAGCGGGAGTTACAGCCTCCGCGACCCGAACCGGACCGGACTCAGCTGCGCGGACTACAGCACGGGCAGTGTCTTCTCGAAGTCGTCGGACTCCTGGGGAACGGGGAACCCCACGTCCAAGGAGACCGGCTGCGTGGACCTCATGTTCGCCGCGCAGAAGCAGTGGGACATGCTCGGCCAGTGGCTCGGCCGCAACGGGGTCGACGGCAGTGGCCGCACCTTCCCCGCCAAGGTCGGCCTGCCCGAGATGAACGCCTACTGGAACGGCAGCCAGGTCACCATCGGCCGCAACAGCGCCAACGAGTGGATCGCCGGAGCGGACGTGGTGGCCCACGAGTACGGGCACGCCATCGACACCACCACCCCGGGCGGCACCGGCGGTCAGGAGTCCGGACTCGGCGAGGGCACCGGAGACATCTTCGGCGCGCTGACCGAGGCGTACATGAACCAGCCCTCACCGTACGACGTCCCCGACTTCACCGTCGGTGAGATGATCAACCTGCAGGGCCGGGGACCGATCCGGAACATGTACAACCCGCCGGCTGTCAACAACGACCCGGCCTGCTACAGCTCTGCGATACCCGGCACCGAGGTGCACGCGGCGGCCGGACCGCTGAACCACTGGTTCTATCTGCTGGCGGAGGGCACGAACCCGGGCGGCGGGAAGCCGAGCAGCACCACCTGCAACCAGACCACCCTGACCGGTGTCGGCATCCAGAACGCCGGAAAGATCTTCTACGGCGGGATGCTGCTCAAGACCAGCAGTATGTCGTACAAGAAGTACCGTACGGCGACGCTGAGTTCGGCCAAGTCGCTCGACCTCGCCACGTGCGGGCTCTTCCTGAAGACCAAGGCCGCGTGGGACGCGATCAGCGTGCCGGCCCAGGCCGGCGACCCGACCTGTACACCGACCGGGCAGAACAGCGACTTCTCCCTGGCTCTGAACCCCTCGGGCGGCACCGTCCAGCAGGGCGGCTCGGTCACCACATCCGTGGTCACCAACACCACCACAGGTACGGCCCAGCCGGTGACCCTCACCGCCACCGGCCTGCCCTCCGGAGTGACCGCCTCCTTCAACCCGGCCACGGTCCAGTCCGGCCAGTCCTCGGTCCTGACCCTCTCCGCGGCCACCACCGCCGCGCCCGGCGCATCCACCGTCGTCATCAAGGGGCAGGGCACATCGCTCGCACACACCGTCGACTACACACTCAACGTCGGCGGAACGCAGCCCGGCACCGACCCGCCTGACATCGCCGTCGCCAACGTCCAGGCGCACCTCGCGCAGTTCGGCACGATCGCCGCGCAGAACGGCGGCCACCGACGGGCCGGCAGCTCGGGCTACACCCAGTCTCTCGCCTACGTGAAGGGCAAGCTGCAGGCGGCCGGGTACACCGTCACCGAGCAGAACTGCTCCTCCTGCACCTACCCGTCCAACAACCTCATCGCCGACTGGCCGGGAGGCCCCGCCGACCAGACCGTCATGTTCGGCGCGCACCTCGACGGCGTCGCGGCGGGCCCCGGGATCAACGACAACGCCTCGGGCTCCTCGGCCCTGCTGGAGAACGCGCTCGTCCTCGCGCAGAAGAACCCCACCATGACGAAGCACGTGCGCTTCGCCTGGTGGACGGACGAGGAACAGGGCCTCAACGGCTCCGAGTTCTACGTCAACCAGCTCAGCAGCGCCCAGCGCACGGCGATCAAGGGCTACTACAACTTCGACATGGTCGGCTCCACCAACGCCGGCTACTTCATCAACAACGTCAACTCCACCACCTCCGTCCCACTCAAGGCGTACTGGACCTCTCTCAACCTCGCACCTGAGGAGAACGTCGAGGGCCAGGGACGCAGCGACGACGCGTCCTTCCAGGCAGCGGGCATCCCCACCTCCGGGTACGCGGCCGGTGCCAGTGCCCGCAAGACCTCGGCGCAGGCGGCCAAATGGGGCGGCACGGCCAACGCCGCCTACGATCCCTGCTACCACAGCTCCTGCGACACGACGAACAACATCAACGCGACAGTCCTGGACCGCAGTGCGGACGGTGTCGCGTACGCCGTCTGGAAGCAGGCCGTCGGCAGCGACGTCCCGGCGCAGGACTTCTCCCTCTCCACCAGCCCGTCCTCCGGCAGCGCCGCACCGGGTGGCAGCGTCACCTCGACGGTGAACACCACCACCCTGAGCGGCAGCGCGCAGACCGTCGCGCTCTCGGTCTCCGGCGCGCCGAGCGGCGTGACCGCGACGCTGAGCCCGTCCTCCGTACAGTCGGGCAACTCCTCGACCCTCTCCGTACAGATCGGGGCCGCCACCCAACAAGGCACCTACACCCTCACGGTCACCGGCTCCGGAACGGTGAGCCACAGCACCACCTACACACTCACCGTCGGCGGGGGCGGCGGCACCTGCACCGCACGTCAACTCGTCTTCAACGGCGGCTTCGAGAGCGGCACCAGCCCCTGGACCGCCACCTCGGGCGTCATCACCAACCAGGCGGGACAGCCACCGCACGGCGGTTCCTACAAGGCGTGGCTGAACGGGTGGGGCACCACCCGCACGGACAGTGCCGCCCAGTCGCTGACGATCCCGTCGGGCTGCACCACGCACCGGCTGTCGTTCTACCTGCACATCGACACCGACGAGACCGAGAGCGTCGCCTACGACACCTTCACCGTGTCGGTCGGCAGCCGGACCCTGGCGACGCTTTCGAACTTGGACGCGAACACCGGATACGCGCTGAAGTCCTATGACGTCTCCGAGTTCGCCGGACAGACGATCACCCTGAAGTTCAACGGCGTGGAGGACCAGTCCCTCCAGACCTCGTACGTCGTGGACGACGTCACCCTCCAGGTGAGCTGATCGCTGATCCGCAGCACGTCCGGATGACCCATGACCGGCGTCCGCCCGGGGCCTCACGGCCCGGGCGGACGCCGGTCCCATGAGTCGTTCCGGGGTGGGCCGGTACGGTGTATCCGCGTCCCGACCATGGTGAGTGTCGGTAGGTTCGGATATTCGGTCGTGCGGAACAGGCGGCGGGGCAGCCGGTTCAGTTCAACTGGACCGCAGAAGACGCAGAGGGGCCCAGCGCCCCGAGCCGCTGAGACGGCTGTGTCCCGTGGCTCGGGCCGATATCGCATGGCAACCGCGCCCCCAGCCAGGCAGGGTGTGGCGTGATGAGCTATCACGACGAGAAGTCCCGCACCCTGTCCTACGCCCGCCACGACACGCTGGAGGGGCTACTCCAGCGCGGCCGGGGGCTGGGCGCGGAGCGCGCACGGTGTGACCCGGAGGCCGCCGTGCCATTCGTGTACGACGGGATCCGCCGGGACTGGAAGTGGGACTACCAGAGCGACACCCGCTACCTCTACCAGGCGCGGCTGATCCGGGACCTGAAGCTGTCGCCGATGCCGGTCGTTGACCAGTTGGCGGGGGACGAGGAGGAGTGCTCGCGGGCCGCCGGGGTGCTGGAGCTGCTCGCCCTCGCCGGTTCGGACGAGGCCCGGGAGGGGCTTCGGGCATACATCCGGGAAGGCAAGCGCTGGGTCCCCGTACTGGAGTCGGTCGCGGATTACTGGCCGGCCGAGTGGTGGGAGGACCTGGGCGATGTCGCGCGCGCCCGGATCGGCGGGGAGGAGGATCTTCCGTGGTCTTTCGAGCCGTGGAGCCGGTTCGGGATCGAGGTGCCGGGCCGCCGGTTCCCTCCGCGGCCGTCCCTTGGCGGGCTGAGCGACGAGGAGCTGCTCGCCCTGCTGGCTGCCAGCGGCACGGAGTTCAGCATGAAGATCGATGCGCTGCGTGCGCTGGCTGTGCGGGACCCGGCCGAGGGGCTGATCCCGCTCGTGCCGTCGCTCGGAACCCCGGACGGCCGCCGGTCCCTGCCCCTGCTCCGGCGGGCGGTCGACCGCCTCGGAGCCCTCGCCGTGCCGGCGGCTCGTGGGTGGGCCGTGGACGGTCGGGAGTGGCTGGCCCGGCTGGGGGCGGACGTTCTGGCCGACCACCCCAGGCCGGAGGCGCTACCGGTGCTCGTGGCCGAACTTACCGAACAGTGGGAGGCCCGCGACTGGTGCGGTCCCGACACCACGGCGACGAGACTGGCCCGCTTCGGAGCTGAAGCCGCCGACGCAGTGCCCGTCCTCCGGCGCTACTGGCGGCACACCCCGCACTCGTACGAGCGCGCTGACTACCTGGCAGCGCTCGCCGCGATCGACCCGTCCGGCTTGGACGACGCATACACCGAGTCGCTCTGGGACTGCGAGGAACGGGCACGGCTGCTGGCCATCGCTTCGGCACCCCACAACCCGCAGACCCTGCACCGCATCGCCGTACTCCGCGACGACCCGATGGAGACACCAGAGGTACGGGCCGCTGCCGGAACGCGGTTGGCCCCGTAACCGGCCCTGAGTCTCCCTGACCCACCTTGGACGGCAGAGCGAAGGCGATGGTCAGAAGCTCCAGCTGTAGAGGCCGCCACCGGTGTTCACCGCACTCACCGCGAGCCGGGCAACTCCCTGCAGGACCGCCAGTAGGTCATCGTCGGTCATGTCGTCCCCGTCCTCTGACGAGAGCCGCGTGGTCCAGCGGCCTGCGAGCTCTTCGAGTTCGCCAGAGCTCGCATTGGCCAGCGCTCGGGTCAAGCGCTTTGGCAGAGCGAACACCTCAACGCCATCGTTCAAGGGAGCGGTGACCCACTCCGGCCACGCCCACCCGAGAAGCTGCTCAATCGGCGGGGCCTCGGCCGAAGGCTCCTCGAAGTACATTTCCCACTTGGCGATGGAACTGTCCGGCTCGATAAAGCGGCAGGTCACAGACTCAAAGGCCTCACTCGGTCCCCGCATGCGCGTCGCAGCCGCGTCTCGTCATCAAGGGCGAGGAAGAACACTATGTCGTGGGCCACCCGAGCATGATGGCAGGCCGCCGAGCAGACGCGGGCGCTGCGTAATCGATCTCAACCATCTGATCGTAGGGCCACCTCGGCTGCGTAGGAGCTTCTGATGGCCCCGGCTGCCCATCGGTCGGCAGCAGCGGGGCTGATGCCGAGGAGCCGTTCGAGGACGCCCGCCGGCATCGTGGTGCAGATGTCGAGGAGGGCCGCGCAGCGAGCGGCCTCGGAGGGGAGCAGCGATCTTCCGGAGTCGGGAGAGAAGTTGCTTGCTGGTCAGGTGCTTTCCCGGCTGCTGGGTCGGAAAGAGCCAGGGTGCGTTGGACTCGTTTGCCATCACGGTGTGCTAATGATCATTGGCGATGCCGACGAGTTGGAGGACCAGGTCGTCCAGGGGCGGCAGTAGCCTCAACGGGATCTCGCGGAGCTGAAGGGCGACGCCCTTGTCGTTGTGGATGACGTGTGCGGTGGTCAGACGGCAGGTTCGGGCGGGGGTCTGGCCGTAGAGCAGGACCATCAGTCCGGCGACGCGGTCCTTGGTCTCGATCGAGTCGTTGTTCAGGAGCCGGCGAGCGATGCTCCAGCGGGCGGTGGAAGACGCGCCGGGGGCGGGCGGGGATGCTGATGTTGAAGGCGAACTTGCTGCGGACTGCCCAGGTGACGAACGGGCGTGCGCTGTAGGGGCCTTGGTGGTCTTCGGAGGTGAGCCAGAGGTCGATATGTGTCTGCTGGCAGGTACCCAGCGTCTCGGCCTGGTCCTTGATCCACCTGAGCAAGGCGATGGCCTTGGCGATCTGGGTCTGGATGATGTCGGCCGCCTGGACGGATATCGCCTTGCCGCGGGATCGTCGTCTGAGGCGTGCGATGCGGTCCCAGCGGGCGAACGCGGTGATCAGCTTGCGGTCTTCGGTGTCGTTGATGGTGGCGAGCTTCCGTTCGATCCACCGTTCCAGCTGGGCCATGTACTCGTCGCGGACAGGCAGGACGCCGGCGGAGACGAGTACGGCACGAAAGTATTCGACGGCCTTGTCTGTCTGTCCGGCCATTCACGCCCACGGCCCCCTGGTAGGTGCGGAGCGTCGTCTTGGCACGGTCGTGGCGCATCACCAGGTCGGCCATCCACTCGTCGATGTCCGCAGCCGTCCACTTCCGATGGGTACTCGTTCGTGAAGTCCCTGAACTGCTCGACGATCTTGCGGCGGTCGCTGACCGTCTTCTTCTGAAGGCCACGGCCGCCTATCTGCTGGCGTGCCCATCCCGCAAGCATCGCCTCCAAGACCGCGTCCTCGGGATGCAGCAGGTACACCCCCGAGACCAGCTCCAGCCGAGCCGATCCAGCGACTTCTCGCATACCTTCGGACACTCCCCACCCCCTCTCGCTAGAGGGCAGAATCATGCATCTAACGACTGATCACTACCAAACCGCCAGGTCAGAGCTGCAACCACATCGACATCACGCACAGAACGGGGACGCTAAACTCGCCGCAGTACAGCGGCATGGACCCTGTGCGGATCACGCATCTGATGCAATTCCCCGGGGTTGACTCGTATCGGAGCACGGCCTCCTCACCGACCGTGAGGCGTTGCGTCACCGCTGAGGTTGTCAGGCCCCTGGGGCACGCAACCCTCTACCGCAGACATGCCCGGCACCATCCAGCAACGCGCCCGCCTCCTCCCCGGACGTTCACATGAGCCGCCCGTATCTGGCGACTGCACGGGCGGGGCGGCACATGAACCTGAGGCTTCGCCTCCTGCGCTCCGAGAGGGGTTCTCCGAGCGCGCGAGATTCTTGCATGGGAACAAGCGTGCAGGGCAGAAGCGGTGCACGGGCCCGTCGGGGGCCTGAAACGGTGGTCATGATGCCGTCGCTGTCGATACGGAATAGCGCGGCCGCCTGACCCGCACCATGTATCCGCGAGAGCGAGAAGAGCGCCGTTCCACGACGAATCGCGGTTTCCGCTTCCGCGGCCTGAGGAGGTTCTTAACAAGTGAGCGCAGCTGCCAAGAAGAAGTCCAGGTCCAGCGTGTTCCTGTCCCTCGGCACCACAGCCTTCGGTGCGCTGAGCGTCGCCAAGCAGGCCAAACTCGCCCGGAAGGAGAGCGACCCCCTCCGCTTGGCCGACGCCATCATCTCGTCAGCCAAGATTGTCACCGGTCTCGCGATCCTCTATCGCGAGCTCAAACGCCTCGGTGACGATGACGTCCTGCTGGGGTGAGACGAGGCTGACCCGCGCCCGAAAGCCGACGTCGGGCTCGGGCAGTCCCGGGTGCGTGAAGTGCAGCGCTTTGGAGATCATCTCGACTGGCTTGCTCACCAGTCTGACTGGCGTGATGGCGAAAGGGATCTGACAGGTCCGAATCCAGTAGATCGCTGCATGAATGGATCTCAGATCCATTCGATCACCGACCCGACCGGTCCCCGAGTATTCCGCAAATCCGCCCCCGGCGCGGGGCACGGGCCTTCCCCCGTGAAGGTGGGCACGCGGTTATTGATCACGCAGCGAGCGTGAGTTTAGCGGTGTGGTGTCGGTGTTCATATTCGTTGGGGCTG
>NZ_JBEXDB010000038.1:0-32384 GCF_040605575.1 Streptomyces sp. NPDC005566 | reverse complement strand
TCCTCTTCCAACAGGACGTCACGCAGCGACCAGTCGACATATGGGGCCAGTGCCGTCTCGCACTCGGTCAACCGCTCACGGAACTCGGGCGAGGCACCCCACAACTCCCGTGCCATGCCCACCCACTGCGAACCCTGACCCGGGAACACGAACACCACACCACCGGAACCCGCAGGGGTGGCTGCCGCCCCAGCGGCCGACGGAGCCGTCGGCAGGGCAGCCAGCAGCTCCTCCCGGCTCTCACCCACCACCACCGCACGGTGCTCCAGCGCCGCACGCGTCGTCGCCAGCGACCACCCCACATCCACCGGATCCAGGTCCGGAGCATCCGCGACGTACGTCCTGAGCCGCTCGATCTGCGCCCGGAGCGCGGTCTCGGACCGCGCGGACACCACCCACGCCGAGACGCTCGGCTCGCGAGTCCGCCCGGAGTCCTCGGTCGGCTCGGACTCCGGAGCCTGCTCCAGAATCACGTGCGCGTTCGTGCCACTGATCCCGAACGACGAGACACCCGCTCTCCGCGGACGGTCCGTCACGGGCCACGGACGCGGCTCGGTGAGCAGTTCCACCGCGCCGGCGGACCAGTCCACGTGCTGCGACGGCTCGTTCGCGTGCAGCGTGGCAGGCAGTACCCCGTTCTGCATGGCCATGACCATCTTGATCACACTTGCGACGCCCGCCGCAGACTGGGTGTGGCCGATGTTCGACTTGACCGACCCCAGCCACAGCGGGTGGCCGCCGTCGCCCCGTTCCTGGCCGTAGGTCGCCAGCAGCGCCTGCGCCTCGATCGGGTCGCCGAGCCGCGTACCCGTCCCGTGGGCCTCCACCGCATCGACGTCGGCGCCGGTGAGCCGGGCGTTGGCCAACGCCTGCCGGATCACCCGCTGCTGGGACGGGCCGTTCGGTGCCGTCAGGCCATTGGACGCGCCGTCCTGGTTGATCGCACTGCCCCGTACCACCGCGAGGATCTTGTGGCCGTTGCGCTGTGCGTCCGACAGCCGCTCCAGCAGCAGCAGGCCGACGCCCTCGCCCCAGCCCGTACCGTCCGCGGCCTGCCCGAACGACTTGCAGCGCCCATCGGCCGCCAGCCCGTCCTGCCGGTCGAACTCGACGAACATGCCGGGGCCGACCATGACGGTGACGCCGCCGGCCAGCGCCATGTCGCAGTCGCCTGCCCGCAGGGCGAGGCCGGCCAGGTGGAGGGCGACCAGGGAGGAGGAGCAGGCCGTGTCGATGGTGACGGCGGGGCCTTCGAGGCCGAAGGCGTAGGAGACGCGGCCGGACGCGACGCTGGTCGCGTTGCCCGTACCGCGGAACGCCTCTCCGTCACCGGGCATCGGCCCGTCGCCGTAGCCGGAGGTGGCCGCCCCGGCGAAGACCCCGACGTCGCGTCCCTTGAGAGAACGCGGGTTCACTCCGGCCGTCTCGAACGTCTCCCAAGCGGTCTCCAGCAGGAGACGCTGCTGAGGGTCCATGGCGACGGCCTCGCGCGGCGAGATACCGAACAGGCCGGGGTCGAAGCCGGTGGCGTCGTGGACGAAACCGCCCATCGCCGTCACGTCCGGCGGCAGGAGGGAGGACCAACCGCGGTCGGAGGGGAACGGGGTGATGCCGTCCCCGCCGGTCGTGACCAGACGCCACAGGTCGGAGGGAGAGCGCACGTCCCCGGGAAATCGGCAGCCCATCGCGATAATGGCGATCGGCTCGTTTTCCCGGTCCTGTGCCGTCTGCAGGCGGCTGCGTGTGTGGCGGAGATCAGCCATCACGCGCTTCAGGTACTCGACGTACTTCTCTTCGTTCTCCACCCGAATCCACCTTACTTCTGGGGCAGTGGGTAGAAATGTCAAGTCAGAACCCAACAGCCCTGTGCGACTCAGCAGCCCAGAGCTGCGGAGAACGGAGACCGGGATTAGATTAGGAGGTCAATGCGCTGATTCGACAACCCCTAACCGACCCCTGGCCGCCTTCTGGAGATGAATTCCCGGAAAACGGTGGAACGTGGGACGGCGAAATGACGGAATGACGGAGCGCCGATTCGCGTAATGGCGGACGAGTCAGGCGGATTCGTATTCCTCGCGACGGCTGTCAGAAGGGCCTGAGGCTTCTTCGCCGGGTTCCGGCGCCGCCGGCTCGCCGACGCGGCCGGAGGAAAGCCGGACAGCCTTCGTGAACAGCACGAGGCCGATCACGATCATCACCGACGCGACCACCCAGGACCAGGGGTGGGGTGTGTAGAGAGCCAGGAACCAGACCTTCACCTGGACGTCGAAGATCAGGAAGGCCAGAGGCACCAGCCCCTGCGGGAAGAGCGCCAGGCCACCGAACACCCAGGACAGGAGTGCGACCACTTCCTGGCGCCTGGTCAGCTGCGGCTTGGCCCGCGTCCCTGCGCCCGATGTCCCTGCGCCCGACGTCCCGCCGCCCGACGTCCCGGCGCGGCCGGTCCGCAGGAGGACGAGCAGTTCGGGGCCGTTCGCGGTGAGCCGGTCGGCGGCGACCCGGCCCAGCCATCGGGCGAGCAGGACACCGGTGGCCACACCGACCGGGACGCCGAGCCAGCTGACGACGGCGTTGTCGAGGACGGTGCCGAGGGTGACGAGGCCGGCCGCCGGCAGGGCGGGGAGGAGGGCGGCGAAGAACAACATGTTGGACGGCCCGGTCGTGTCGGCCCGGTCGAGCGGGCTGTCCGGGCGCTTATGGGCGTCGGGGCCGGGCACGAGGGCCGTGACCGAGGCGTACGCCATCATGCCGATACCGCCACCGAGCAGGGCCGGGACGAGCGCGGCGACCCAGGGCCAGGCCCAGGAGTACCCGCTCACGGCGGTGAACACGACGGTGACGACGACGGTGAGCGGGCCGAACAGCAGCAGGCACGCCCATTGCCGGCCGCGGACGTCGGCGCGCTGGCTTCCCGTGGTGAGGGTGAGCCACAGGCCGGTACCGTCCTGGCTGTACAGGTTGTAGGCGGTCGCGACGAGCATCACCGGCAGGGCCGGGCCCGCCCAGGGCAGCAGCGCCCCGGTGTGGAAGGTGAGCGGCAGCAACGCCGTTCCCAGGGCCCAGGCAACAGGGGTGACCGCCATGGTGACGCGCTGAGGGTCCCGCAGCCACGTCCTCAGTTCCTTCCGGAGCACCGCCCCGGTCGCGCCGGAAAGAGCGCCGCGCCCCGGCGCCGTCCTGCGGGCGCTCCCGCGGACGACCGAACGGCCGTGACGGGCGCGGCCGAGAGCACGGCTCCAGGCGGCCAGCAGCAGCGCGCACAGGACGAGGAGTCCGGCCAGGGCGCCGAGCGACTGCCACCAGTCGCCGCGGCCGGCGGCGTCGACGGCGACCACACCCCACCCGGACGGGACGGCACGGATCGCGGCCGACACGAAAGTGGAGAAGCCGGTCTCGGTCACCCGGGAGGAGACGACGGCCACGATGAGCATCCAGCCGGACTGGGTGAGCACCAGCATGGCCGCGAACAGCAGACCGGTGACGGCAGCGCCGAACCGGGAACCGGCGACCGCACCGAACAGGGCGTGGGTGACCCTCGAGAGCAGGACCACGAACGCCAGCTGCGCGGCGGCGGCCGGGACCGACACCAGGGCAGGCCCCACACCGCTGCGGACGCCGTGGACGACGAGGCCGAGGAACGCCAGAGCGGTCACCACGGTGGTGATGCCGACGAGCCCGGCCGCGAGCAGCCCCAGAGCGAGCCGGCGGCGGGGAAGCGGCAGCAGCGCGAAGTGATCGCTACGGAGAACCGCAGAGCCGCCCCACAGCGGACCGACCATCCAGCCGAGCGTCCAGATCAGGTACGTCGTGGCGAGCAGGTCGGCGACCAGACCCGGTGTGTCGAGCCGCACGAAAGCCAGAGCGACGGTGGCCACGGCGAACGCCAGGCCCAGGACGGCACCGACGACCATCCAGACGGCCTTGCCACCGGTCATGGAGTTGCGGATGATCCGCAGCTTCATCCGTATCAGGACGCCAGCCACGACAGGCCCTCTCCCGTTTTCGCGTCGGCCCCGACCAGGCGGACGAAGGCTTCCTCGAGTGTGCTGTCGCCGCGCACCTCGTCCATCGGCCCGGCGGCCACCACGTCGCCGCCGGCCATGACGGCGACCGTGTCGCAGAGCTGCTCGACCAGTGGCATGACGTGGCTGGACAGGACGGCCGACCCGCCGGACGCGACGAAGCGCTGCAGAATCGTCTTGAGCGCGACGGCCGAGACCGGGTCGACCGCCTCGAACGGCTCGTCCAGCACCAGCAGTCGCGGCCGGTGCAGAAGCGCGGTGGCGAGCCCGATCTTCTTGCGCATCCCGGTCGAGTAGTCGACGACGAGGGTGCGTTCGGCCTCGGTGAGTTGCATGACCTCCAGCAGCTCGTCGACCCGCCCGGTGAGTTCGGTCGGCTCGATGCCGCGCAACTGGCCGGTGTACGTCAGGACTTCACGGCCGGTGAGCCGCTCGGGCATCGACAGGCCGTCGGGCAGCACGCCCAGCACGGACTTGGCACGGACCGGGTCGGACCAGACGTCGACGCCGAAGACCTCGCATCGGCCGCCGTCCGGGCGCAGCAGGCCGACGGCCATGGACAGGGCCGTGGTCTTGCCGGCGCCGTTGGGCCCGACGAGGCCGAAGAAGGAACCCTGAGGGATGGTCAGATCGATCCGTCGAACGGCGACGTTGTCACCGAACTCCTTGTGCAGGCCGATCAGCCGCAGCGCAGGCGGCTCACCGCCTGGGGCGGATCCCGGATCGTCGGCGTTCTGCTCCGTCACTTCCCGTTCCTTCCTGATAGCACCGGGACCTGGCCCCGTCGGGCTCGGTCTGGCAGGGCGCAGCGGCGAGGAGAGGTGAACCGGCGGAAGGGGTTCCGGATGTTCCCGGCAAGCACGCCGACCGTGACGCCGCGGGCGCCGCTGGAGGACCCTACCCGGCACGACGCCCCTACCGAGTACCCCTAGAACTCCGTTTGCGAGCAGTGATCTTCCCGGTCGTGCGCCCGGCGGTCACCACCCGCGGCAGGCAGCCGCACCGCCCCCGCCAGGAATGGTGCGCCCGGCCCGGCGGCGTGGCATTCCCGAAGTTCCCGCCAGGCACATAGGGGCTGGTCAGGCTCCCAATAGGGGTTGGTGCTCCGACAGGGCGTGGTTAGGGTCGGGTGCCGACCCGGTTCACGGCAGCGGTATCCATGGCGCATTCAGAGGTAGTTGGAGTTTCCATGCCTGAAATCTCTGCCGAAACGCAGGAAGCGGTGGCCGTGGTCGGGCTGGCCTGCCGGCTTCCCGGCGCCCCCACCCCGGACGCTTTCTGGCAACTCCTGCGGAACGGCGTGGACGCGGTCGGTGAAATTCCGGAACACCGCTGGGACTTCACCGACGACGACCCGAATGCGGACCGCGCTGTGCGCCGCGGCGGATTCCTGGACCGCGTCGACGAATTCGACCCCCGGTTCTTCGGAATCTCGCCGCGCGAGGCCGCGGCGATGGACCCGCAGCAGCGGCTGATGCTCGAACTGAGCTGGGAGGCCCTGGAGGACGCCCGCATCGTCCCCCAGCGGCTGACCGGCGGCCGGACCGGCGTGTTCGTCGGCGTCATGGGCAACGACTACGCCACCCTGAGCCACCGTGCCGGCCTCGCCGCCGTAGGCCGCCACTCGCTGACCGGTGTGCAGCGCGGCATCATCGCGAACCGGGTCTCCTACGCCGTGGGCCTGCGCGGCCCGAGCATGACCGTCGACGCCGGACAGGCTTCTTCGCTGGTGGCCGTCCACGTGGCCTGCGAGAGTCTGCGCCGCGGCGAGTCCACGCTCGCGCTCGCCGGCGGCGTGCACCTCAACATCGCCGCCGAGAGCGCCGTGGCCGCGGCGGCCTTCGGCGCACTGTCGCCCGACGGCCGCTGCCACACCTTCGACGCCCGCGCCAACGGGTACGTGCGCGGCGAGGGCGGAGTCGTCGTCGCTCTGAAGACCCTCTCGCAGGCCGCCGCCGACGGTGACGAGATCTACTGCGTGATCCGCGGCGGCGCCGTCAACAACGACGGCGGCGGCACCGGCCTGACCGTGCCCGACGCCGACGCCCAGGCCGAGGTCCTGCGCGACGCGTACCGGGCGGCGGGCGTCGGGCCCGAGCAGGTCCAGTACGTGGAACTGCACGGCACCGGAACGCCGGCCGGCGATCCCGTCGAGGCACGCGCCCTCGGGACCGTGCTGGGCGGGGGACGACCGGCGGGCAGCCGCCTGCGGGTGGGATCGGCCAAGACCAACGTCGGTCACCTGGAGGGCGCCGCCGGAGCCGTCGGCCTGCTGAAGGTCGCACTGTCCCTGCGCAACAACGAGCTCGCGCCCAGCCTCAACTTCGTCACCGCGAACCCCGCGATCCCCCTCGACGACCTCGGTCTGACCGTCCAGACCGAGCTGTCGCCCTGGCCCGCCGACGAACAGTCCCGCATCGCCGGCGTGAGCTCCTTCGGCATGGGCGGCACCAACTGCCACATGGTGCTCACCGGATGGGAGCGCCCCCGGCCGGGCACCCCCGGACGGCCCGCCGGCCCCGGCGCCCCCGTGGCCTGGCCACTGTCCGCGCACACCGCCGAGGCCCTGCGTGACCAGGCGCGGAAGTTGTCGGAGCACCTCACGGATCGCCCCGGCCTGCACCCCGCCGACGTCGGCATCTCGCTGGCCACGACCCGGTCGGCGTTCGGCCACCGGGCGGTCGTGGTCGGCAGGGACCGGCGGGAACTGCTCGGCCGGCTCGACAGCCTCGTCCACGACCGCCAGGACCCGGGCGTCGTGACCGGCACCGCCGAACCCGGCGGGCTGGCCCTGCTGTTCACCGGCCAGGGCGCGCAGCGCCCCGGCATGGGGATGGGGCTCCACGAGGCGTTCCCGGTGTTCGCGGAAGCCTTCGACGCGGTGTGCGAGCGCCTCGACCCGCGGCTGGGGCGACCGCTGCGCGAGGTCCTCACCGACGGCGTCGACCTGGACGGGACGATGTGGGCCCAGGCGGGCCTGTTCGCCCTCGAGGTCGCGCTGTTCCGGCTGGTGGAATCGTGGGGCGTCACCCCGGACGTGCTGCTGGGCCACTCGCTCGGCGAGATCGTCGCGGCGCACGTCTCCGGGATCCTGTCGCTCGACGACGCATGCGTGCTGGTGGCCGAGCGGGGCCGCCTGATGCAGGAACTGCCGCCCGGCGGCGGCATGCTGGCCGTGCAGGCCGCAGAGGCCGACGTCACGGACTCCGGCCTCGACGTCGCGGCGGTGAACGGCCCGCGCTCGGTCGTGCTGTCCGGCGACGCCGAGATGATCGGCCGCTACGCCGCCGAGTGCGCGGCACGGGGCCGGAAGTCCACCGTCCTGCCGGTGTCGCACGCCTTCCACTCGGCCCTGATGGAGCCGATGCTGGCGGAGTTCGGCGCAGTGCTCGCCGGCCTGACGTTCCGGCAGGCGCGCATCCCGGTCGTGTCGAACCTCACCGGAGCGATCGCCGAACCCGGGCTGATGCAGGAGCCCGAGTACTGGCTGCGGCAGGTCCGAGACACCGTCCGCTTCGCCGAGGGTGTCGCCGCCACCGCCGCACTGGGTGTCACCCGCTACCTCGAACTCGGCCCCGACGGCGTACTCGCCGCCATGGCGGGCACCTGCCGCACCGACGGCCCCGTGCTGACAGCGGCACTGCGCAAGGGCCGTGACGAGGCCGAGACGCTGATCGGTGCGATCGGACGCATGCACGCGGCGGGCGTGGACCTGGACTGGACGGCGCTGCTCGCCGCTCACCGGCCCCACCAGGTCGCCCTGCCCACCTACGCGTTCCAGCGGCGACGGTACTGGCTCGACAATCTCCCCGCCCGTCCGCTGCCCGCCCCGCAGGAGCCGACCGACGGAGCCGCGTCGGCCCCCGGCCCACTGGCGCAGGAGCCGACGTCGGTTCCGGAGCGCCCCGGAGCCGGCGCCGGAACCCGCGCCGTGCTGCGGCTGATCCAGGAACACGTCGCCGCCGTGCTCGGCCACGACGGCCCCGACGACGTCGACGCCCGGCAGACCTTCCACGACCTCGGCTTCGACTCGCTCGGTTCCGTCGAGCTGCGGGACCGGCTCACCACGGCGCTCACTCTGCCGCTGCCGGACTCGCTGCTGTTCGACCACCCGACGCCGGCCCGGCTCGCCTCCCACCTCCAGGACCGGCTGGAGCACGGCGCGGACCCCGCCCTGCCTCCGGTCACTCCGGCCGCGGCCGCCGATCCCGCCGAGCCGATCGCGATCGTCGCGATGAGCTGCCGCTACGCCGCCGGGATCGCCACCCCGGAACAGTTGTGGCAGTTCCTTCTCGACGGTGGCGACGCCGTCACCGGCTTCCCCACCGACCGGGGCTGGAACGCCGAGGACATCTACCGCGACGCCGCCCGCAACCCGAACGGCACGCTGCGGCCCGCCGGCGCGTTCCTCGACGGAGCCGGCGACTTCGACGCCACCTTCTTCGGCATCTCGCCACGCGAAGCACTGGCCATGGACCCCCAGCAGCGGCTGCTCCTGGAAACCGCGTGGGAGGCGGTCGAGCGCCTGGGCGTCGACGCGGACTCGCTCCGTGGCAGCCGGACCGGCGTGTTCGTCGGCGCCACCGCCCAGGACTACGGCCCCCGTATGCACGAGGCGCCCCCGGAGCTGGAAGGCCACCTGCTGACCGGCAGCACGCCGAGCGTCGCCTCCGGCCGCATCGCGTACGTGCTCGGCCTGGAGGGCCCGGCCGTCACCGTCGACACCGCGTGCTCGTCCTCACTCGTGGCACTGCACCTGGCCGCACAGGCCCTGCGGGCCGGCGAGTGCGACATGGCGCTGGCCGGAGGCGTGACGCTGATGGCGACCCCGGGCATGTTCACCGAGTTCAGCCGCCAGCAGGGACTGGCACCGGACGGCCGCTGCAAGCCGTTCGCCGCCGCAGCCGACGGCACCGGCTGGGGCGAGGGCGCCGGCCTGCTGATCCTCGAACGCCTCTCCGACGCCCGGCGCCTCGGCCACGAGGTCCTCGCGGTCGTCCGCGGCAGTGCCGTCAACCAGGACGGAGCCTCCAACAGCCTCAGCGCGCCGAACGGCCCCTCCCAGGAACGCGTCGTCCGGCAGGCCCTGGCCAACGCCCGGCTGACCAGCGCCGACGTGGACGCAGTCGAGGCCCACGGCACCGGCACCGCACTCGGAGACCCGATCGAGGCACAGGCACTGCTCGCCGCCTACGGCCGGCAGCGCCCGGCCGGACACCCGCTGCTGCTCGGCTCCGTGAAGTCGAACATCGGGCACACGCAAGCCGCCGCAGGCGTCGCCGGCGTCATCAAGATGGTGCTGGCCATGCGGCACGGCGTGCTGCCCCGCACCCTGCACATCGACGAAGCCACCCCCAGGGTCGACTGGTCCGCCGGCGAACTGCGGCTGCTGACCGAGACGACGCCCTGGCCGCAGCTCGACCGGCCGCGGCGAGCCGCCGTCTCCTCCTTCGGCATCAGCGGCACCAACGCCCACCTGATCCTCGAAGGCCACGCGGAGCCCTCCGCCCCCGAACCCGGCAACCTGCCGGCCGCCGTGCCCGTGCTGATCTCCGCGCGCGGCGACGCCGCGCTGCGCGCCCAGGCGCGCCAACTGGCCGGATTCCTGCGCGACAGAAGCGACCTCGACCTCGCCGCCCTCGGCCACACCCTGGCCACCGGCCGCGCCGCGTTCGACCGGCGGGCCGCCGTCGTCGCTGCCGACCGGGACGGGATCCTCGCCGGACTCGACGCGCTGGCGGCCCGGCTTCCCGCACCCGGCGTCGTCGAGGGAACGGCCGGCCGGCCGGACGGGGCCGTGTTCGTCTTCCCCGGGCAGGGATCCCAATGGGCCGGAATGGCCGCCTCCCTGCTGGACACCAGCGATGCCTTCCGCGACGAGATCCACGCCTGCGCGGCAGCCTTCGAACCCTACGCGGACTGGTCCCTCGTCGATGTTCTCCGTGGCGCCGACGGCGCACCGCCCCTGGACCGGGACGACGTGGTCCAGCCCGCCCTCTTCGCGGTCATGGTGTCGCTGGCCGCCCTGTGGCGCTCGGCCGGCGTCGAACCGGCCGCGGTCGTCGGCCACTCCCAGGGCGAGATCGCCGCGGCCTACGTCGCCGGCGGCCTGTCGCTCCCCGACGCCGCCCGGATCGTCGCGCTGCGCAGCCGGTACGTACGAACCCTCGCCGGCACCGGCGGCATGGTGTCCGTGCCGCTGCCCGCCGCCGACGTGCGGTCCCGGCTGGCCGGCCGAAGCGGCCTGATCGGAATCGCCGCCCTCAACGGCCCCTCCGCCACGGTCGTCTCCGGCGACGCGGAAGCACTCGACGAACTCCTCGCCGACTTCGAGGCCGAGGGGATCAGGGCGCGCCGCCTCCCGGTCGACTACGCGTCCCACTCGCCCCACGTGGACGCCTTCCACGACGAACTCGTCGACGCGCTCGGCACCCTCACCCCGCGCACGGGCGACGTCCCGTTCTACTCCACGGTCACCGGTGAACCACTGGACACCGCGCACCTGGACGCCGACTACTGGTTCCGCAACCTGCGCGAGACCGTGCGCTTCGAACCGGCGGTGCGTGCCCTGCGCGCCGCCGGGCACGACATGTTCCTCGAATCCAGCGCCCACCCGGTGCTGACCGCGGCCGTCGCCGACACGCTCGAGGCCATGGGCCGGCCCGGCGCCGCACTCGGAACCCTCCGCCGCGACCACGGCGACCACGCCCGGTTCGTGGCCGCCCTGGCGGATGCCTGGACCCACGGCGTACGGCCCGACTGGACGACCGTGTTCACCGCCCCGGCCCGCACGGTGCCGCTGCCCACCTACCCCTTCCAGCGCGAACGCTTCTGGCTCGCTCCCGCCCGACCGCGCGCCGGGGCCGACGCCCTCGGCCTGGACAGCGCCGACCATCCGCTGCTCGGTGCCATGGTCGACATCGCCGAGGACGGCACGCTCCTCCTCACCGGCCGCCTGTCGTCGGCGGCCCAGCCGTGGCTGGCCGACCACACGCTCCTCGGCCGGACCGTGCTGCCCGGCTCCGCCCTCATCGACCTCGCGCTGTACGCCGGCCGCCGGTGCGGACACCCCCGTGTCGACGAGCTCACCCTGCAGACCCCGCTGATGGTGCCCGAGGACGAACCGCTGCAGCTGCAGATCGTGGTGCTGCCGCCCGACGACTCCGGCCGACGGCCCGTCACCATGCACTCCCGCCCGGCCACCGGCGCCGAAAGGGTCCCGTGGACCTGGCACGCCACCGGCATACTCCACGCCGCCGGCCCCGCCCGGTCGCCCCGGCCGGCCCCGGCCGCCTGGCCGCCCCCCGGCGCGACGGCCGTCCCGCTCGACGGCGCCTACTCCAGGCTCGCCGACCTCGGTTACGCCTACGGCCCCGCCTTCCAAGGGCTACGCGCCTGCTGGCGGCACGGCGAGGAAATCTACGCCGAGGCCACCCTCCCCGAGCCCGACCCGCAGCACACCGCCGGATTCGAGCTCCACCCCGCCCTGCTCGATGCCGCGCTGCACGCCCTGCTGCCCCTCGACGGCGGCCCGGCCGACACCCGGCTGGCCTTCAGCTTCAGCGGCGCCCAGCTGCACGCCACAGGCGCGACCGCCGTGCGGGCCCGCATCGGCGCCCCGGACCGCGACGGCGCGGTCAGCGTCGAACTGACCGACCCCTCGGGCGGCGCGGTCGCCTCGATCGAAGCGCTCACGCTGCGCCCGGTCGACCCCAAGCAGCTCGCGGCCGCGACGACCGGCCCCGACCCGCTCTGGCGCCTGGAGTGGGTGACGCTCCACGACGACACCCCCGCCACGCCCGGCGACTGGGCGCTCATCGGCGACCCGGGCGCCGGCTCCGACGCCCCCGCCAGGCACTACCCGGACCTCGCCACCCTGCAGGCCGCCCTCACCGCCGGCGGGACAGCACCGGAAGCGGTCGCCGCGCACCTCATCGGAGGAGACCTCGGCGGAGGAACCGGCGCCCCGGTCGCCGACGCCCACCGCGCCGCCCTCGACACGCTGGCACTGCTCCAGACCTGGCTCTCCGACCAGCGCCTGACCGGCACCCGGCTCGTCCTGCTCACCCGCGGCGCCGTCTCCACCGGCGCCGACGAGGACGTCCACGACCTGGCGGTCGCCACCGCTCGCGGCCTGATCCGCACCGCCCAGGCCGAACACCCCGGGCGGTTCGTGCTCGTCGACCTCGACGACAGCGCACCCGTCGACCGGGCGCCGGCCGAGGCGATCCACCGCAACGAGCCCCAGCTCGCCCTCCGCGGCGGCCGCGTTCTGGCCGAGCGACTCGCCCGCGTCACCACCACGGCCCAGGCAAGCCCCGTCGACGCCGACGGCACGGTCCTGATCACCGGCGGCACCGGCGCCCTCGGCCGGCTCATCGCCCGGCACCTGGTCACCACGCACGGCGCCCGCCGCCTCGTGCTCGCCAGCCGCAGCGGCGCGGACGCCGACGGAGCCGCCGAACTCACCGCCGAACTCACCGGACTCGGCGCCGACGTCACCGTCACCGCCTGCGACGCCGCCGACCCGCAGGCCCTTCGTAGCCTCCTCGCCGGCATCCCCGCCGAACACCCGCTGCGCGTGGTCGTCCACGCCGCCGGTGTCGTCGACGACGCCGCGATCCACACCCTCACCCCCGACCAGCTCACCACGGTGCTGCGGCCCAAGGCCGACGCGGCCTGGCGTCTGCACGAACTCACCGCGGACCTCGATCTCGCGGCGTTCGTCCTCGTCTCCTCGCTGGCCAGCACCATCGGAACCGCCGGCCAGGGCAGCTACGGCGCGGCCAACGCCTTCCTCGACGCCCTCGCCCAGCACCGCCACGCCCGCGGCCTGCCCGCCGTGTCGCTGCTGTCGGGGCTGTGGGACACCGGCATGGGCGGCCGGCTCGGCGACGCCGACCGGGCCCGGCTGATGCGCACCGGACTCGCCCCCATGCGCCCCGAACAGGCGCTCGCCCTGTTCGACGCGGCGCTGCCCGGCGGCGAACCGCTGCTGGCACCCGCCCGGCTGAACCTGCCGGAACTGCGGGCCGCCGCCCGGACCGACCCGGACGCCGTCGCCGGACCGTTGCGCGGTCTGGTCGGCGAGCCACGGCGGCGCGCCGCCGCCCCCGAGGCCCTGACCGGCCTCGGTCTGGACCTGGCGGCGCTACCGGAAGCGGAGCGGCACCGCACCGTCCTCGACCTCGTCCGCGGTCACGCCGCCGCTGTGCTGGGCCGGGCCGCCACCGGTGACGTGGATGCCGCCCAGGCCTTCAAGAGCCTCGGCTTCGACTCGCTCATCGCGGTGGAGTTCCGCAACCGGATCAACGCCGCCACCGGTCTCCGGCTGCCGAGCACGATCGCCTTCGACCACCCCACGCCGAACGCCCTTGCCGAGCAGCTCGTCGCGCGTCTGCTGCAGCGGCCGGCGAAGCCCGCCGAGGCGGCCACGCCCACGACGACCCACGTCGGCGAACCCGTTGCCGTCGTCGCCATGGCCTGCCGGTACCCCGGCGGCGTCGCCTCTCCCGAAGACCTGTGGCGGCTCGTCACCAGCCGGGACGACGTCATCTCGGCCCTGCCCGACAACCGCGGCTGGGACCTGGACGCCCTCTACGACCCCGACCCCGACGAGCCCGGCCGCTCCTACACCGGCGAAGGCGGATTCCTCCTCGACGCCGACCAGTTCGACCCGGCGTTCTTCGGAATCTCGCCGCGCGAGGCCCTGGCCATGGACCCGCAGCAGCGGGTACTGCTGGAAACGGCTTGGGAGGCGTTCGAACGCGCCGGTCTCGACCCGACGGCGCTGCGCGGCAGCCGGACCGGAGTCTTCGCCGGCGCCGC
Organism: Streptomyces sp. NPDC005566; assembly: GCF_040605575.1. Lineage (NCBI taxonomy): Bacteria > Bacillati > Actinomycetota > Actinomycetes > Kitasatosporales > Streptomycetaceae > Streptomyces > Streptomyces sp. NPDC005566. The sequence continues at coordinate 18,534 of NZ_JBEXDB010000038.1, read as the reverse complement.
CACCCAGGAGTACGGCCCGCCGCTCGACCAGCCGTTGGAAGGATCCGAGGGCTACCGGCTGAGCGGCGGCCTGGGCAGCGTCGCGTCCGGCCGGGTCGCCTACGCCCTCGGCCTGGAAGGCCCCGCGATCACGGTCGACACCGCGTGCTCGTCATCACTGGTGGCGACGCACCTGGCGGTTCAGGCCCTGAACAACGGCGACTGCGACCTCGCTCTCGCCGGCGGCGTGACGGTGATGGCGGGCCCGGGACTGTTCGTGGAGTTCAGCCGCCAGCGCGCCCTGTCCCAGGACGGCCGGTGCCGGGCATTCGGCGCCGAAGCCGACGGCTTCGGCCTCGGCGAGGGCGTCGGCCTGGTGTTGCTGGAGCGGTTGTCGGACGCCGTCCGCAACGGGCATCAGGTGCTGGCGGTGGTACGTGGCAGTGCGGTGAACCAGGACGGTGCGTCGAATGGTCTGACGGCGCCGAACGGTCCGTCGCAGCAGCGGGTCATCCGTCAGGCACTGGCGAACGCCCGGCTGACCGGCGCGGACGTCGACGTGGTGGAGGCGCACGGCACCGGAACCCGTCTCGGGGATCCGATCGAGGCGCAGGCGCTGCTGGCGACGTACGGCCAGGAGCGGGGCGAGAGCGGCGATCCGTTGTGGCTGGGGTCGGTGAAGTCGAACATCGGCCACGCCCAGGCCGCCGCAGGTGTGGCCGGGCTGATCAAGATGGTCATGGCGATGAGCCACGGCGTCCTGCCGGCGACCCTTCATGCCGACGAGCCGTCGCCGGAGGTGGACTGGTCGGCGGGTGCGGTGGAGTTGCTGACGGAGGCCCGGGCGTGGCCTGAGATTGACCGTCCGCGCCGGTCCGGTGTGTCGTCGTTCGGGATCAGTGGCACGAACGCGCACGTGATTCTGGAGCAGGCGCCGGCCGGAACTCCGGCCCAGGCTTCCGTTCCGGCTGCTCCCGTTGCGGGTGTGTCGGCGTGGGTGGTGTCGGCGAAGTCCGAGGCGGCGCTGCGGGCGCAGGTGGAGCGGCTCGGAGCGTATGTAGCGAATGCTCCGGACCTGGATCCGGTGGATGTGGGGTGGTCGCTGGCGACGACGCGTGCGGCGCTGGAGCACCGTGCGGTGGTCGTGGGGGAGGGGCGGGACGAGCTGTTGGCCGCCTTGTCCACGGCTTCTTCGGCCACCGTGGTTTCTGGTGGTGTGGTGTTCGTGTTCCCGGGTCAGGGTTCGCAGTGGGTGGGCATGGCCCGGGAGTTGTGGGACACGTCGCCGGTGTTCCGTGAGCGGCTGTCCGAGTGCGAGACGGCACTGGCCCCGTTCGTCGACTGGTCGCTGACCGACGTTGTTCTGCATGACGGTGATGTGGACCGGGTGGACGTGATCCAGCCGGTGTTGTGGGCGGTGATGGTCGCTCTGGCGGAGGTGTGGCGTTCGGCGGGTGTGGTGCCGTCCGCGGTGGTGGGTCATTCGCAGGGTGAGATTGCTGCGGCGTGTGTGGCGGGTTGGTTGTCGTTGGATGACGCGGCGCGGGTGGTGGCGTTGCGATCGAAGGCGCTGGTGGCCGTGGCCGGCGGCGGGGGCATGGTGTCCGTGGCTGCCGGGCGGGAGACGGTCCAGGAGCTGACGTCGGACCGGGTGTCGGTGGCGGCGGTGAACGGTCCGTCCTCAACGGTGGTCTCCGGTGATGACGAGGCGCTCGACGCGTTCATGGCGGAGTGCGAACAGCGTGGCATCCGCACACGCCGGATCCCGGTGGACTACGCGTCCCACTCGTCGCGGATGGAGGAGCTGCGGGAGCGGATTCTTGCGGATCTGGCCGGGCTGTCCCCGGCTGTCGGCACGGTTCCGATGTTGTCGACGCTGACGGGTGGCCTTGTCGAGGGCGGTTTGGATGCCGGGTACTGGTTCGACAATCTTCGTTCGACGGTGGAGTTCGAGACCGCGGTCCGGTCCCTGCTGGGGCAGGGCATGCGCACCTTCATCGAGGTCAGCGCCCATCCGGTGTTGACGGTGGGTGTGGAGGAGACGGTCGACGCGGCCGGTGTGGAGGCGGTGGTGCTGGGCACGCTGCGGCGTGGTGAGGGCGGGATGCGACGCGTCCTGGCTTCCCTCGGTGAGGCATGGGCGGCAGGCGTCGACGTCGACTGGACCACGGTGCTCACCGGCCGCCACGTCCCGCTCCCCACCTATGCGTTCCAGCGTGAGCGGTACTGGCTGGACGGGCCGTCGCCGTCGGTCCAGGGCTTCGGGGTGGTGGATCCGGTCGAGTCCCGGTTCTGGGATGCCGTGGAGCGTGGTGATCTCGACGAGCTCGCGGGCACGTTGCAGTTGTCGGAGGCCCCGGAACTGCTGGGGTCGGTGGTTCCGGCGTTGGCGTCGTGGCGCCGGGAACGACGACAGCGCTCCGTCATCGACACCTGGCGCTACCAGATCGCCTGGAAACCGCTCACCGACCTGCCGACGACCGCCACCCTGTCCGGCACCTGGCTGGTCGTCCTCCCCGAGGTCACGGCGGCCCAAGGTGACATGACCGGCTCGGTGGTGACCGCGCTCCGCCGCGCAGGCGCCGACGTGGTCGAGTTCACGGTGGGTGCCCAGGACAGCGATCCCGCAGCCCTCGCTGCCCAGATCCGCGAAGCCTCCGGCCGGAACCCGGCCGGCGTGCTCAACCTCGCCGCACTCGCCGACGAAGGCCTTCCCACCGCCGCGCTGCCGGCCGGCGTCGCGGCCACCCTGACCCTGGTGCAGGCTCTCGGCATCGCCGGCTTCGGCGCACCGCTGTGGACCGCTACCCGTGCGGCGGTCTCCACCGGCCGCTCCGACCGGCTGGACTCCCCGGTCCAGGCACAGCTGTGGGGCCTCGGCCGGGTCGTCGCGCTTGAGCACCCGCGTCTGTGGGGAGGGCTGATAGACCTGCCCGCCGACGTCGACGCGCGAACGGGAGGCCGGTTCGCCGCTCTCCTGGCCGGCGGCACCGGCGAGGACCAGATCGCGCTGCGCCCCTCCGGCGCCTACGCCCGCCGACTGCGACGCGCGCCGCTGCGTGAGCGGACCGCCGAGCGGCGGCAGCCGGGCGGCACCGTGCTGGTGACCGGCGCCGACGGTCCGCTGGGCGCTCACGCCGCGCGCTGGGCCGTCGGCCGGAGTCCGTCACGCCTGCTGCTCGTCAGCGACAACGGACCCGATGACCGAGCTGCGGCGGAGCTCGCCGCCGAGCTGTCGGGCGCCGGCGTCCCGGTGTCGGTCCTCGCCTGCCGCGTAACCGATCCGCTCGCCGTCCAGGGCCTGTTGGCCGCGATACCGGCGGAAGAGCCTCTGTCCTCGGTGGTGTTCACCGCCGCCGTGCCGTCCAGCGGTCCTGTCGACGATGCCGACGCCGAAGAGTTCGGCCAGGCACTGGCAGGCAGGGTCCTGGGTGCCACCGCCGTGCATCAGGCCCTCGGTGACACCCCGCTGGATGCCTTCGTCGTCTTCTCCTCGGTCGCCGGGACGTGGGGCGGCGCCGGACAGGGCGCCTACGCGGCGGCCAACGCGTACCTGGACGCCCTCGCCGAGTTCCGTCGTAGCCGCGGCCTGCCGGCGACCTGCGTCGCCTGGGGCCCCTGGGACGACGGCGCCCAGGTTCCCGACGGCCACGGCCTCGAACACCTGCACCGCCGGGGCCTGACCGCGATGGCTCCCGGGATGGCGCGGGCCGCGCTCGACCGGGCCGTCGACCACAGCGACGGGTACGTAGCGGTCGCCGACATCACCTGGCCAGCGTTCGTCGCGACGTTCACCTCGACGCGGCCCAGCCGGCTGCTCGCGGACCTGCCGGACCTGCAGCCCGCACCTCAACCGTCCCATCGGTACGAAGAGCCGAACCGGACCGGCCGCGTCGCCGCACTGACCGGCGCCCAACGCGAGCAGGAGATGCTCACCTTGGTCCGCGCGCAGGTCGCCGCGGTCCTCGGCCACCCCGGCCCCGAAAGCGTCGACCCGGACCGCTCGTTCAAGGACCTCGGCTTCGACTCGCTGACGGCCGTCGAACTCGGCAAGCGGTTGCGGGCGGCCACCGGGGTTGCGGTGCCCGCCACCGCCGTCTTCGACCACCCCAGCGTGCAGATCCTGGCCGGCCATCTCGCCAACGGCCTCACCGGCCCCGGCGCCCCGGTGGCCGTGACCGCGTCCGCAGCTGACGACGACCCCATCGTCATCGTCGGCATGAGCTGCCGGTTCCCGGGCGGAGCCACGAACCCGGCAGCCCTGTGGCGGCTGTTGTGCGACGGCGGCGACGCCATCACCGAATTCCCCTCCGACCGTGGCTGGGACGTCGACGCGCTCTTCGATCCCGACCCGGACCGCCAGGGCACGACCTACACCCGCCACGGCGGATTCCTGCCCGACGCCGGGGACTTCGACGCCGAACTGTTCGGCGTCTCCCCACGCGAGGCGCTGGCCATGGACCCCCAACAGCGGCTGCTGCTCGAGGCGTCGTGGGAGGCGCTCGAGGACGCGGGCATCGCCCCGGCCGCGATCAAGGGCGTCCCCGGCGGCGTCTTCATGGGCGTCACCGCCTCCGGCTACGGCCGCGCCGCCAGACTGCCGGACAGCGTGGAAGGGCACCTCCTCACCGGCACCGCCACGAGTGTCGCCTCCGGCCGCCTCGCCTACACCTACGGCCTCGAAGGCCCGGCGATCACGGTCGACACCGCCTGCTCATCCTCCCTGGTCGCCCTGCACCTGGCCGCCCAGGCGCTGCGCAACGGCGAGTGCGCCGTCGCCCTGGCCGGCGGCGTCACCGTGATGGCCACCCCCGAGGCATTCGTCGAGTTCAGCCGCCAGCGCGGGCTGGCCGCCGACGGCCGCTGCAAGCCGTTCTCGGCGGCCGCGGACGGCACCAGCTGGTCCGAAGGCGCCGGTGTCCTGGTGCTGGAACGCCTCTCCGACGCACAGCGTCACGGGCACCGGATCTGGGCCACGCTGCGGGGGAGCGCCGTCAACCAGGACGGGGCCTCGAACGGCCTCACCGCACCCAACGGTCCCGCACAGCAGCGGGTCGTCCAGCAGGCCCTGGCGAACGCGCGGCTCGCCCCGGCCGACGTGGACGCCGTCGAGGCGCACGGCACGGGAACCGCTCTCGGCGACCCGATCGAGGCACAGGCTCTGCTCGCCACCTACGGACAAGGCCGCGGCGACGCCGAACCGCTGTGGCTCGGTTCGCTCAAGTCGAACATCGGCCACACCCAGGCAGCCGCAGGCGTCGCCGGTGTGATCAAGATGGTGCTGGCCATGCGGAACGGCATGCTGCCCCGCACCCTGCACCTGCACGAGCCGACCGGCCACGTCGACTGGTCGACCGGCGCCGTCGTACCACTGACCGAGAACCGGGCCTGGCCCGAAGCGGGCCGGCTGCGCCGGGCCGGCGTGTCGTCGTTCGGCGTCAGCGGCACCAACGCCCACGTCATCCTGGAACAGGCCCCTCCGTCCCCCGTCGTCGTCGCCGCCCCTGCCGTCCCCGCTGAGGCGCCTTCCCACGGACCGGTGGTGCCGTGGCTGGTGTCGGCGGCCGGCCCCGCCGCGCTGCGCGACCAGGCGGCCCGGCTCCGCGACTTCGCCGACGACGGCGGCTCCCACGGCATCCACGACATCGCCCACTCGCTGGCCGTCACGCGCACCGGCCTGGCACACCGGGCCGCCGTACTGGCCGAGGACCGGGACACCCTGCTGGCGGGCCTCGACGCGATCGCCGCGGACCGCCCCCACCCCGCCGTCGTCACCGGCGCGACCGGGCACGGGCGGCTGGCGATGCTGTTCTCCGGCCAGGGCTCTCAGCGCCCCGGCACGGGCCGCGACCTGTACCAGGCGTTCCCTGTGTTCGCCGACGCGATCGACGCCGTATGCGCCCGAGTCGACCCGCACCTCGGCCACCCGCTGCGCGAGGTGATGTTCGCCGAACCCGGCACCGACGCGGCGGCCCTTCTCGACCGGACCGCCTACACCCAGACCGCCCTGTTCGCCCTCGAGGTCGCGCTCTTCCGGCTCCTGGAGTCCTGGGGCGTCCGCCCCGACCACCTCCTCGGCCACTCCGTCGGCGAACTCGCGGCCGCGCACGTCGCCGACGTCCTGTCGCTCGACGACGCCTGCGAACTGGTCGCCGCTCGCGCCCTGCTGATGGCCGAACTGCCGCCCGGCGGTGCGATGCTCGCCGTCAGCGCCTCCGAGGGCGAGGCGGCCGAGGCCCTCGCCGCCTTCGAGGGGCGCGTCGACATCGCGGCCCTCAACGGCCCGTCCGCCCTGGTGATGTCGGGGGACGAGGACGCCATCGCCGAACTGGCCGCCCGCTGGACCCTCTCCGGCCGCAAGGCGACCCGACTGCGCGTGTCGCACGCCTTCCACTCCCAGCGGATGAACCCGATGCTCGAACGGTTCGCCGCGGTCGCCTCCGCCATGACCTTCCGGCCGCCCGTCATCCCGATCGTGTCGAACCTGACCGGCGCCCCCCTGCCCGTCGAGGAATACTGCTCGCCGGCCTACTGGGTGCGGCACGTGCGGCACGCCGTCCGGTTCGCCGACGGCGTGACCTGGCTGGCCGACCACGGAACCACCCGGTTCGTCGAGATCGGCCCGAGCACCGTCCTGAGCGCGATGGCCCAGCACACCATCGCCGAACGCGACGACGCCGGCACGATGACGATCGCACCCGCGCTGCGCGACGACCGGCCCGAGGCCGCCACACTGCTGCAGACGGTCGCCGCCGGCTGGACCCGCGGCGCCGACGTCGACTGGGCCGCGGTCCTCGCCGGCCGGGGCGGCGCCCGCGTCGACCTCCCCGCCTACGCCTTCCAACGGGAGCGGTACTGGCTGCGGCCGGCGCCCGCAAGTGCGTCCGGCGGCCGGGACACCGGCCACGCCGTCCTCGCCGGCTCGGTTCCGCTCGCCGAGGACGGCGGCCTGGTCCTCACCGGGACCCTGTCCCTGTCCGCCCAGCCCTGGCTCGGCGACCACCAGGTCCTCGGCGCCGCGATCCTGCCCGGTACAGGATTCGTCGAGCTGGCTCTGCGCGCCGCGCGGGAGGCAGGCTGCGGAGCGATCCGCGAACTGACCCTGCAGGCCCCCCTCGTCGTGCCCCCCACCGGCAGGATCCGCGTCCAGGTCGGGGTGAGCCCCCGGGCCGGGACCGGCGACCGTGAAGTGTCGATCCACTCCCAGCCCGAGGACGGCGACGGGACCTGGCTCCGCCACGCCTCCGGCCTGCTCGCCCCCGAGGCCGAAGCCGCCCGCTTCGACCTGTCGGCCTGGCCGCCGCCCGGCGCCGAACCCGTCGACCTCGACGGCTACTACGACGCCACGCTGGCCGGTGCCGGATACCACTACGGACCGGTCTTCCGCGGCCTGCGCCGCGCCTGGCGGGCCGCCGACGCCGTCTACGCCGAAGTCGCCCTGCCGCAGGCCGCCGCCCCCGACGCCGACGGATTCGACCTGCACCCCGCCCTCCTCGACGCGGCCATGCACGCCACGACCATCGGCGGCTTCCTCGACGACACCGGCGCCACCCCGCTGCCCTTCCTGTGGTCCGGCGTGACGCTCCTGGCCACCGGCGCGACGACACTACGGGTGCGACTGGCCGGCGTCGGCCCTGACGCCCTGTCGATCCAGGCGGCCGACACCACCGGCCGCCCCGTCGCCGAGGTGCGGTCGTTGACCCTGCGCCCGGTGCGCCCCCAGCAGCTGGCGGCGGCCGCCACGGCCAACTCGTCGCTGTTCGCCGTGGAATGGACCACGGTGCCCGCCCGCACCCTCTCCGTCTCCGAGGATCCGGCAGGCGTGTGCGTCCTGCCCGACGGCCCGGCCACCGAGAACCTCGACGAAGCCGTCGCCGACCTCGTCGTCTGCCCCGTCGGCCCGGGCGGCGGCGACCTCGCCGAAAACGTCCACGCGACCGCCGCCGCCGTCCTCGGGCTGATCCAGCGCTGGCTGGCCGACGGACGGCCGGCGTCGTCGCGGCTCGTCCTCGTCACCCGGGGCGCCGTGGAGGCGGGCCCGGGCGAGGCCGGACCGGATCTGGCCGCCGCCGCCGTATGGGGACTGATCCGCACCGCGCAGTCCGAGAACCCGGACAGCTTCGTCCTCCTCGACGTCTCCGGCAGCGAAGGACCCGCCGGCACAGAGAGACTCGCCCACACCGAGGGACTCGCCCACGCCGGAGGATCCGTCGCCGGTGGCGTGGACTGGACCGCCGTCCGCGACGCCGCAGACCGGGGCGAGCATCAGCTCGCGCTGCGCGGCGGCGAACTCCGCGCACCCCGTCTCATCCGCGTGCCCGCCCCGGACGGCCTGCCGCTTCCCGACGGCGCACCTGCCTGGCGCCTCGACACGACCGGACCCGGCACCCTGGAGAACCTGGCGCTGGTTCCTGTCGACGCCGCGCCTCTGGAGCCCGACCACGTCCGCGTGGCCGTCCGCGCGGCCGGCGTCAACTTCCGCGACGTCCTCATCGGCCTGGGCATGTACCCGGAACCGGCGCCGATGGGCTCCGAGGCGGCCGGCATCGTCGTCGAGGTCGGCGCTGCCGTCACCGACCTGGCCCCCGGAGACCGCGTCTTCGGCCTCGTTCCCGCCGGTCTCGGCAGTCTCGCCACCGCCCCGCGGGCCCAGCTCGCCCGTATTCCGCAGGGCTGGTCGTTCAGCCAGGCCGCCACCGTGCCCGTCGCCTTCGTCACCGCGTTCTACGGACTCGTCGACGTCGCGGGCGCCCAGCCCGGTGAATCGGTTCTGATCCACGCCGCGACCGGCGGCGTCGGCACCGCCGCCGTCCAGCTCGCCCGGCACCTCCGACTCGAGGTCTTCGGCACCGCGAGCCCCGCCAAATGGGATGCCCTGCGCCAGGCCGGTCTCGACGACGAACACATCGCGTCCTCCCGCACCACCGACTTCGAAGCCAGGTTCCGGAGCGCCACCGGCGGGCGCGGCGTCGACATCGTCCTCAACTCGCTCACCGGCGACATCCTCGACGCCTCCCTGCGCCTGCTCACCTCCGGAGGCCGGCTCGCCGAGATGGGCAAGGCCGACCTGCGGGACCCCCGCCAGGTCGACGCCGCCCACCCCGGTGTCCGCTACCGCTCCTTCGACCCCTCCGAAGCCGGCCCGCAACGGCTCGGCGAGATCCTGACGGAGATCCTCGCCCTCTTCGAGCACGGAGCTCTCCGACTGCCCCCGGCGACGGTCTGGGACATCCGTGACACGCCCTCCGCGTTCCGGCACATCAGCCAGGCCCGCCACATCGGCAAGAACGTCGTCACCGTCCCCACGGCACCGGACCCCGACGGCACCGTACTGATCACCGGCGGCACCGGTGCCCTCGGCGGACTTCTGGCCCGCCACCTCGTCACCGAGCACGGAATCCGGCACCTCCTGCTGCTCGGCCGTCGCGGCCCCGCCACGCCAGGCGCGACCGAACTCGTTGCAGACCTCGAAGGGCTCGGCGCCCACGCCACGGTCCTGGCCGTCGACGCCGCCGACCGCGCGGCCCTCGGCGCGGCGCTCGCCGGCATCCCGGCCGCCCACCCGCTCACCGCCGTGGTCCACGCCGCGGGAGTCGCCGAGGACGGAGTCCTCGAGACACTCGACAGCGGGCGGCTGCGCGACGTCCTGCGGCCCAAGGTCGACGCCGCCGTCAACCTGCACGAGCTGACAGCCGGACACGACCTGACCGCCTTCGTTCTCTACTCCTCCGTGGCCGCGCAACTCGGACCGGCCGGCCAAGGCGGCTACGCCGCCGCCAACAGCTTCCTGGACGCCCTGGCCCGGCACCGGCGCGCCCACGGGCTGCCCGCGGTATCACTCGCCTGGGGCCTGTGGGCCGAGGACAGCGGCGTCACCGGCCGGATGACCGACGTCGACCTGGCGCGGGCCACCCGCCTCGGCGCGCCGCTTCAGGCCGCCCAGGGCCTGGCCCTGTTCGACGAGGCCGGTACCACGCACCGCTCGCACATCGTCCCGGCCAACCTGGACGTCGCCGCCCTGAACTCGGCCGCGCCCGTCCCGCCGATCCTGGCCGCACTGGCGGGCCCCGCACCTCGACGGGCGGTCAGCGACCGCGCCACCGACGCCTCGTCCCTCGCCCACCGCCTCGCCGGGCTCCCGCGCGACGAGCGGATCGCGACCGTCGTCGACGTCATACGGACCCAGGTCGCCCTGGTCCTCGGCCACGCTTCCGCCGACACGGTCGAACCACGCCGCGCCTTCAAGGACCTCGGCTTCGACTCGCTCACCTCCGTCGAACTCCGCAACCGCCTCGCCGCCGAGACCGGCCTGCGGCTACCGGCCACTCTCGTCTTCGACCACCCGGCGCCCGCCCCGCTCGCCGAGTACCTGCTGGGAGAGCTCGTCGGCAGCATGACCGCCGCGCCGCCGAAGGCACCGGCGCAGCCGGCGCCCGCCGACGACCCCATCGCCATCGTCGGCATGAGCTGCCGGTACCCCGGCGCCGCGGACAGCGCCGACCGGTTCTGGCAGCTCCTCGTCGGCGGTACCGACGCGATGACCTCGTTCCCCGCCGACCGCGGCTGGGAGTCAGGTCTCGCCGACGCCCGCTTCGCCCTGCGCGGCGGCTTCCTCGGCACCGCGACCCGGTTCGACGCCGGCCTGTTCGGGATCAGCCCTCATGAGGCCCTGGCGATGGACCCGCAGCAGCGCCTGGCCCTGGAAGCGGTCTGGGAGGCCTTCGAGGACGCCGGTATCGACTCCTCGACCCTGTGGGGCAGACCGGCCGGAGTGTTCCTCGGCGCCGGCTCCAGCCACTACGGCGTCAGCGCCGATCTCCCGCCCGAGGTCAGGGGACACGTCGTCTCCGGCTCGGCCACCAGCGTCATCTCCGGCCGCGTCTCCTACACGTTCGGGCTCGAAGGTCCTGCGGTGACGGTGGACACGGCGTGTTCGTCGTCGTTGGTGGCGCTGCATCTGGCGGCGCAGGCGCTGCGCGCGGGGGAGTGCGAACTGGCCGTCGCGGGCGGGGTCACCGTCATGACGACGCCGGACATCTTCACCGAGTTCCAGGTGCTGGGCGGTGTGGCCGACGACGGGCGCTGCAAGGCGTTCGCCGCTGCCGCCGACGGAACCGGCTGGGCCGAGGGTGTCGGCGTACTGGTCCTGGAGCGGTTGTCGGACGCCGAACGCAACGGGCATCAGGTGCTCGCGGTGGTACGTGGCAGTGCCATCAACCAGGACGGTGCGTCGAACGGTCTGACAGCGCCGAACGGCCCGTCGCAGCAGCGGGTCATCCGTCAGGCGTTGGCGAATGCCCGGCTGACGGTTGCGGACGTCGATGTGGTGGAGGCGCACGGGACGGGGACGCGTCTGGGTGATCCGATCGAGGCGCAGGCGTTGCTGGCGACGTACGGCCAGGAGCGGGGCGACTCCGACGAGCCGTTGTGGCTGGGGTCGGTGAAGTCGAACATCGGTCATACGCAGGCGGCTGCGGGTGTCGCGGGTGTGATCAAGATGGTGATGGCGTTGCGGCACGGTGTGCTGCCTGCGACGTTGCATGTGGATGAGCCGTCGCCGGAGGTGGACTGGTCGGCGGGTGCGGTGGAGTTGCTGACGGAGGCCCGGGCGTGGCCTGTGTCGGATCGTCCGCGGCGTGCGGCGGTGTCGTCGTTCGGGATGTCCGGAACGAACGCGCACGTGATTCTGGAGCAGGCGTCGGCCGGAACTCCGGCCCAGGCTTCCGTTCCGGCTGCTCCCGTTGCGGGTGTGTCGGCGTGGGTGGTGTCGGCGAAGTCCGAGGCGGCGCTGCGGGCGCAGGTGGAGCGTTTGCGGTCGTTCGTGGCGGAGCGTCCGGACCTGGATCCGGTGGATGTGGGGTGGTCGCTGGCGACGACGCGTGCGGCGCTGGAGCACCGTGCGGTGGTCGTGGGGGAGGGGCGGGACGAGCTGTTGGCCGCCTTGTCCACGGCTTCTTCGGCCACCGTGGTTTCTGGTGGTGTGGTGTTCGTGTTCCCGGGTCAGGGTTCGCAGTGGGTGGGCATGGCGAGGGAGTTGTGGGACACGTCGCCGGTGTTCCGGGAGCGGCTGTCCGAGTGTGAGACGGCACTGGCCCCGTTCGTCGACTGGTCGCTGACCGACGTTGTTCTGCATGACGGTGATGTGGACCGGGTGGACGTGATTCAGCCGGTGTTGTGGGCGGTGATGGTCGCTCTGGCGGAGGTGTGGCGTTCGGCGGGTGTGGTGCCGTCCGCGGTGGTCGGTCATTCGCAGGGTGAGATCGCTGCGGCGTGTGTGGCGGGCTGGTTGTCGTTGGATGACGCGGCACGCGTGGTGGCGCTGCGGTCGAAGGCGCTGGTGGCCGTGGCCGGCGGCGGGGGCATGGTGTCGGTCGCCGTCGGGCGGGAGACGGTCGAGGACCTGGTGTCGGACCGGGTGTCGGTGGCGGCGGTGAACGGCCCGTCCTCCACGGTGGTCTCCGGTGATGACGAGGCGCTCGACGCGTTCATGGCGGAGTGCGATCAGCGTGGCATCCGCACACGCCGGATCCCGGTGGACTACGCGTCCCACTCGTCGCGGATGGAGGAGCTGCGGGAGCGGATTCTTGCGGATCTGGCCGGGCTGTCCCCGGCTGTCGGCACGGTTCCGATGCTGTCCACGCTGACCGGTGGCCTTGTCGAGGGCGGTCTGGATGCCGGGTACTGGTTCGACAACCTGCGGTCGACGGTGGAGTTCGAGACCGCGGTCCGGTCGCTCCTCGAACAGGGCATGCGCACGTTCATCGAGGTCAGCGCGCACCCTGTCCTCACGGTAGGTGTCGAGGAGACCGTCGACGCGGCCGGTGTGGAGGCGGTGGTGCTGGGCACGCTGCGGCGTGGTGAGGGCGGGATGCGACGCGTCCTGGCTTCCCTCGGCGAGGCATGGGCAGCCGGCGTCGACGTCGACTGGACCACGGTGCTCACCGGCCGCCAAGTCCAGCTCCCCACCTATGCGTTCCAGCACCAGCGGTACTGGCTCAGTCCCCGCGCCGGCGCCGGGGACGTCGCCGCGGCGGGCCTGGTCGGAGCGGACCATCCGCTGCTGTCCGCGTCGGTCGCCCTGGCTGCCGCCGACGACGTGGTGCTCACCGGTCGGCTGTCGGTGTCGGGGCAGCCCTGGCTGGCGGACCACACGCTCCACGGCCGCGTAGTGGTCCCCGGAACCGCTTTCGTTGAACTCGCGCTGAGGGCCGGCCACGAGGCCGGCTGCGGCGAAGTCCTGGAACTGACGCTCCACGAGCCCTTGCTGCTGCCGGCGACCGGCGGTGCGCGCATCCAGGTACGGGTCGGCGCGACCGGCCCGGACGGCAATCGCGACGTGTCCGTCCACGCCCAGGCCGACTCCGCGGCCGAAGACTGGGTCCTGCACGCCGACGGCGTGCTCGCCGGCACCCCGGCCTCCGGCGTCCCGGCCGCCGAGGCGTTCGACCTCTCCGCCTGGCCGCCGCCGGGCGCGACGCCGGTCGACCTCGACGGGTTCTACCCGGCGCTGGCAGATTCGGGCTACGGCTACGGACCGGCCTTCCAGGGCCTGAGCCGCGCGTGGCGCGCCGGAGACGACGCCTTCGCCGAGGTACGGCTTCCCGCGTCCGCGGGTGACGACGCCGCCCGCTTCGGTCTGCACCCCGCCCTGCTGGACGCCGCGCTCCACGTGCTCGGCGTCGCCGGGCTCCTCGAGGATCCGAGCGCGACCCCGGTGCCGTTCGCATGGTCCGGGGTCTCGCTCCAGGCCACCGGTGCGACGGTCCTGCGAGCCAGGCTGTCCCCGGCAGGTCCCGACTCCGTGTCGCTCCGGATCGCCGACGGCACCGGTGCGCCCCTGGCTCGGATCCGCTCGCTGACCGTCCGCCCGTGGAACGCCGGGGACGCCGGGCCCGCCGTCGGCGACTCGCTCTTCGCCGTCGAATGGCAGCCCTTGCCCGCTGCTCACGACACCACGGTCCACGACGGCCCCACGCCCGCCGACGCGTCGTGGCAGGTCGAAGACTTCACCTCCGCCGCGTCCGGGCCGGCACACGACTCGGCAGCCGACCGGGCGCGTGCCCTGACCGTCCGGGCGCTGGACGTCATCCAGCAGCGGCTGCGCGGCGAAAGCGAGCAGGCCGACCCGCTGGTGCTGCTGACCCGCTCCGCCATGGCGACCGGCACCGACGGCGCGTCGACCGACCCCGCCGCCGCGGCGGTATGGGGTCTGGCCCGGACCGCGCAGACCGAGCACCCCGGCCGCTTCGTCCTGCTCGACGTCGAAGACCCGGCCGCGCCGTCCCCGTGGGAACGGATCAGGCGCGCCGTGGCGGACGGTGAGGCACAACTGGCCGTGCGCGGCGGCGAGCTCCTCGTCCCGCGCGTCGTCCGGACGACACCGGCCGAACGCCGGGCCGTGCCGGAGCCCGGCGGCCTGCGGGGAACAGTGCTGATCACCGGCGGGACCGGCGTCCTCGGCGGTCTCGTGGCACAACGGCTCGCGGACGAACCCGGCATACAGCGGCTCCTGCTGCTCAGCCGGCAGGGCCCCGAGGCCCCCGGCGCGGCGGGCCTGGCGGAGGCACTGCGCGACGCCGACGTCGAGGTGGACGTGGTGGCCTGTGACATCGCGGACCGGGCCGCCCTGGCGGACGTACTGGCCGCTGTACCGCACGACGCCCCGCTGACCGGGGTGATCCACGCGGCCGGGACGCTCGACGACGGCATGATCGAATCGCTGACCCCGCAGCGCGTCGAGACCGCTCTGCGTGCCAAGGCCGACGGAGCGGTCAACCTCCACGAACTCACGGCGGACGCGGACCTGGGCCTGTTCGTCCTCTACTCGTCCGCCGCCGCCACGTTCGGTGCGGCGGGCCAGGCCGGCTACGCCGCGGCGAACGCGTTCCTGGACGCCCTGGCCCACCGGCGCCGCGCCGAGGGCCGGCCGGGCATCTCGCTCGGATGGGGCCTGTGGCAGCAGGCGACCGGCATGACCGGCCACCTGGCGGACGCCGATGCGGCCCGCGCCGCCGAGCTGACCGGCTCACTGTCCGCCGCGGACGGTATGGCCCTCTTCGATGTCGCCCGCGCCTCCACCCGCCCGCACGTCCTTCCCGTCCGGATCAACACCGCGGCGACCGTCGACGGCGACACACCGCCGATGCTCCGCGCCCTGGCCCGCCGCCGACTGCGCCGCGCCGCCGACATCGCCGAAGCGGGCACGTGGACGCGGCGAATGGCCGCACTCCCGGAAGCCGAACGGACCCGAGCCGTCCTCGAACTCGTCCGCACCGAGATCGCCGCGGTCCTCGGGCACGCAGGCCCGCAGGACGTCGAGCCCGGTCGCCCCTTCAAGGACCTCGGCTTCGACTCCCTCCTCGCCGTACGCCTGCGCAACCGCCTCCAGGCGGCGACCGGCCTGCGGCTGCCGGCCACGCTCGTGTTCGACCACCCCAGCGCACTCGCCCTCGCCGAGCACCTGCGCGGCCAGGCCGCCGGAACCCGGGCGGCCGCCGCGTCCCCGACCACCGTCAGCACCTCCGACGAGCCGATCGCGATCGTGGGCATGGCCTGCCGTCTCCCAGGCGGAGTCGCCTCCGCGGACGACCTGTGGGAACTGGTGGCCGGCGCAGGCGACGCGATGTCCCAGTTCCCGGCGGACCGGGGCTGGGACGAAGCCCTGCGCGGCGCGCCGTTCGCACCCGTCGGAGGGTTCGTCCACGACGCGGACCGGTTCGACGCCGACCTGTTCGGCATCTCGCCGCGCGAGGCCCTGGCCATGGACCCGCAGCAGCGGTTGCTGCTGGAAACCGCCTGGGCGACGTTCGAGTCCGCAGGCATCGATCCGACGTCTCTGCGTGGCAGCCGCACCGGCGTCTACGCGGGCGTGATGTACCACGACTACGCCGCGAGCATGGGCCACGTCCCGGACGGCGTCGAGGCCTTCCTCGGCACCGGCAACGCGGGCAGTGTCCTGTCCGGCCGCGTCGCGTACGCCTTCGGCCTCGAAGGACCGGCGATCACGGTCGACACGGCGTGTTCTTCGTCGCTGGTGGCCCTCCACTCGGCGGTCCAGGCGCTGCGCGCGGGCGAATGCTCGCTGGCCCTCGCCGGCGGTGTGACGGTCCTGGCGACGCCTGGCATCTTCACCGAGTTCGACCGCCAGGGCAGCCTCGCCTCGGACGGCCGCTGCAAGTCGTTCGCGGCCGCCGCGGACGGCACGGGTATGTCCGAGGGCGTCGGTGTCCTGCTGGTGGAGCGGTTGTCGGACGCCGAGCGCAACGGGCATCAGGTGCTGGCGGTGGTGCGGGGCAGTGCGGTGAACCAGGACGGTGCGAGCAATGGTCTGACGGCGCCGAACGGTCCGTCGCAGCAGCGGGTGATCCGCCAGGCATTGGCGAATGCCCGGCTGACGGTCGCGGATGTCGACGCGGTGGAAGCCCACGGCACCGGCACGCGGTTGGGTGACCCGATCGAGGCTCAGGCCCTGCTGGCCACCTATGGCCAGGACCGTGGCGAGGGCGACGAGCCGCTCTGGCTCGGCTCCATCAAGTCGAACATCGGTCATACCCAGGCGGCCGCGGGCGTGGCCGGTGTGATCAAGATGGTGATGGCGATGCGGCACGGTGTGCTGCCGGCGACGTTGCATGTGGATGAGCCTTCGTCCCAGGTGGACTGGTCGGCGGGTGCTGTGGAGCTGCTGACCGAGGCACGTTCCTGGCCGGAGGCCGATCGGCCCCGCCGGGCGGCCGTGTCCTCGTTCGGCATCAGCGGTACCAATGCGCACGTCATCCTCGAGGCGCCGCCACAGCCCGAAACGGCGGCCGACGTGCCGCCGCTTGCTCCGGCTCCGGCTCCGGTGCTGTGGCCCGTTTCGGCGAAGTCCGATGACGCGTTGCGGGCACAGGTGGAGCGGCTGCGGTCCTACGTGGCCGAGCATCCGGAGCTGGATCCGGTGGACGTCGGCTGGTCGCTGGCCACCACCCGGGCCGGTCTGGAACATCGGGTCGTCCTCGCCGCCGGCGGGGATGTGCTCGCCGCGGGCGTGACAAACGAGGGCCGGACAGCCTTCCTGTTCACCGGTCAGGGTTCGCAGCGTCCGGGTATGGGGCTGGGCCTGTACGAGGCGTTCCCGGTGTTCGCGGAGGCCTTCGATGCGGTGTGTGCCCGGTTCGACGTCCGGCTGGAGCGTCCGCTGCGCGACGTCATGACCGACGGCGTCGACCTGGACGGGACGATGTGGGCGCAGGCGGGCCTGTTCGCCCTCGAGGTCGCCCTGTTCCGGCTGGTGGAGTCGTGGGGTGTCACCCCGGACGCACTCCTGGGTCACTCGCTGGGTGAGATCACCGCAGCGCATGTCGCGGGGATCCTCGACCTGGACGACGCGTGCGTCCTGGTCGCCGAACGCGGCCGCCTCATGCAAGCGCTACCCGAAGGCGGCGGCATGCTCGCCGTCCAGGCCACCGAAGCCGACGTCGCCGACTCCGGCCTGGATCTCGCCGCGGTCAACGGCCCCCACTCCGTTGTTCTGTCGGGTGACGTGGACACGATTGAGCGCTACGCGACGCAGTGCGCGGAGCGCGGCCTGCGGGTCAGTGTCCTGTCGGTGTCGCACGCGTTCCACTCCACCCTCATGGAACCGATGCTGGCCGAATTCGCCGACGTGGTGGGCGGGTTGACGTTCCGCCCCGCTCACATTCCGGTGGTCTCGAACCTGACCGGAGCAATCGCGGAACCCGGTGTCATGCAGCAGCCGGAGTACTGGCTGGACCAGGTCCGCCGGACGGTCCGCTTCGCCGACGGTGTCGCCTCCCTCGCGGCCATGGGCGTGACGACCTGCCTGGAACTCGGCCCGGACGGTGTCCTGTCCGGCATGGCCCAGGCCACCGCCGACGACATGCTCTTCGCACCGGCCCTCCGCAAGGACCGCGACGAAACCGACACCGCACTCACCGCCATCAGCCGCCTATGGACCACCGGAACCGACATCGACTGGCCCGGCGTGTTCAACGGCTGGGGCGGCCGAGTGGTGCCGCTTCCCACCTACGCCTTCCAGCGTGAACGGTACTGGCCGGAGCCGTCGGCGAGGTCGGCCGCCGGAGATGGCATGGACTCGGCGTTCTGGGATGCGGTCGAGCGTGAGGATCTGCAGGAACTTGCGGGTCTGGAGTCGGCGTTGCCGGCGCTGTCCGCTTGGAGGCAGCGTCACCAAGAGCGTTCCACGCTCGACTCGTGGCGCTACCGGATTACGTGGAAGCCGCTGACGGGGATGTCGTCGGCGACGCTGTCGGGTGTCTGGGCGGTGGCCGGTTCGCCGGACGCTGATGTGTCCGCGGCGTTGGAGGCTGCGGGTGCGACGGTGGTGCGTGTTCCGGTGGAGGAGGTGTCGGGGCTACCCGGCTTGGCCGGTGTGGTGTTGGTGGCTTCCGGGGTGGCGGAGACGCTGGCTGTCGTGCAGGGGCTGGGTGAGGTTCCGGCACCTTTGTGGGTGTTGACGCGGGGTGCGGTGTCGGTGGGTGGTTCGGATCGGCTCGGTGATCCGGGTCTGGCGGCGGTGTGGGGTCTGGGTCGGGT